>CAMDHO010000033.1 GCA_945898205.1 Chlamydia trachomatis | reverse complement strand
TATACATATGTTTAGTGAGGAAAACGTGTCTATAGTATATCTGAAAAACAAGAAAAATGGTGTCACGTACGTGTATGAGTGCGAATCCTTCTGGAATAAGGAAAAAAAACGACCAGATAGCAAACGTACATGCATAGGTAAACTAGACCCTAAGACCGGTGAGATCGTCCCGTCCAAGAAAGAGGTGTGTTCTAAATTAGCAGTTTCCTCCTGCTCAAAAACAATAGCCACAATTAAAACCATTGGTTCAGCTTTACTATTTGATCACATCTGTAAAGAAACAGATCTTGATTCAATACTCAAGCAGAGTTTTCCTGATGATTGGCGAATGATTCTATCTCTTGCGAGATTTCTTGTCGTAGAAGGGAAGGCTCTATCTAGAGCGGAACTGTGGAGCAGAACCCACCAACATCCTTACGAGGAATTCATTGACAATCGTCGCATTAGCGAACTATTACCAACTATAACGGAAGAAAAACAATTAGGATTTTTCAAAAAATGGGCTGAGAAGCGTTTAGAAGATGAATACTTAGCTTACGACATTACTTCTATTTCATCTTACTCAGAACTTAATGAGATGCTTCGACATGGATATAATCGAGATGGAGAATCTCTTCCTCAAATCAATTTAGCAATGCTATTTGGAGAAAAAACGCACCTGCCTGTCTATTACAAAAGTTTGCCGGGCAGCATCAACGATGTTAGTACTCTATCTAACTTTTTAAAGACTGCAGTATTTTTGGGGATGGGGAAACTAAGACTTGTTATGGACAAAGGGTTTTACAGTCAAAAGAATGTAAATGAAATGTTTGATAAGCGCATGAAATTTACAATAGCAGTTCCTTTCAGCAATAAGTTTGCAAAAGAAGAAGTAGAGAGAGTGCGAGCTAACATTACCGACCACAAAAATTTTATTAAAATAGGTGACCAAGGAATGTTCTGCACGTCTTCTTTAATAAAATGGGAACAAGAAAAACGAGCTTACCTACATGTGTTTTATAATGCTTCAACAGCAGCTGCAGATTATGAGGCTTTTCTAGAAAAGATGACTCAATGGGAATTGGAACTTAAAAACAACAATTTAGTAGCAAATCATCAAATATACTATGACGCTTTCTTTTTTGTAAAAACGACCCCCAAGAAAGGTTTGCAAATTACGTATAATCAAGAAGCTATCAACGCCTATAAACAAAATGAAGCAGGATACTTAGTTCTATTGTCAAACGACGTTAAAGAGCCTATTGAAGCTTTAAAGATCTATCGTAATAAAGATGTGGTTGAAAAGTCGTTCGACAATCTAAAAAACAGTTTGGACATGAAGCGTTTGAGAGTGCATTTAAAAGAAAATATGAGAGGCCGTCTTTTTATACAATTTATAGCTTTGATCCTCACTTCATACATTCAACGAATCATGAGAGAGAAAAATTTGTTCAAATTGGGCTCTATGTCCGACTTGCTGGGTGAGTTAGACCTTCTTAATACAGTAAAGTTTGAAGGTCACAATGGACGAATCGTTACTGAATTGACTAAGAAGCAAAAAGAGCTGTTTGATGCTTTTGATATAGACCTAAAAACCTATGTATAATTTTCAGGGAAATTAGGGTTAAAAGAAGCCATGATTGAGCAAACAGGAAGCATTCAAGCTTTGCAAGGGCAAGTTCATCTTGCTATGGGTTCTGTTGGTAGAATAATACAAGAAGTGATCAATACAGAAGGTCTTGCTATAGGAACTGTTCTTCATGAGGAAAATGGTGTCATCCGGCTTACTAGCAGATCGAATATCCACTCTTCAGTAATCGAAATAGCCGCTCGAGAGGGTTCCAATGTTCAAGTGAATGGAACGTTAGATGTGTCGAATCAAGAAGGTCAAGGGGGCTCTTTACACGTGTTTGGAGAGCAACTTAATGTGATTGCAGCGCAAATTAATGCGTCTGGATCTACTGGTGGTGGTGAAGTTCTTATTGGTGGGGATTTTTATGGTGAAGGTCCATACTTTAAGGCGACAAATACAGTTATTGGTCGAGATACAGTTGTTAAAGCAGATGCAATGGATTCAGGTAATGGCGGTAAAGTTGTAGCTTGGGCTAATAAAGTCACACATTTTGATGGAATCATTTCCTCTCGCGGTGGCTCTTTAGGCGGGCATGGAGGTTTTGTTGAAACGTCTGGTAAAATAGGCCTTGCTTCAGCTACAGGTTATGTAGATACAACGGCTTCTTTTGGGAAAACTGGGAAGTGGATTTTAGATCCAGCAACAATTACTATTAGCAGTAGTGGAATGGATTCTTTGTCTGCTGGGCAAAATGCAGGAGATTTATCATCCAATCTTGTGATCAATCCTTCAGTATTTAGCAACGTATCTTCTGATGTTTTTTTAACGGCATTAGGCGGTGAAAGTTCGATTACAATAGCTCCTAATACAACGCTGACAATGGCTCCTGGCTATGGTATCCAATTTAACGTGGATATGGAATCGGGGCAGATTGTTCTTCAAGATAATTCTGTCATAGAAACAACAGGGGGCTTTGTCGTTTTCAACGGTCCGACGATAATTAGCGCTAATAGTGCAGTTATAAGAACGGATCTAAATGGATCTTCAGCTCCAATTACATTTACATCTACTGTGAATGGAATAAATGATTCTTCATCTAATATAATGTTAAGTGCTGGTGGCAACGGGATTATTACCCTTTCTCAAGGAATTGGTGAAATATCTCCAGTAGGTATGGTAACCGTTGATGCTAGAACTTTAGAATTAGGATCAAGTATTTACACTAAAGGTCAAGATATCACAATTTCAGCAGCGACGTTGCTGACTAATGATGCTAATTTCGATACGACATTAGGTGGATCATATCGAGGAGGCAATATTTCTTTCTTAGGGACAAAAAGTACGATTGATGGTCCTTATAAAGTAGGTTTTGACTCAGGTTCTGGCATGATGGTTTTTGCAGGTGCTGTTGGAAATTATCAGCCTGTTTCTTCTTTCAAACCAAAAGGAGCTGGAGTTTTGCTCTCTGCTAACATTACAGCAGATGGAAACACGACAATTTTTGAAAGCAATGTTACGTTAGGATCTTCTGTAACCATTACGGACTTAGGAACAAGTGGGGTTTTCTTTCAAGGTACGGTGAATGGCACTACAGCAGGGGTAGAATTGCTGACTGTTAGTGCTCCGATTGGAATGGTGTCTTTTGGTGGCGCAGTAGGTGGTACAACAGCCCCTGGAGGATTAACAGTTACGTCCAATGAAATCATTCAGGCTTCTACTATAGTACTACAAGGTTTAGATAATACTACAGCGGCTCTAGCTTATACAGCCCCAACTAGCATTCTAATCAATGGAAATATTACAATTTCTGATGCGGCTGCTGTCACTCTCGGTACTCAAGGTACTGTTGCAATCAATAACCCCGCTGTGTTTACTCCTAATGTAACCATGGATGTTTCATCAAAGGCAGCTGCTAGTTTTGGAACTATTACATTAAATGGATCCTCCATGGGTAGTGGGAATATAAGTATTACAAATCCAAGTTTATAGCTTCCTACTTAAATCGATTTATCGGGAAGACTATTAATTACAGTGAGCTTTTAAAGGCTCTTTTGTTGCTTAATGAAAACAGTGATCTTCAGGTAGCTTCTATTTTCCAAAAAGGAAAAGAATTGGGGACGGTCGGTGTAATTTTAAAAGTACAAGACGAAGCCCCTATGCATTTTTCTGCAGATTATAATAATTATGGATCACAGGTTACATCTACAAACCGATCTGGCTTAAGAGGAGATCTTGGTAATTTCTTTTTTAATGGAGATACATTATCCCTTATTGGGGCGTTTGGTTTTCCTTTAGAGAGCTTGCGTTTTGTTGATGGTATTTATAAAGTCCCCATTAATGTAAGGGGCTCATCGATGGAGCTTTCTTGGTTATATTCAGATTTTCGTGTAGGGGAATTGGAAAGTTTGAATTTGCACGGAAAAACACAGGTGGCCGCATCAAAATTCACTCAAGCATTACAGAGAACAACTAAACTCAATACAGACATTTATACGAGTTTTGAGTACAAGCAAATTAAGAACTTTCAGCAACATCAAGTTTCTGCTTTTGATAAACTGAGAGTGGTTTCTTTAGGATGTACAATTGATTATATGGATTCCTACGGAGGACGTAATGTGGGGAATATCATAGGGTTTGGAGGCCTTCCCAATTTTTTAGGAGGACTAAGTCCTGTTGATGATTTATGTAGCCGGAAAGGGGCCGGAGGTCGATTTATATATATCGATGGAAACTATCAGCGTATTCAAAAGTTGCCGGCTTCTTGTTTTTTATTTTTGAGTTTTCAAGGTCAGCTTTCTTTTTATAAGCTCCCTTTGTCAGAAGAATTTTATATCGGAGGTATTAATACCGTAAGAGGATACCCTCTAGCTGTTTCTTTAGGAGATACTGGTTTTTGTACAAATATAGAGTTCCGTGTTCCTCCTCCTTTTTTTAAATCAAAAAAACTTTTTCGTACAAAAAAAACATTGCAAGAGGTTTTTCAGTTTGTAGGATTTATCGATCATGGGGAGTCTTTTGAGTATGGTAACTCTATTAATGATCAATCCAATCGTGCTTTTTTAACAAGTATAGGCCTTGGAGTTAGAATTTTTGGTCCTTTAGGTTTTGATTGCAGTATGGATGTAGGCTTCCCTTTAACGGATCTTCAATATTCAACACAAAAAGCTATTTTTTACTTTAGATTAAATTTGAAGTTCATGTAAGCCTTTAAGCTCTGGGTTGTTTTTTTATTAAGCAAGAGATCTTTACTATAAGAGCAATTTTTCTTCGGTTTTTAAAATTAAAAGATCTGAATTGCTTAGAAAATTTTAAGAGTGTCAAAAAAACAAGGTTGCGTTTGAATCTTTTTTTATTTGTTTTTGTAAAATGCTTGATTTATCATTTTTTTTTTTTGCAAAACTACCCTGTTTATAAGAGATACTAAGATTTGAGGTGAATATGAAAAATGCTTTTTTTGTTTTTTTATTTCGATTTATTTCCCTTATTTTTCTGTCCATTTTTTGCCAGCCATCTCACTTATCTTGTATTTCAAAAAACTAAAGGTTAATTTTTTTAAAAAAAATTTGAAAAAGCACTTGCTTATTTTCTGTCAAAAAAATACCATCGCCTTTAATTTATGGAATAAATATTTAATTTTATATAGATGCTTTGAAAAAAGGCGTCAATTTCTAAGGAGTTATATGCGTGGTAATTTAAGAAAAAACTTTTTCCTGACTTCATCTGTAGCTTTTTTTAGTGTTGGCGCTGGGCAACTTTATGGGGCGATTAACACTCAGGCTGAGCTAACAGCTGCATTGGCATCATATAATGCAGGAGCAAGTGGCTCTCCTTTTATTTTTGGTTCAAATATTCCAGTGACTGTGGATTCAAGCCCAATTACAAGAATAGGGGTACTAAACTGGACTGCTCCGGCTGCTTCTTCTTATACTCTTACAGGAAACGCTCTTGGGCGTGTTTTGCTGCAAACTGCAACGTCTGGTGTTACTATCAATATTAACTCTAATATAATTTTAAACACTGGGGTTTGCAGCATTAGCAATGGAATGTTGAAGTTTAACGCCTCTCAAAGCTGGAACGGCATTAGCACGATTAATATTGGAAGTGCGGGAACTATTGAGTTTAATAATACAGGGACGATTACAAGTGCATTCTCTTTGACAGGAGCTGGAAATATTCAAGTCGATCCTGGATACACTCTTACAAATAGTACGGGTATTATTTCAGGGGTCGGTTCTCTAAATAAAACACAGACCGGTACCTTAATCTTGACAGCTCCTAACACTTATACTGGTGGAACCACGATCTCAGCAGGTACATTGCAAGTGAGTGCCGGAACCATCACAGGTGACATCGTAGATTCTGCCGCCTTGATCTTTAACCAAACAGTTGATCAAACATTTGCAGGGGTAATATCAGGTACAGGAACGTTCCAAAAAGTAGGAGCTGGGACATTGATATTGACAGGTGCTAACACCTTTACAGGTGGAACCACGATCTCAGCAGGTAGATTACAAGTTAGTGCCGGAACCATTACAGGTGACATCGTAGATTTTGCTGCCTTGACCTTTAACCAAACAGTTGATCAAACATTTCCAGGGGTAATATCAGGTACAGGAACGTTCCAAAAAGTAGGAGCTGGGACATTGATATTGACAGGTGCTAATACGTTCTCGGGTGGAACCACGATCTCAGCAGGTACATTGCAAGTGAGTGCCGGAAACATCACAGGTGACATCGTAGATTCTGCCGCCTTGACCTTTAACCAAACATCTGATCAAACATTTGCAGGAAATATTACAGGAGTTGGAACGTTCCAAAAGACTGGAGCTGGGACATTGATATTGACAGGGGCTAACACCTTTACAGGTGGAACCACGATCTCAGCAGGTACATTGCAAGTTAGTGCTAACACGATCTCTGGAAATATTGTGGATAATGCAGTTTTGATTTTTAATCAATCGTCACCGGGGACTTTTACTGGTATTATATCGGGATCAGGTAGCGTTACAGTCATAGGAACAAGTGAATTGACTTTATCCACAGACAATACATTTAGTGGAGGGCTTACTATAAGTGCAGGGCAAGTTACGATTGCTAATAATAATAATGCCTTAGGTACTGGGACTTTATCAATGCAGCCAAATGCAGTATTAGAGATTCTAAGTGAAATTACAGCATCTAATGCAATCAGTTTATTAAGCGGAGTGTCTTCTATGTCAGTTCCAAGTGGAATAGGAACTCTGAGTGGAAATATTGCAGGTTCCGGGGGGATTGATAAAACAGGCTCTGGAACTCTTGTATTAAGTGGAGATAATACTTATACAGGGGATACGACCGTTGCGGGAGGTACTTTGATAGTTCCAGGTTCATTGACATCTAACGTTATCGTAGGATCTGGAGCTATTCTAAAAGGTTGTGGTTCTGGCTTAGGATCAGTTTCTAGCGCAGGAACAATCAGCCCAGGCTGTTCTATTGGAACTCTTACAATTAATGGGGATTTTGAATTGACCTGTGGATCAGATCTTCTTATACAAGTTTCTAATGGTTCAAATTCGGATGTTACTGTAAATGGATCCACAATAATAGCATCAGGATGCGTTGATTTGAATTTTGATGTTGCCCCCGGATTTACAGGGCATAGGAGCAGTTTTGTGATATTGAGTTCAACAGGTGGAATTACAGGACAGTTTTCTAGGTTTTTTGTAAATAATCCATTCTTTACGGTGGGAAATATTTCATGTACTAATTCGACAGTTGGAGTAGATTTTCAGTTAAATAATTTTACACCACATATTAATGGAAATAATGCAAAAAATGTCGCAGCAGCAATTATTAAAATTGCAAATAGCGGGAACGAAAGTTTTGATCCCATTATTGTAAAATTAATTGAATTGCCAAATTATAACGCACGATCTTCTGCTTTAAATGAAATGCAACCAGCTCTTTATAAAGGGCTTGCTATTTCTCAGGAAAATAATGCCGTGAAGATTCAGGATACATTAGGTTATAGATTTCAGCAGGAGCTTAATGAGGTGCATTGTTATAAACCGAACTCTAGCAAAACAGGCAGAAAAGGTGCTGTAGCATGTGAAAAGGACAAGAAGACTGTTAACGTTTGGACTGCTGGATTTGGAGATGTTTTAAGACAAAGCTCAAATACATATGCAACTAGTCCCCAAATCGGGTATCAAAATAAAACGGCAGGAGTGTCATTAGGATTAGACGGTAACTTTGCTGACTATTTCTATGCAGGAGCATTAGGTGCATATACAGATTCCGATATTAAATGGGATAACAGTCAAGGATCAGGAGATATTCAAACGGGATATGGAGGTCTTTATTTCTCTGCAATCGGAGATCTGTTTTATGGAAACTTGTCAGTCATCGGAGGATGGAGCAATTATGACGTTAAACGTGCTATTAGCTTCCCTGGAGTGGATTTAAAGGCTACCAATACGCACGGTGGTGACGTTAAACGTGCTATTAGCTTCCCTGGAGTGGATTTAAAGGCTACCAATACGCACGGTGGTAGTCAGCTATTATCTCATGTGGATACGGGACTCAATTTGGGTCTAGGTGGTCTGACAGTTAGACCATTTGATTCATTTGATTATATTTCTCAGTCAGAGAATAAATTTACTGAAACAGGCGCAGGGGTTCTAAATCTTGATGTTAGAAAAAGTAATGCCATTATGTTGCGTAATGAACTTGGGATCCAATTTGCGGGATGTCTCTGTTTTAATACGAACAGATGGACAGTTTCTCCAAAAATTTCATGGGTTCGAGAAGTTCGTATAAAAGGAGAGAATTTCACATCTAAATTCGTAAATACAAATGTGCCGTTCCAATCAACAGGATACTTTGCAAATCGCAACTTGCTATCCCCTGGAGTATTGGTAACAGGCCTTATGTGGGAAGATCGTTTAGCGTTGGATCTTTACTATAATGGCGAGTTTACTCATGGATATAGTGACCATAATTATGGTGGTCAGATCCGATTTGGATTCTAAGTTCTTACAAAACGGACTTTTTTTTGAATGCCTGCAAAAAATTGCAGGCATTCTTTTTGTGGAAGGAATTTTGTATACTATTTTTTTTCAGTTCTCTAATCTTATTTTTTACTTTAGAAATGGATGATTCTACTTATGCAATGGAAAATAGCTAAGATCTTTTCTTTGACTTTACTCACTTGTGGATCTCTGCTTTTTGCAGAAGAAGAGGGACATTGGGATCTTTTAACTGATTTTGTATACATGGAAAGGTATCATGTAAAAGATCAAACATTAGCAGTAACATCTCCGCGCAATACTAACTCCAAGAGAGCAGTACTTAATGTAAAAGATTTGGCTACGGGGTTTGGTTTTGAGCCGGGATTACAATCGACGTTATCTTACATACAAGATGCTAGATCTTCTTATGAAGCAGGTTTTGTGTATGTTTGGGATTGGGAAAATACAAAGACGAGAACTTCTAATACAAGCTCGTTAAGTTTTCCTTTCAAAGATTCGTCTTTTACCAGGAATTTTTTTGAAGTTTCTGAAATCCAAGCTTATTATAAATCTCAATTTTACACAGTAGATCTCAACTATGCAAAAGCTTTTAGCGAAAGTAGGGACTCCTATCTTGCCTTTTCAGGAATTGGAGGCCTTCGTTTCGCTAGTTTAAAGGAGACATTTTCCTTAACTGCATCTGAATCTGGAAAATTTGCAGAATTTGATATAAAAACAGATAATGATCTTATCGGATTGCAGCTTGGTTTTATTTTCCAGATTAATGCCGTAAAGGCCTTTCATTGGGATTTAGGTGGAAAAGCAGGAGTGGGTGTTAATCGAATATCCGCAGACTCATTTTTAGGAGATCAAAATAATACAGTGCAGCTTAGGAATTTTAGTAAGATGGATTGGCAAAGTAATATCTTTGCTGAAGCTTCTGCAGGTTTTGGATACCGAGCTCTTTCTTGCTTAGACATTCATGCAGGCTATGAAATGCTCTATTTTTGCGGGCTAGCCCTTGCGCCAGATCAAATCGATAAATCTTCTAGAACGAAAACGTTTCATGTTGATCATGATGGTTATGTTATTGTTCATGGTGTTTTTTTGGGATTCTTATTTTCTTTTTAAAGACCTTAATAAATAAAGTTTTATTATTGTTTTTTAGGCGTGTATGCAGGTCAAGTTTCGAAAGAAACTAAAGAAGTGTGTGTTAATATGACATTAAAAAAAGAAGGCTGTTATAGAACGCTGCTTGGCTTCTGTAAAGCCGTTTATTGATTATTGGGTCATTCTAGATACAGGGTCTTCAGATGGAACTCAGAAACTTATCAAAGAGTTTATAAAAGATATTCCAGGCGAACTTCATGAAAGACCTTGGGTGAATTTTGCTCATAATCAAAATAAGGCGTTGGACTTAGCGCTCAATAAAGCTAACTATTGCCTTTTTATTGATGCAGATGAAGAATTGCAAATTTCAGATGGACTTATAAAGTCCGTTCTTGATAAAAATTGTTATTTTATTCCTGAGGAAGTCTTAATTCATACTAGATCTCCAAGTACGGTATAAAATATAAAGAACAATCTTTCCTATTTATCACAACCTAAAGAAAAAAGAGTTGCAATTCCATGAAAAGAAAAGTCACCCTCATAGGTGTTTTATGAAAAAAACAGTTTTGTTTTTTCTGTTGTTTATTTTTTCTTCCTTACAATCTTTTGCAGAATCAGCGTTGCCCCTTAAGAAAACGGTCTGTTTGAATATGATTGTAAAAGATGAAAGTCCGGTTATTAAACGTTGCCTAGAGTCGATTAAACCGCTTATCGATTATTGGGTTATTGTTGATACAGGATCTACAGATGGTACGCAAGAAATCATTAAAGACTTTATGAAGGACATTCCTGGAGAGTTTTACGAAAGACCTTGGGTTGATTTTGCTCATAATCGCAATGAGGCATTGGATCTTGCTCGTGCAAAGGCAGATTATTGTCTTATTATTGATGCAGATGAACAACTTATCTTTGCAAAAGATTTTATTATGCCTGATTTGAGTAAGGATTATTACTCCATTCCGATAAAAGACTTAGACGATAGTACATTTCAACGGATTCATTTAGTGTCTAATAAGTTAAATTGGCATTGGTATGGAGTTCTGCATGAAGGGATAGCGTGTTTAGAGGCTAAATCTTATGAAGTAATGCAAGGAGTTTGCAATCTTGCAACAACTAGAGATGGACATCGATCGCAAGATCCTGAAAAACATCGTAAAGATGCTCTTACATTGGAGAATGCTTTAAAAGTAGAGCCAAATAATAGCCGTTATGTTTTTTATTTAGCTCAAACCTATCTTAACTGCAAAGATTATGAAGGAGCTATTAAAAATTATGAAAAAAGAGTTTTAATGGGAGATAGTAAGGAAGAGGTTTTTTATTCTTTATATATGGTTGGTAAAATAAAGCAGTTTATAGGGAAATCATTTGAAGAGCTTGTTAATAGTTATACGGCAGCGTTTTTAGCTAGGCCAACAAGGGCGGAACCTCTTTATCAGTTGGGGTGTTTATTTTTAAAGAATGAGCAGGTGCTTCAAGCATATGCTCTTTTAAAATTGGCAGCGACCATGCCGATTCCTGAAGATTTACTTTTTGTAGAGAGAAGTGTTTATGAGTATGATGCTCTGTTTGAGTCTGCAAATTGCGCAGCTTTGATGGGGAATAATCAAGAAGCTTTTAAAACTTATAATCAGTTAGTTTCTATGAGTAATTTGCCGGTTAAGTTGCTGAATGTTATAAACAACAATATTTCATTTGTTAGCAAGAGTAATTAAGGATGAATGTGTTTTTTAGAAACGAAAAAGGTATTGGTTTATGAAAATACATCGTATTTTATTTTTGTTTTGTGTTTTTGTGACAACGCAAATTGTTGCAGATTCCGCGTTACCTGGAAAGAAAACTGTTTGTTTGAATATGATTGTTAAAGATGAGAGTCCAGTCATTCGTCGTTGTTTAGAGTCTGTTAAAGCAATCATCGATTATTGGGTTATTGTTGATACCGGATCTACAGATGGTACGCAAGAAATCATTAGAGAATTTATGAAGGATATTCCAGGTGAGCTTCATGAAAAGCCTTGGAAAAATTTTGCGTATAATCGTAATGAATCTCTTTTTTTAGCTCAGGGGAAAAGTGATTATATTCTTTTTGCGGATGCAGATGAAGAGTTTTTTTTTACAGAAAAATTCAAAATGCCCATTTTAGAAAAGGATTATTATAATATAGCGATAGAAGATACCAATGTTTCTATTCAACACATTCAAATTGTTAAAAGTATTCTCAACTGGAAATGGGTAGGGGTTTTACATGAAGGAATTATGTGTCCTGAAGCAAAATCTTTTGATTTAATAGAGGGAGTTGTAATTTCACAAAAATCCAAAGATGGGAATCGAGCTCAAGATCCAACTAGAAATTTAAAGGATATTCAAATACTTGAAACGGCTCTAAAAGAAAATCCTTCTAATAGTAGATATGTATTTTATCTTGCGCAAACTTATTTTAATAATCAAGATTATCATCTAGCTCTCAAAAACTATGAAAGACGAATTGCTATGGGAGGGAAAAACGATGAGGTGTTTCATTCTTTACATCTATCTGGATTAATTAAGGAATTTTATGGTTATCCTTTTGAAGAGGTTCTTAAAGCGTATTCATCGGCTTATTTGTGTAATCCAGAGAGATCAGAAACCCTATATCACTTAGGTCTTTCCTATTTTCGTCAAAAAAACTATGTCCTCGGATACTCTTTTTTGAAACTAGCAGCTTCGATTCCGTTACCTAGCAAGGCCTCGTTTGTTAAAAGATTCGTTTATGAATATGGAGCATCGCTAGAAGCTGCTAATTGTGCGGTTTTTTTAGGAAAAGAAAATGAGTCTCTAGGAGTTTATAGGAAGTTGCTAGAATCTCAAAACATACCTCTGGATGTTCGTGAAACTATAAAAAATGCTGTTGCGGAGCTTGAGTTGCGAAAGAATTTTGAATTATAAAAATGAGATTCTGTTTTAGTGGTTTTTTTATGTGTGTTTTTATTTTTTTAATAATGTGTTATTTTGATTAAGGGTCTATAAAAAAAATTGTTTTCTTTTTTCTCTCTATGGGTGCAGCTTTTAGCGTCTTTGCAGAAAAGACACCAATGCCTAGAAAAATAGATATAATAGTAGACTTTGATGTAAAAAATTTTTTCTTGTTTCTAGAAGATTTTAACCAGAAAAATCTAGAACTTTCTATTCGAAACACCATTCCTTTGATTCGTCAGGTTTTTTTTGATTCGCTGCCTTCTGAAAAAATTGTTATTTTTAATTATGGACATAAAGAGATCTCTGATGCTCTTTTAGCAAAAAAAACTCTTAGTTACCGCTTCAAAAAAGGTGCAAAGGGATGGCGAGTTTTCATCTCCTTATCCAGAGAAAAAGTTCCTATTGTTACAGAAGAAGTTCGAGGGAGCATCGGCGTTGATATCAACGAGCACCATCTTGCAGTAACAGAAATTGACGCCAAAGGCAACCCTGTTTTTAAAACAACATTTTCTCTTTGTACCTATGGGAAAACAACCGATCAATCTAAAGCTTTAATTGGAGATGTTTGCAAAGAAGTTATCGCTTTTGCTAAAGAAAAAAAGAAACCTATCATATCAGAAAGGTTAGACTTTAAAAAGAAAAAGGCCTCATTAAAAGAAACAGCAACTTCAAAGCACTCTCGAATGCTTTCCTCATTTAGTTATTCTCTTATTTTAGAAAACATCGAGCGCAAGGCTTTTCAAGAGGGAGTTGCACTTTTCAGAGTCAATCCTGCTATGACTTCGATTATCGGAAGAATAAAGTTTTCTGTAAGATATGGGTTATCAACGCATCATGCGGCGGCACTTTGTATAGCTCTTCGCTTTTTTAAATTTTCAGAGGATCCTTCCAAGTGCCCCCTACCTGAACGGAATCGTAGGCAACATGTTTGGAAGTTTTGGATAGATGCCAATAGGAAACTCAAAACCGCGCTTGCCGCGCACTCTCGGAAATCTCCCGCTCCTCTTTACAGTCGAGTTGGATGACAGGGGAAATCCCTTCCGAAAGGTGTTAGGCTCAATCCTGACAGGTTTGGTTAACGTAACTATGCAATGAGTATATTTGTATAGATTATTATGAGCTGTATTATTTTTAAGGTGTTGATTATGACTAGATAAGCTGAATTCAACTTTCTAGCGAACCAATCAGTTTTCTTTTTGCCATTAGAGGTTGAATTCAGCAATTAATTTATTATTTTATTAATAAGTTTTCTATTTCTTCTTGTGTTTTTTCTAGATATTTGCTTTCTATATATTGAAAATATTCATTGAATCTAGCTTTGAAAGTTTCAGATAAATCTGGTAGAAGCAAGAGTTGCTTGCACCCATGAAGGCTTTCCAAGTAACGGCCTGTTTTGCATGCACATATTGTATATTGCATAAGGATTCCAAATTCAGAAATAAACTTATCTACATATAATTCTCCATTAGAATTCTTGACTGTTTTAAGCCCATAAGCAGCAATTTGAAAGCCTTTTTCATACTCCCCATTTTCTTGTAATTTTTCTATAAGATAATATAGGGATTCAGCTCTATGAGGTCTTTCTAGATGTGCTTTAAAAAAACTGGTTGTTATTTCTTTAGTGTCTTTTTTTAAAAGACCTTGAATTTGTGCAATAGATAACTTAGAAAGATATATTTCTTCTTCATTCCCTAGCATTTCAATTCGCTTATTAAACACTGCCAAAGCTTCTGCAAGGTTGCCTATGGCCATATACACTTTCCCTAAGAAGAAAAAGTTTCGAGGGTTTTTTGGGTCTTCTTTGATAGCCTCTTTTAAAAGCGTAATGTCATTTAAGTTTGTATTGGAATCATTGAATCTTACTCCATCTTGTCCGCATATGTAAGTCACGTTATTTAGAATACAGCCTTCAGAAGGTTTTTCTGTTAAAAGGCGTTCAAATACAGTTCCATACCATTTCCAAGAGCTATTAGATTTAACTAGTCGAGGCAGTAGTGTAGGTAATATGTTTTTTTGTATAACAACAGTAGAATAGAAGTCATGAGTTAGTATTGGTTTTTTAAAATCACCTTTAAGTGATAAAGTATCATCGGCATCCATAAAAAGAATGTAATCTGCTTTGTTTTTTGCTAAGGCAAGAGCTTCATTGCGATTATATCCAAAATTAATCCAAGGACGTTCATAAAGGTGCCCTGGAATTTCTTTCATAAACTCTTTAATAATTTCTTGAGTGCCATCGGTTGATCCAGTGTCTACAATAACCCAGTAATCAATTAAGGGAAGAACAGATTGTAAACATCTTTTAATAGTAGTTCTTTCGTTTTTTACGATCATATTTAAACAAATTATTTGTTTGGTAGGAGCGTCTTCGAGACTTTCAGCTTTTTGAAAGATTGTCATTAGAACTAAAAAAAGAATGATTTTATGCATGAGAGCCCTCACTAGATACCAAGCATTTATTACTGTAGAAGTTGTATTTTTTTTCTTAGACTTGGAACAAAACGTTGAATAGAACGTGTAGGATCTTCTTCTTCGTTGCCAAAGTCTAACATAGACGTTATTTCATTTTGGCTTAATTTCGTGTTATCCATTTTTTTCTTGTTTTTTATTTTATTAACGTAAAAGTAAGCATTACACCTGTTAGTATAATGATTTATTACAAGTTCTGTTTTAGGGATAGGATGGTGAGATTTACCATTGATATAATTGCATGTGTGAGGGGGGTGCTCAAAATTTTTATACATTTCGGGTTTTAAAATTGTCTTAGAAATGAGATGAAGAGGGCAGTTTTCTGGTGCTTTTTTATGCAATACTTCGATCAACAATTTGTTTGGGGGAATTAGGTCAAGATTAGAGGTTCCAAATAAATCCCAAAACACAGCTACTCCAGGAAATTGTTTTTCGTATTTAGAAAGGACGGCTGGTATGGAGTTTTCTTGTACCGGAACAATAAATTCATCAACATCAATAGCAGCAATCCATTTAGTTTTATTCTTTGCAAGAGAAATAGCGTCTTCACATGCAGACATTTGAGTAGAGTAGACCCACGCATATAATGTATCAGTATATTCATTAGAGCTGCGATCAGGCCAGTGAATCAAAGTAACTTCTCCAAGCTCTATGAAAGGTTTAAGAACATTTAGGAAGTTGTCTTCGCTTTCGTTATTATAAAGATAAAAATGTTCAACTCCTACAAGTTTATGATATTCAATCCATTCTTCCAGATAAGGAGCTTCGTTTTTAAAGATAGTGCAAATTGCGAGATCATACATTTTAGCGGTAAGAAATTCTGTTTGTAAATATAAGACAATAGAAAAAATAAAAAAAAGATTCTTCATGATTTCTCCTGATTTAACAGCTATTAATATCAGTTTTTTTCAAAAAAAATACAACCCCTAAATTGGAGGTAATTTTTTATTTCCTGTAATGTTATAATTAAGGTGCATATTTTTTTAGAATTTTCTGTTTTTTTATCTCAATGCTGTGAATGTGAATTAAAATAAAGATATTTGAATTGTTGAGGCTATAGCTTTCAATCGGATTGCAGTTAAATGATAGTTATCAGGGATTTTGAAAGATTGAAAAATCTAAATTAAAGTTCGGAGTTGTTTAAAGTAAAAAAGAGCCGGAGAGGGTCCTTAACATAAAAGTAAATCCTTAAGGCTGCTACCTTCCGGTCCTGACCTGGTTCGAACCCTTCCATTTCAAGAAGTCCCCGGCTCGAAGGGGTATTGTAGAGGAAATAAGGTTTTAAGACAAGAAAGAGTATTTTTTTTCCTAAAACATTTTAATTACATTTCTTTGTGATCCGGAATAGTTCTTGTTTTTTCAAGTTGAGTATCGACAAAGAATTTAGACAGAATCTTTTTAGCATCAAGCCCTTGCTTAGCCATAAGTTTTGCCGTATGTAAACAAAGACCCACTCCATTGCCTACTCCGAAACCTTTAAATTTAACGGATTGGTCAAGTATTTCCATTGTAAAATCATTGCTTTTAAGCTTGGACTTCCCTAGGATGTTTTGAAGTGTAAAAAAGTCTATGGTTTTTGTAGAAGATTCATCTCCCATTTTCACAGCATAAACCTTGCCTGATTCTTTTTCAGAAAATACGGCAATGTTAGATACTTTGGCGAGTTTTGCAATGTTAGCAAGTTCATGTTTGGACATCTGAAAAGACCAGGCACTTCTTAATCTTTCAGATTCCATACCGTCAATAGAAACTCCTTTAGGGGTTGGATCCTTGTCGTTAAAAACAGTAGAAAAAGACGCTGTCTTTCCTCCACTATTTTCACTCCAAGAAGCTGCAAAAGGCTCTAAGTGGTATGTTAAAATAGCGTGGCGGGTTGTAGCTATAGCTTGCTCTAAAGGTGAGTTTTGTAATGTGTTTCCGCATCCGTGGTAGTTGACGTCTGCAGCGATCACATGCCAAGGAGCTTCAGGGAATTTGTGCACTTGATGATAAGCTTGAGTTCTAGCTACTATTATAAGTGCGTTGAGTACTTCAGGTTCTGTAACATGGAAAAATTGTGTAGCAAGGCTAGATCGGAGGTAGTTCTCTACATCTACCTCGTTGATAACTCTAAGGGTTCCATTGATATCATAGACCTCAAGGCATCCTTTATATTGGATTCCATTAACTAAAATAGAGGTTTGTCCGCTTGTAGGGACAATACGGATTCCGAAGGAACCAGGAAAAGTGTCTCCCCAAAAAAGACCTGATTTCTTTGGTGTCATATAGCCTCTTTTAGCGTTAGAGCTAGAGGAAATAATAACATTGGTATAGGGGCAGAATACTTTGTATCCACCTTTTACTTCTAAAATTATTTTTTCTTGGTTTTCTTGAAGCAAAACCTTAATGGTTGCGGGTTTTGTTTTTTGCATGTCATCTGTAGGGAATTCTGCTGCTTTAGAAAATAATGGGACTGCAAAAGGTGTAAGGGTTAAAGCAGTCATAAGGATAAAGGATAGGAACTTCATGAAATTTCTCCTGAATTAAATTTGGAAGGTATAGGACGTCCAATATGAGAGTAAGCGTGTATTGTTGCTTCTCTTCCCCTTGGAGTTCTTTTCAAAAATCCTTGTAAAATAAGGTAAGGTTCATAGACTTCTGCTAAAGTATCAGCTTCTTCTCCGACAGCGACGGCTAAGGTGCTGATGCCAACAGGGCCTCCACTATAATGATCGATGATGACTTCTAGGATTTTTTTATCCATTTCATCGAGTCCTTTATAGTCGATTGCAAGCATGTCAAGTGCTGCAATGACGGTTGCCTTATCTACAAGGCGAATTTGTTTAATTTGTGCATAGTCTCTAACCCAGCGTAGCAGGTTGTTAGCAATACGCGGGGTTCCTCTTGAACGAGCTGCGACTTCTAAAGCAGCAGCGTCTTCCATAGGAACATTTAAAATTTTAGAAGATCTTACGATAATTTTCATTAAGACTTCTGCTGTGTAGTAGTCAAGCCTACAGGTGAAAGGGAACCGAGATCGCATAGGACTTGTTAGAAGCCCTGCTCGTGTAGTCGCGCCGATAAGGGTAAATCTGTTAAGTTTTACCTGGATGCTTCTTGCGTTGGCTCCGCCATCGATCATCAGATCCAAGACAAAATCTTCCATGGCAGGATAGAGGTATTCTTCGATGACCCGATTAAGGCGATGGATCTCATCAATGAAAAGAATGTCTCCATCTTGTAAGTTGGTCAGAAGACCTGCAAGGTCTCCTGCTTTTTCAATAATAGGTCCTGAAGTGATTGTTAACTTAGTTCCCATTGATTTTGCAATGATGTTTGCTAGTGTCGTTTTACCAAGCCCCGGAGGTCCATAAAAAAGGCAGTGAGATATGGGATCTTGACGCTGCTTGGCAGCGCCTATTAACACCTCTAATCTTTGTCTAATGCTCTCTTGGCCGGAGAAATCATCTAAAGTTTGAGGGCGAAGCGGTATTTCAAATGGTTCATCAGTCTTTGCCCAGGTAGACTCAATGTAATTTTCTTTTTGTTCCATAAGTTTAAGGAATCTCCGCTCACTGATTTAATCAGGGATAGTAAAAACTGTAGCAAGAAAACCATTTCAAGCGCTATACATAAACTATAGAAAAACACAAAAAAGGAAGAAATATGAGTTTACAGTCAGATCGATGGATCAAAGAGATGGCCTTAAAGCATGGAATGATAGATCCTTTTGTAGAGAATCAGGTTCGATATAATGAAAAAGGGGAGAAAGTTATCAGCTATGGACTTTCCAGCTACGGATACGATTTAAGAGTAGCGGATGAGTTCATGGTGTTCACTAATCTACATAATACCCTTGTAGACCCTAAAAATTTCAATAAAAATGCTTTTGTTTCTATCCAATCAAATGAATGCATCGTTCCACCTAATTCCTTTGCGCTAGCTAGAAGTGTGGAGTATTTTAGGATTCCTCGAGATGTCCTAACTATTTGTATCGGCAAATCTACGTATGCTAGATGTGGAATCATCGTAAACGTTACGCCTTTTGAACCAGAATGGGAGGGGTATGTCACTTTGGAAATTTCTAATACAACACCACTTCCAGCTAAGATTTATGCGAATGAAGGTCTTGCTCAAGTGTTGTTTTACAGAGGCGCTGAGATGTGTATGACCTCATATGCAGATCGAGGAGGCAAGTACATGGGGCAAGTAAACATCACACTGCCAATTGCCTAGGCTATTAAATTTAGAGCCGGTCATATGTTTGGTAACCCAATTTTTATGGGAATTATTATTGAGAACTATGATCGGTTGTTGCCTTTATTTCTTAGATCAATCGAAAAAATAGAGTATGATAAAAATATGATTTTCATTCAGATTAATGTTCACAATCATACAAAAGTTGAGTGGGGTCAGATGGAAAGGTGGTTTGCACTAAATAAGAGTAAATAAAGAATGGGATGAGTAATTTGAGGTGTTGAGGAATCGTGAGATATTTTTTGGTTACGAGCTTTTCAATTTTTTGGAGAAGTCTGGAAAGATGTTAATTTCATCTTTGTTAAAATGCCCAAAGCTATGACCCAAAGAAGTCGATGAAGCCATAGAGAAGTATCAGAAAACAGTTCCAAAATCCCATTTTTCTTTATTGGGTAATATCCTAATCTCCCTGAAAATTATACATAGGTTTTTAGGTCTATATAAAAAGCACCAAACAGCTCTTTTTGTTTCTTAGTCAACTCAGTAACGATTCGTCCATTATGACCTTCAAATTTCACTGTATTAAGGGTTGTCGTTTAAAAAAAACTTATGCGACAACTATCCTGACACTTACCGTTTCTTATTCCACTGTCCAGTTTTTGGGGGCACCGCAGTATTTGGTATAATCAATAACTGTCCATTCTGGAGGCAGTAAAGTTGTTTTCATGGAATCGGAATCGTACGGAAGAGAAAACCAGGGGTGCGGGGTAATAACTGTTTTCTTGTTATAACTGGAAAGCCAAGAAGCCCACCATCCAAATGTAGAATTAGAAATAATAAAAGACTTGCATAGTACAAGGGTGTAAAAGTCTTCAATATAATCAGATCCTTCTAAGTAAATAATGTTGCTGCTGAGCCCTTCAACGCACTCTAGGGCATATTTTAAATTGTTTGAGGATACGAGGAAAATGGTGTCTTTAGGAAATGATTCTATTGCTTTTTCATAATAATTTCGACTAATTGTAGGATGATAATCTCCTTGAGGTCTTTCTTCTCGGTAGTCTCTAATTTGAATTCCAACGACAAGTGCATCTGAAAGTAAAAAAGGGTATTTAACGAGGATTTCTTCGTTTAAACCAGGTGGGGCCGCGAAAAGATCTAAAATTTCATTTCGTCTATGTTTAAAGTATATATCTGATTGAAAGTATCCTTGAAGCTCAACAATGCTGGACTTTGGAATTTTTGAATAGTTAAAACTTGGTTCCTTCCAGCATAAAAGAGGAGTGTAAGGTAAATCGTAACTATCAATTTTTGAAAGGAATATTTTTTTTGCGTTATAAAGTATATTATATTGATCTTTATGAAGCAGGTCAGGAACTGTAAGCGAAAGATTGTAATCTAATGAGTAAGCGTAGGCTGCTGCTATTTGAAATAGTTGATTTCCAAATTGTCCGCTTAATTCTACAGAGACGTAGCCTAAGGGTTCTTTGTTTTTTTCAAAAGCATTGCCTAGTACAGCAGCACTTGTACATAGAAAAGCAAGAATTGCACAAAACAATGAGTCCTACCATTGGGGTGATGAATTTTGTCAAAAACTACTTTAAATTTCCTTTTTTTGACAACTTTTAAATTTTTTTTAAGTGGTGAATTTTCAAAATAATCGCATCAACATGCCGAAGTAGCTAGGCAAGTAATTTGTTTAAGTTTTTGTTCACTTATAACCAAAAAGACTTACTCCTGAAGAAAGAGAACAGATCGAGATCTTTTTCGGTCCTTGAATTCTATTCCAGAAACTAGATAGTATTGTCTGTAATCGGCGGACGACTAATTCCCATTTTGATATAGTTGTTTGGTGTGTAAGAAGCACCGCTCTCTTTTTTTCTCTATAAGAAAGGGCTTTTATTTTTTAACATTTAAACTGAAAATTCGACTCTTTTCCTGGTTTTGGAAGATTCATAGGGGTAAAAAGATATGATAATGCATTTCGAGAAAATGAGGGTGGGGGGTCTATTCGTTTTTATATGCTTATTGAGATCTGTTTCTTGTCTAGCTTTAGAAGAAAATCTATTCGACAATGAGTTCAATCATTGTTCAGGAGGTGTCATTCAAAGTGTAACTGTTATCGGGGAAAGATGCTCAGGAACCAACTACATTCGAACTTTGATGGGACAAAATTTTCCTTCCTGTTCTCTAGACCTTCTACATGAAGAATTTCCCTTTTTATTACAAAAACACTTTTATCCGTGGGTTGATTTAACTGCATTTCATATTTGCAAAAAAGAAAAAGAAAATAAAAATAGTTCTTTAGCCTTCTTGAAAAATTCAGACACGAATTTATTTATTTTGGTCGTTAGAGATCCTTATGATTGGCTAAGAAGTTTTTATTTACAACCTTATCATGTGCCTGATCAACTGTCAGGGAATGGGTTTTTGCATTTTATTCAGGATCAATGGATTCCATCCTCAGATTCTCAGACAATCAGCATTTGTAAAGATCAGTGGAATCCATATGAAGGAAGGCCTTTTAAGCACGTTTTGGAACTGAGGAAATATAAAATATTAAATTTTTTGCAAACAGGTCTGTTAGTAGACAATTTTCTAATTGTTCAATATGAGAAGGTGTCGGAATTTCCGGAACAGTTCATTGATTTCGTATCCAGATATTTTAAATTAGGAAAAACGGTGCCATTTCAGCCCATTAAAGCTTACAAAGGGAATGGCGAAGAGCGCTATCGTAAGAAACAATATTTTCCGTTTAACAGTAATGAATTTCATTTCATTAATGAAAGTCTCGATTGGGGTATTGAAAATTTAATTGGTTATTCGAAAATAAACGATCCAAAAGAAGTGACTTATGACATGGATTCTCGAGGGGTTCCTGATGCGTATATGCTTGCCCGTAAACTTGGTCATCAACAAAGAGATGCCCTGACATTATTTAAGACATTTGAAACGGTTGGCTCGACTCAAATTGGTGAATTACTTGACTTAAGGCCAAGTAAGAGTGCTGAAATTTGTAAAGCATGGCTTGCTAATGGTTTTTTAGAAGTCGTTGACTCTTCAGCTGAGGAATCAACATATAAAATCTCCAAAGAATATGAAAGTTTGGGGAAAGCCGGCTTGGAATCTTCTTCGGAAGAACTTCAAAAAACAAAGGGGTATGTATCTATCTGTTTAGTTGGGCAACTAGGAGATCAATTTTTTCAAATTGCAACGGCTTATGCCTATGCGTTAGATCATAATCTTTCGCTTACGATTCCTGACCTACAGCATAAAGATCAATTTAATATACTTGATAATGCAAAAAAACTTTTTCTTGGGAAAATTGATAGTTATGATCTTCCGTATTCTATACCATTAGAGTGGTGGAGAGAGCCTAGTTTCAATTATTCGGAAATTCCTTCAGTTTATGCAAGGGGGCTTCTTGGCTATTTTGCTTCAGAAAAATATTTCAAACACAGAAGAAAAGAGATTCTAGAACTTTTTGCTCCTCCTTCGAGCTTGAATGAAGAAATTTTAGCTAAATATCCCTTTTTAGCTTTCGATTCCCCGACGGTAGGCGTCCACATCAGAGACTATCGAAAGGAAAGGCCGAACGGGGACTATCATCCAACCCTTAGCCGAGACTACTATAAAAAGGCGATGGAAAGCTTCTCTAAGGAGACCGTTTTTCTTGTGTCTTCAGACAACTCGGATTATGCAAAAGAGTGCACTCAGGGCTTAAGTGAAAATATTATCTACTTAGAAGGATCTGATTATATTAAAGACTTTTACACCCTTGTACTATGCAAATCTCTTATTATTTCTAATTCTTCTTTTGGGTGGTGGGCTTCTTGGCTCTCTAAAGAATCCAATAAAACAGTCATAGCACCCTACCCTTGGTTTTCTGCGCCTTATGATTATGAAATGATGCAAAAAGACTTGCTGCCACCCGAATACAAAGTCATTGATTATAGAAAAGAAGGAGTCTGACCGTGCTCAAGTAGAAGACCTTCCAGGTCTTCTACAGAAAAGTTCCTAAGAGCTAGTTCTTCCCCATTTGGTTTTTCAAAAAAAGAGAGCCTTAAGGTGCATTCATAATTCTAAAAACCCTGGCAATCACCGCTTCCGCCCTCAGCAAACAAGACAAGTTTGTTTACTTCAGTTGGCACCTGTAAAAGAGATAAATTAAAAAGAAATGTTGGGGGGAATGCCCCGCCGCCCCCTAAATTTATCCTTAAAAATGGAGGAATAAGGGTGAGATTATAGATGCAATTCTATTACATTACTTAAATTAAGGGAATAACCGTTCTAGATGATTCGTTTGTTCTGTGAACCGGAAAATGTTCAATTTCATCTCTTTACTTTTTATGCCGGATTGTTTAAAAGAATTAAAACTAAAGACCTCCTGTATAACGGGGAATTTTTTCCGATGACTTAGGATTATGCAATGATGAAATCAGAAGCTACAAAACGATTTAGCTACATATGTCCGTAGACTACCTCCATATCAACGGTTGCCGGATGGAAAAATAGGAATAGCTAAAAAATAGAGAATAAACTCATTTAATTAACGTTTTTATATTACTTTCAAATTTTTAAATAGATTGTGATTATAGCGCAATGCGCGCATTAGGAGGAAAATTGAAAATAACAAATATTTTTGTTTCATGCATTTTATTTTTACTAATCAACTTAGGGGAATTAACTAGTTTTGAAAAGGTAGTGCTTTGGGGACATAAGCTACACAGTTCTACACATTCCTATATTCACAATGCTTTTTATCGAGCATTTGAACATCTAGGGTACCCTACCTATTGGTTTGATGACAATGATGATGTCAGCAATTTTGATTTCTCCAACAGTTTATTTATTACTGAAGGGAATGTAGATAAAAACATACCTTTACGCAATGACTGTGATTATATTCTACATTACTGTACTCCCTCTAAATATGCCAAACAATTCAAAGCCGGACGTTGTATCAACTTATGCGTATTTACTAACGAAAGAACCATTCATTCCGGGAATGAGAACATCGTCTATTTTGATAAAGGTATTTATAGAGATTTACAAAGCAGATCTATTTACATGCCATGGGCAACTGATCTGTTGCCTCATGAAATAGATAAAATCAAAGATGAAGTTCCGAGGTTTTTTAAAAAGGGAAACAGAGAAATCTATTGGGTGGGGACTACTTGGGCCGGTATCTATGGGAACAACAATGAACTAGATGCCTTTAGAAAAGCCTGCAAAGAAAAAAATGTTAAGTTTATTCCTCTAAGCTTTATAGCTAACGCTAAACTCAAAGGTATTAGTGTTGAAGATAACATTGAACTCATTCAAAAGTCTTTTATAGCGCCCACAATTGTTGGGACATGGCAAAAGGAAACCGGAATGATTCCCTGTCGAATATTTAAAAACATTAGCTATGGTCAGATGGGAGCAACTAATTCTGAAACTATTTACGAATTTTTTGACAAAAAAATAGTCTACAATCCGGATCCTTACCAATTATTTTTCGATGCAGAGAAACGTTTAGAAACATTTACGTTAGAAGATTTATATGAACTGATGGATATTGTTAAGACAAAGCATACTTACCTCAATCGCATAGACACTCTTCTAACCTTTCTTGAGGTAGCCAAGAACTTATAAATTCATAGCCGAAGATTTACTAATGAGGGTTAATCCTATTATGCCGATACCGGCATAATAGGATTATGCAAATTGAGATTAAATTCAGCTGGCACAATGAAAATTGTCACCTAACGAGTAAATTCATATACCTCTACTCGATGTGATATTGCCACCTTTTTTTAAGATGCCTTTTCTCACCGTCTAAAAATAGCTTTATCGCATTTATTTTAAATTCTTTATCGTACTTTTTAGGGTTTTTCATAAAACAACCATAATTCATTTGTTAATATTATTGTTTCTTGGCCAAGTTGCTCCATCCTTCATAACTTTTCCAGTCTTGAAAGAAAACCTCTATTACCCAACGCGTGTATATGCTTGTATGATATCCGTGCCTTGTCAGGTCATGTCTAAAGCGATTATATGCCGAAACTCCTTTCCTGAATGTCTTATTACAATTACCGTTCTTTGTTTTCCATGAGCATTCACCCAAAACTTCTCAGTCCGGCTAATAAAAATTTTGTCTTTTCCTCCTCTAATTTGCTCCTTTAAAATGCTTTTTTACTTCAATTAAAAGGCCTCTTTTATTGCGTATGAGTTGATTGCAGCGAATCTGAAAGATAACCTGAATTTCAGCATTTCCGATGCCGTATTCACGAAATTGCTCTTGAAAAACTCTTCTAGTAATTGCTGGGCTATCTCTTTTTGCCTCACTGGCATGATCTTTACAAATACTATCAACTGGAAGGGTTGGGGGCGATGGAGTTGTGACAAGTATTCTGATTCGGCTCTATCAAAGATGCTTCGCTGGAACCAAATCCTCTGGAATGCATTGCTGCTTGCCAGCACAAAACTTTTGCTCTCGCGTTATAATATTCACAAAGTCGTGTTAATGATTAATGATTCAGATCTCCAGAGATCCAAGAAAACAACGCACCTTTTCTAGCTTTTTTACCTAAAAGCGACAACTACGCTGACATAGGGGGAATCCGTGGGGGGGGGGAATTAACACTACTAGCTGAGTTTTGGTTATCAACTTCTAGCGAGGCTACTTGAGGGTAACAGTCAGACCTAAAGAGCGAAGGGTATAACCTTAGAAGGCGACTTCTCATTTTTCAGATCAATACACCTTCTATGTCTCTTTTTCAATCCACCGATTCCAAATTGAGGCCCCTAATTCCTTGTCGTTACCCACAAGTGTCAATCAAATATTTTAACGCGCTTTTCATAGCATCATCTCCATGCCACGACGCATATCCTGAAGCCTAAGCCATCCTTTCCAAATTTTTTGCCATCCCGGATTGCCATCAGATTTCCGCGCTAAAAACCCTGCTAACATAGCTACTCTCCTCCAAAATTCTTTTACCGTTATTGTTCCTTGAAGCTT
>CAMDHO010000032.1 GCA_945898205.1 Chlamydia trachomatis | reverse complement strand
GTTGCAATGCTTAGTTGCGCCCGCATTGGAGCTGTTCATACTGTGATTTTTGCTGGCTTTTCTGCAGAAGCCTTAAGTGATAGAATCCTAGATGCAGAAGCTAAATTACTTATTACGGCAGATGGGGGATTTCGGAAGGGTAAAATTATGGTTCATCGGAACTATTGGGGGTAGGCAATTAGAGGAATTTGACAACCCACCTATCCGCGAATGAGACAGTACAAATTAATTGAATTTCATTGAAAAACCAGAAATAAACGATAACGCAAGTCTTTTTCTGTAAATTCTAAGATCTTTCTTCCCTAAGTCTGGTTTTTCTGTTTTTCTAACGTCTCTTTCGCGCCATTCTTTCTGATTTTATAGCAGATCTTCAGGCTAATCATGTCAAGGTTTCCCTTCGGTTCACTCTTGTTCAACCTTGACATTCGCCTTTCATCTGCTTTTTCTAAATCAGGATCGGCGCTTCCAAAAAAATTGTCTTTATTCCATATCCATGTAATTTTTCCCTGTTGACCAATCTTCGTGAATTCTTATTGCTATACTTACTACAAGCCTTTCACAAGATTCCACGCTAGGAAATAGACCTCCCACACAGTTCCTCTACTAGTTTTCCTACCTTTCTTGTGCTTACTCCTAATACATAAGCTTCTGCAAAGGTTAGCATTAGAGCTCTTTCTGTCCTTTCTCCTTTTTCTAAACAGCTGGGATAAAAATCAACATCTCTTGTTTGAGGAACTCTCAGACTTAGATCTCCCATTTTTGAAAGATATTTTCGATCTTTAAATCCATTCGCAGATCCTGTACGATTCTCTGTTCGCTCATATGGGGCTGCACAAAGAACTGATTCTCTTTCTGCCAACATTACTTGGTTTAAAAGTTTTTCTAGAATTCTAGGAGCATGCTCTGAACCGAGGACGAACTTTTCTAAGATCTCCTCAATAAAATATTTGTTTTTAGCTTCTGATATCATCTTTTTTCCTTTTGTTTTGATCGACCAAAGGAAGAGTGATCTCAGAAGCTCTTTTTTTTCAGCTAAAAAGATTTCTTTGCGTTATTGAATTTACAGACTGAATCTTACACTATCTGAGTTAACAGAAGTGCGTCCTTTTCCAAATGTAAATGAAAGGGTTTCTTTATGAGAAGTTTTGTCGACTAGGAGCTTTTAAAAAGAATCCGTTTTTTCGAACAATTCGACAAAATCCTTAATCTTCATGAGATCTTTTGCTGTGTATTCTAAATTTTCAAGAGACTCATTACTAAGAGCTAATGGGGCTCCGTCAGGCTTTTCTAAAAGGGAAAGCCTGAGACTACACTCATAGTAAGTAAGGTCTTCTTTTTCTATGAGCTTTTGGAGAGTAGAAATCCTTTCTTCAAAAGCAGAGACGGAAGATCCTAACCCAAATTTTTGTATCGCTTCTTTAATTTTTGCTAAAGGAAGAGATCTGATTTGATCTCGGATTTTAGAAGAGATCGGAAGAAGAGCGTTAGGGAAGTACATGAGGGCATTAGAAAATTCAGAATTGCGCTCTGGAAATGCAAGACTATTATCTATCTTTTGCATTCCATAGACAGGGAATCCTTGAAGGCTTGTTTTTTTTAAGTAGACTCTAAAATTATCTGCATGAGCGTCGTTATCAAAGGTTAGCCAGACTAGTAGTTGAATATCTTCAAAGTCCTCTTGATCAAATCTTTCTAAAAGATCTTCTTCTAAAAGGGAGTTTGAGAAAAATTCTTCTAAAACTTGGCGAAGAGGGAGGGTTCCTTTTAAATAGTCTTGAATAGAACATAGTTTTTCTTGTGGTTCACCCTTATTAATAAGAAAAAAACTAGGGTGGGAGAGTAAGGATAAAACAGCTTTTGGAGTTATGTGCTCTAGGTGGCAAATAGTTGCTAGTTCATAACAAAGAGCATCCGTTTGTGCGGCGCGATATAAGGGAATGTCTCGTTTTACCCGAGGCTCTAAAAATGGAGAAGCAAACTGTTTGGGGTTATGTAAACAGAAAATATTTTCATCTGTGGGCTTAATGATAAACTGAGGAGTGTCATATTGATCATATAAGATATAAGCAGCGCCGGCTCCTTCAGTTTCTAATACAAGCCTACCTTGTTGGAAAATAGAGTCAAAATGAGAGAAGAATTCGAGGTGGTGCATTTTTTCACCATAAGCAAAAAGACGCCAGCTTTCATTTAGAGATTGGATTTCGACCATTCTTTCTTGAATAAGGAGGTCGAGTGTTCCTTCCTTTTCTAAAAGTTCAATTTCAGGCCAAAGAAATTCTTCTTCAAATCTATTAGAAGAAGAGAGTTGAATTTGGGCAAAGAGAAGTAGCGCCCATAAGAAGTAGTTCACGAATCTCTGCGAGAGTGTTTTGTGTGATGGCCTTTAGAAAGATCTACTGGGTATCTTTGGCTATTGAGCCGTATTTTTTCTAAAGAGGCTTCTATGAGATCTATCTCTAAAATGGAAGCAAGCCTAAGAAGATTGAGAAATACATCAGAAATCTCTTCTTTTAGTTGCTTTTCGGAGTGCTCTTTTACCCGAAAAGACTCTTCTGGGGTGTCCCATAAAAAGAGTTCCATAAGTTCTGATGCTTCAACAGAAATAGCCATAGATAGATTTTTAGGGCTGTGAAATTGTGGCCAATCTCTTTCCTCTGCAAAGGTAGCTAAAAGTTTTTGGATTTTTTTGATTTCGTCCATAAAAGTTCCTTATTTGGCAGGAGGTGGTAGAATAGAAAGCCGTTCAAGAAACATGCCGCCTACCGGAGAAAATTCTACATTCCCTACATAAGGCTTTGTTAAATAACAAAGGTTCATGTGGAAAAGAGGGGCGATAACGGCTTCTTCTAGTAAGATACCTTCAGCTGTATTTAAAGTAACCAGTCTTTCTTCTCCTGATTCTAGAAATGATTGTTCGAGAAGGTCTTGGAACTTCTTGTTTTCCCAGGAAGAGTAATTTTTAATGTTATCTTTATTCCTAAATCGATCTAAAATATTGATAGGATCCGCATATTGAGCTCGGTAGATCGCTTGTGCAAAAACATGTTTTTTTCTAGAGATGCAGTCCATATGAGTTTTGCGATCTGTAATTCCCAGTTTTACTTGCAATCCTAAATTTGCTAGCCATTGTTGTTGTAGGATTTGAGCTACCTTATGATTGACTTCTGAGTGGGAATATAAATAAGTTAATGAATTTTCTAGCTCTTTTTTTGAAATATTAAGTTCTTCAAGTCCTTTTGCTAGTAACTTATTAGCTTCTTCTAAGTTGCCATCAGAGTAAAAAATTGTGTTTTGGTTGTTTTTGAGGCTCGGAGGAACAGCACAAAAAGCAGCTTCTTCTCCAAATTGCACTACATTTTCAGCTATGCTTTTTCTGTCGATAGCAAGTGTAAAAGCTTTACGTAAGTTGGCATTGGAAAAAGGAAACTCTAGTAAATTGAATGTAATGAATGTCGTGGCAGCAGAGGGGGAAACCAGGATTTCAGCATTAGGTTGAGTGTGATGTTGAACATCTAGGGGGATTGAAGAAAAGGGTTGTCCAATCAAATCGATTTCTCTATTTTGATAGAGCTGAAATGCGGTCATTTCGCTGCCGATGATGCTGAGATGGATTTCATCTAAAGGAACCTGATTTGCTTGATGGTAATGTTCGTTTTTTTTGAGCGAAAGTTCATTGTTGTGTTTCCACTCTGTTAATACAAAAGGTCCATTGGATATGAAATGGGGCCCACTATGGAAAGCCCATTCAGGATGTTGATTTTCAACGTGAAGAGGAATGGGAAAGAAGACACAGAAGGAGATTAGGTTTAAAAAATAAGGAGTGGGATAGTTTAGTTTAATAATAAGGGTTTGAGGATCTGGAGAGTAAATGCCGACATCTTCGATAGAAACAAGTCCTTTTTTTGCTTCTTCAGCACATGAAATAGGGTAGAGGAGGTGAGCATTAGGAGAGGGGAAAGAAGGTGATAAAATAGCCTTCCAAGCTTTTTCAAAGTCATATGAGGTTACAGCAGTTCCGTCAGACCAGGTGGTTTTGCCTAAGTAAAAAGTGTATGTTTTTTTGTCAGGAGAGATGTGGAAATTCGTGCATTGCGCAGCGGAAATTGAGCCATCTTCATGAAGTTTTGTAAGCCCTTCAAATAACATAAAGTGTAAATGAGAAGAAACAGCATCTCCTCCTTTTCTTGGATCTAAAGTAGAGGGTTCTTCTGGAATGACAAGTCGAAGTTTTTGAGAAGATTTTGAGTCGGAAGAAGAGGAATTACAGCATGTCAAAATAAATAAACAAAAAAACAAAGGAATAAAAAAATATTTCATAAGGCGCTTTCATGTTTAAAGATAAGGAAATATTAAGAAATCGAAGGATTTATAGCAAGAAAGGCTGCAGGTTTTCTTTCTGCAGCCTGTCTAAACAGTAAACAACTTAATCTTTCATGGATAGTAAAAACTCTACGTTACTGTTCGTCTTTTTTAGGCGTCCAGTTAGAAGGTTCATGGCGTCTAAAGGAGATAAATCAGCTAGAGCTTGGCGCATGAGGTAAACTTTTTCAAGTTCTTCTTTATGGTAAAGAAGTTCTTCTTTTCTGGTTCCGCTCTTAATTAAATCGATAGCAGGGTAAACTCTTCTATCCGCTAACTTACGATCAAGCACGAGTTCCATGTTACCGGTTCCCTTGAACTCTTCAAAGATAACTTCATCCATTCTGGATCCAGTGTCGATAAGAGCAGTAGCTATAATAGTTAAAGACCCACCTTCTTCTAGATTTCGAGCGGCTCCGAAGAATCTTTTTGGCTTGTGTAGGGCATTAGCGTCGATACCACCTGTTAAGATTTTTCCAGAATGTGGTTGGACGGTATTATAAGCTCTAGCAAGTCTAGTTAAAGAATCTAGCAAGATTACGACGTCATGATGGTATTCAACAAGGCGTCTAGCTTTTTCAATAACCATTTCAGCAATTTGCACGTGTCTTTCTGGTGGTTCATCAAAAGTGGAAGCGATAACTTCCCCTTTTACGCTGCGAACCATATCGGTGACTTCTTCAGGTCTTTCATCAATAAGCAAGACGATCAGAAAAACATCAGGATTGTTTTTAGCTATGGCATTGGCGATGTTTTGTAGAATAATTGTTTTACCGGTTCTCGGAGGAGCTACAATAAGAGCGCGTTGACCTTTTCCAATAGGAGCTGCTAAGTCGATAACTCGGTTTGTCAAGTTGTCTTTTTGCGTCTCCATAACGAGTCGACAGTCTGGATAGAGAGGGGTTAAGTTTTCAAACAGGATCCGCTCTCTTGCTTTTTCAGGAGAGTTGCTGTTGATTTTTTCAACCTTTAACATCGCAAAGTATTTTTCTTTTTCTTTAGGAGATCGAATTGTCCCGTAGACTGTATCTCCTTTTTTTAAATCAAATCGACGGATTTGAGCGGGGGAGACATAAATATCTTCGGCAGAAGGGAGGTAGTTGTAGTAAGGGGATCTCAAAAATCCAAAACCATCAGGAAGGACTTCAAGAACTCCTTCTCCGACGAGTATTTCTGAGGGCTTTTCAGAGAGTAATTTGACAATCTCAAAGACGAGTTGAGATCTGGCAAGCGCACCTAAGCCTTTTAATCCAACACTTTTAGCGAATTGATTAAGCTGCTCAATATTCATTCTTTGAAGGTCAGCAATTCTTGTGATGGATTCAGCTGCTGTAGGAGCTGTAGATTCAGTGGTTGAAATAGAAGGGGCTTGATCTAGATCTTGGTTTACTTGGTTTCGGTCTTCTCTGTCCATCGAAAGGAGTTCTCCCATTTAAATTGAACATATTTTGGTTAAGAGGTTTGTAACTTGTTTTTCTAACTTTTCTATACTTTCATTATTTATTAAAATAAATTGTGCTTTAGCAGCTTTTTGTGACGGCTGCATCTGCCTTTGCATTCGTTGATTGAAAGATTGATTTGAACCTTTATGGTTTTTTATAAATCGATCAATACATAATTCTTTTTCTGAAAGTACTACGATAATAAAGTCGAATAATTTAGTACTCTCGGTCTCATACAAAAGGGGCACTTCAGCCACAAAGAGATTATACTTTGGGTTATCTTTCTCATTTTGATATTGCAATTCTAGTTCATGAAATACTGCGGGGTGTAAGATGAGTTCTAAAGATTTGAGGGTTTCTGGATGTGAAAATACCTTATCGGCTATAGCTTTTCTGTCTATTTTATCGTCTACTACAATGCTTGAACCTAATAAACTGACCACTTGTTCTCGTATTTTTGGATCAGATAAAAGAAGAGAGTGAACGATTTTGTCTGTATCTACTATATAAGCGCCTTTCTCGGCTAGTAGGCGACATACTGTGCTTTTACCGGAGGAAAGTCCACCTGTTATTGCAATTTTTCTCAAATTTAACATTCTCCCCAATTCTTTCCAATCGAAATATCGACAACCAAGGGAACTTTTAATGAAAAACATTCTTCCATATGTTTTTTGACAAAGCTAGAAAGTTCTTCTAATTCTTCATCTGGGGCTTCAAATACCAATTCATCATGGATTTGCAATATAAGAAAACTTTTTTTAAATGTCCAAAGAGAGTGAATGCGAATCATTGCTAATTTAATTAAATCAGCTGCGCTGCCTTGAAGAGGGGTATTAACAGATAATCTTTCTGCTAAAGAACGAAGTATAGGATTTTTATTGAGTATTTCTGGAATGGGTCTTTGTCTTCCTGTCATAGTATAAACAACGCCTTGCGTGCGAGCAACTTCTTTGCAGGACTCAATATATTCTTTTACTTTTTTATATCTTTGAAAATAGGTTTCAATGAAAGAAGCAGCTTCTTTCATATCAATCCCAAGTTCCTTAGAAAGCCCAAATGCTTGTTGCCCGTAGAGAATGCCAAAATTAACGGCTTTGGCTCTATGACGCATTTGAGAAGTAACTTCTTCTAGGGGGGTATTGAAGATTAACGAAGCTGTATATGCATGAATATCTTCACCAGATTGAAAGGCTTGGATAAGGGTAGGATCTTCACTAAGATGTGCTAAGAGTCTAAGTTCAATTTGTGAGTAATCTGCTGCTAGATAACTCCATCCTGCTTTTTCGGGACGAAAGGCTTCTCTAATTTTTTTTCCAATCTCACTTCGAATAGGGATATTTTGTAAGTTGGGGTTTTGGCAAGAGAGTCGTCCTGTGGCAGCAACAGATTGGTTAAAGTTGCAGTGAATACGTTTTGTAATAGGATTGATGTCAGAGGGGAGTGAGTCAACATAGGTGGATCTAAGTTTTTCAAGCTGTCTAAATTCTAAAATAAGAGGAATAATAGGGGACTTATGTATAAGGCTTTCTAAGACATCGGCGGCTGTAGAAAACCCTGTTTGTGTTTTTTTAGGGGGTGATAGATTGAGTTTTTCAAATAAAATTGATTGTAGTTGTTTGGGAGAATTAATATTGAATTCTTCTCCTGCTATCTCATAAATTTGTTTTGTGAGAAGACAGAGTTTTTCTGATAGAGTTTGAGATAGTATGTTAAGTTTTTCTACGTCTACGAACATTCCATGTCTTTCCATAGAAAGAAGGATTTTGATAAGAGGTAGTTCAATATCTTTTAAAACAGGAAGTAGTTTTTTTTCTTCGAGTTCTTTTTCAAAAAGGAGTTTAAGACGAACTGTATAATCTACATCTTCACAACAGTAGTCTCCAGCTTTTTCGGGATCTATATCATTCATAGAAAGTTGGTTTTTCCCTTTCCCAATTAAGGACTCAATAGGAGTTTTTACTTTCTGAAATCTTTCTAAGCTTAAAATGTCCAGATTGTGTCTGGCTGTGTGAGGTGTTAAAAGGTAAGATGCTAAAATAGTATCAAAATCGATTGTTGGGAGAGGGAGGCCTTCATTTAACAGAACGTGTAGATCGTATTTAATATTATGACCGTAAAATGTAATGGCCGAATTTGAAAAAAGAGTTGTTAAAAATTCAAAGACTTCTTTTTTAGGAAGAGAAGTGTTAAGTGGGATATACCAAGCAGTTTCTGGAGAATATCCAATGCCTAATCCTACTAAAGAAGCTTCCATAGGCTTAATACTAGTTGTTTCTGTGTCGAAGCAAAGAGTTTTTTCTTTTTGTAAAAGAATTAAAACTTCGGAAAGTTCTTGAGAAGAGGATATGATTTTATAGTTTGTAGGGGAGGAAACAACCTTTTCTTGATGACCTTTTAAAAGGGATAGAAAATGATTTTGTTGATAAAATCGATTGAGGTTTTCTTGAGGAGGAGTCGCTCTTTTATAAAAATTTAGATCTGAGGGAATGGGAACATTGAGATCTAGAAGTGCTAGTTTCTGACTGAGTAAGGCGCTTTCTTTACCCATTCTAAGAAGCTCGCGTTTTTTTTCAGGGATAGAATCCAAATGGGTTAAGATGCCATCTAGTGAAGAGAAATCGTGAAGAAGGGATGTTGCTGTTTTGGGTCCGATACCAGGCACTCCGGGGATATTATCAGAAGCATCTCCGATTAAAGCTAGATAGTCTACAATTTGAGAGGGCTCAACATCAAAGAGTTCTTTGACTTTACTCGAATCAACAAGAAGATTATTTTTATGAGTGTGAATAATGAAAGTTGAATCGGAGACAAGTTGGCAAAGATCTTTATCGCTTGTACAAATACAGCATTGAATGGATAGAGGCTTTGCCCACTGGACAATGCTTCCAATAACATCATCAGCTTCTACTCCTGGGATGGAGAGATTCGGAATTCCGGTAAGGTTGCAAAACTCAAGAGCTTTTTCCCATTGGGAAAAAAGATCTTCCGGCATTTGTTTTCTATGACTTTTATAGTCTTTATAGATATCTGTTCTAGTTTTCTTGTTATCAGGGCCGTCAAAAACAGCAATGATATAGTCTGGAGAAAAATCAGAGATCGTTTTTAAGAGAGACCTAATAAATCCATATAAAGCATTTGTTGATTCTCCTTGAGGATTAGTCATAGGACCTATTGCATGGTACGAACGGAAGAGAACGTTAACGGCATCGAAAATAAATAGTTTTTTCATGAAGTCTTTTGAATTAGACAAGGCCTCTTTATTAAAGAGGCCTTGTTATATTGTTATTGAGTAGGTTGGTATAGATATAAAAATTTGCCGCTGAGTTCAGAGCTCATGTAAGGCGCTATTTGAAATGTATGGTGTACTTTCCCAGAAAGCAAAGAAAATTTATTGCCTGCAAGTGATGAGAAGAAGCTTTTAGGAGCTGTCAATTGCACGACTTGGTAGTCTTCATCTTTAGAGATGCTAGCGGCATCAACAAGTGCTTGCATAGCTAGAAAATAAGTAGACTCTGCAACATCTGTATATCCCAGTTTTTGTGCTGTAGCAGCATCAAATACATGAGCACCATATTCTTCAACTAATTTTTCTTTAGGTAAATTAGGTCTTCCAGCCACTACGGTATCCACAAATTGATCATAAAGAGCTTTTGTAATATTAACGAGGCAAGCATCTTCACCTTCTTTCCAAGGTCTAAAGGGACTTAACATGTCTTTATCTTTTCCTTGTGTGATGGTTTTAGCTTGAACGCCAAATTTAACCATGAGATCGGAAACGTTAAAAGAAGGGCCTAAAAGAACTCCAACGGATCCAATTACGCTAGACTGCGTTGTATAGATTTTATCTGCAGCGGCACAAATATACATTCCACCAGATGCGCACATTCCATCAACAAAAGCATAGATAGGGACTTTGTATTTTGTTTTATAATCGGAAAGGGCTTTATAGATGCCGGCGGCATCACCAGCTGTTCCACCAGGGGTGTCTATATATAGAAAAACAGCTTTGACGCGATCTTTTTTAAGAAAATCTATTCTAGAGTCGGATAAAATAGTTTGAATATTTTCTGTTTTTAAATCTTCTAGTCCAATGACTCCTTTGATATCAATTCTTAAAATTGCAGACGAGAAGTTGTGGAGTAAATTTTGGTTCCCGTCGGCATCAGGTAAAATAGAAATTTCGCATTTTTCTGGGATTAAAGCGGGGGGGGAGAACATGGAAAGAGTGAACATGACTAAGAAAATAGCGACAAAAACACCTAAGACAACGCCAAGGGCATTGCAAAGACTTCGAAAAGCAGATAGGAAAATAGACTCTCTATTGAATGACATATGGCCCCTTGGGTTCTTTAATTCTCTTTATTTGAATAGTAAGTTAGTAGAGGTTTTTTCTCTACATATAACTATTGACGCAACAGGTTTCCATAGGTATTCTACTAAAAAAAGAAAAAGGAATGAGTAATGGATTTATTTTCGAAATATGCAATAAGTGTTTTGTGGTTGCTTGTATTATTTGCAATATATTGGATATGTAAGTTCTTTATTTGTCGAAAAGAAAAAAAATCTGTAAAAAATGTCGTTTGGCAGGTAGATCTTAAAAAAGTATTTCTTTCTCCTTTAAAACTGTTGCTTGTATGTTTAGGAGTCTACTACGTCATTATTTTTTTTAGCTCTCATTTTTCCGGAATTTGCTTAGGAGTTTGGATAAAATCTTTAAGAGATTTTTCTATATTAATAAGTTGCTTTTGGATCGCGTACCGGTGGAAGAAAGAGCTTTTTCAAAAAAAATGGCATAACCTATCGAAAGTAGATATGCTAAGTAAGATAATTTCAGTAGCCCTTTTTATTCTTTTTGTTTTAACGGCTTTAGGGGTTTTTCATGTAGATATTGTTCCTTTGCTTGCCTTTGGAGGGATTGGAGCGGCGGCGATAGGATTTGCTGCTAAAGACGTTCTTGGGAATTTTTTTGGAGGAGGGATGATCGCATTGACCCGACCGTTTTCAAAAGGAGATACTATTTTTCTTCCAGATAGGAACTTGGAAGGAACTGTGGAAGAAATGGGTTGGTATTTTACTGCTATCCGAGATAAGGACAAATGTCCCATTTATTTTCCTAATTCGTTGTTTTCAAGCATTCCAGTAGTCAATACATCAAGAATGAGCCATCGAAGAATTTATGAAGTTTTTCATCTTGCTCATCAAGATTTTGCAAAAATAATCCAACTTACCTCGGCTTTTAGAGAGTTTTTATCTAAAAGTTCTAAAATAGATGCAAAAGCCCCTCTTTTAGTTTATTGGAATGAAATTGGAGAATACTCTTTAGAAGTTGTAGTGGATGTTTACACTTATGCAACTGAAATGGGGGAGTATGTGCTTGTAAGGGAGAGTGTTTTGCAAGATGTTTTTTCTATTTTAGATCAGATGGGCATTCATCTTTCTTACCCAACATCGATTGTCCAAGTTGTAAAAGAAAAACCATAGATTTTAGTTTTTAGTTTAGAAAAAGCTTAAAAATTATATACAAAATATTTGTTCTCTATTGAGAAGTGGGCACGAAATAACCATTTTGCTATTTTGTGCCCATAAAAGTGGTTGCGATTTACGGCACAAAATAGCAAAATGGTTATTTCGTGCCGTATGAGAGGTTTTATGACGACAGCTCCATTTATTGGAAGATCTAAAGAATTACAAGATTTGAATTTGCTTTTCAGAAAAAAGAGTGCAAGTTTAGTTGTTGTGCAAGGAAGGCGGCGAATAGGAAAAAGTCGCTTGGTAATGGAGTTTGGAAAAGCGCACCGTTACTACGCATTTTCAGGATTACCTCCAGTAAAAGGAATTACAGCACAAAAACAAAGGGATGAATTTGCTAAGCAAATGGGAGAATCTTTTGGCTTGCAAGGCTTAAGATTCGATGATTGGACTACACTATTTATTTTACTTGCAAAGCAAGTACAGCATGGAAAAGTAGTTCTACTGTTTGATGAAATTTCTTGGATGGGATCAAAAGATCCAGATTTTTTAGGAAAGATAAAAAATGCTTGGGATTTGCATTTCAAACAAAATGCGGAGCTTGTTTTGGTTTTATGTGGATCTATTTCTCCGTGGATAGAGGAAAACATTTTAAGCAGCACTGGTTTTTTAGGAAGAATTTCTCTTGTTATCTATTTGAAAGAGCTTTCTTTGATGGAAAGCTCAAAGCTTCTGCTCTCGATGGGGAGGCACGCAAGTGCCTATGAACAGCTTAAAATCCTATGCTTAACGGGTGGAATTCCTCGTTATTTGGAAGAGGTTCAAACCTCTATGACAGCAGAGGAAAACATCAAAAGACTTTGTTTTAGAAAAAGTGGGATTTTATATCGGGAATTTGACGACGTATTTTCAGATCTGTTTTCAAAAAGAAGTGCTTTTTATAAGGAAATTGTAAGTCAGCTTGTGGGTGGAAGTTTAGAGTTTAATGGAATTATAGAATCTCTCAAGACAGTTAAAAGCGGTCATATGAGTAAATATCTGGATAACTTAGTGGAATCTGGATTTATTTCTAGGGATTATACTTGGCATATTAAAGGTGGGAAAGAATCTGCTTTAAGCAAATATAGGCTGTCTGATAACTACGTTAGGTTCTACCTTAAATATATTTTCCCCAATAAGAATAAAATCATCAGTGGGCATTTTGAAGATCAATCTGCAATGGCGCTTCCAGGATGGGAATCTATTATGGGATTGCAGTTTGAAAATCTCATTTTGAATAATCGACACTTAATTATAGAAAAACTCCGTTTAAGCTCAGATAGTATTGTAGCAGATAATCCATTCTTCCAAAGAAAGACGGTGAAGACACCGGGTTGTCAAATTGACTATCTCATTCAGCTTAAATTTAATAGCTTGTTTGTTTGTGAAGTAAAGTTTTCTAAAAATCCAATCGGATATGAAATAGTTAAAGAGATGGAAGGAAAACTCCGATCTCTCATTGTTCCTAAAGGGTTTTCAAAGTTCCCTGTTTTGATTCATGTAAATGGTGTTCAAGATAGCGTGGTTGATTCGGGATTCTTTTCTGAAATTATTGATTTTAGTGAATTCTTAGCGTTGTAGGATTTCTTTAAGCTTTACAAAGATCGAATCTCTTCCTCTGATAGACCGCTGGCAGCTGTAATGATAGAAATTGCAATGCCAGACTTTAGTAAATTATAAGCTATTTCTCTAGCTTTTTTAACCTCACCTTCTGCTTTACCTTCTGCTTTACCTTCGGATTTAGCCTTCTCGAGAGCGCTAGCTTCCACTCTGAGCCACTGTAAATGTCCTTCATATACTTCACGCTCCTCCTCGTTTAAGCAAGCATTTGTTAGGACTTCTAAAGCTTTTTTAATACAGGGGTCTTCAAGCTCTTTAGGAAGATTCTCTTTATTTAAGCTGCTGGATCTAGTTAAAAAAGCTGACCATCTGTCTAGTCCGCTTTTGATACGAGGAAGTATAAGGTTTATGGCTTCATCTGCACTATGAGTAAATTTATTAAGTTCAATTGTGTGAAGCTCTAAATGTTTAAAAAAACGAAGTCCAGTTTTTTGATTCGTAATAAAAAATCTGTTGTGATAGTCAGGAGAATCGACGACACTAGTAAAATTAAGAACATGGATGCCGATTGCCCGACGTAAGGAGTTATAAGGATCTCCCGCTTTTAGTTGATCTGCATAAAGTTTTGCCCAACATAACAAGGCTCGTTCTTCATAATCTCCTTCGTTACAAATCTGCATTTCAATGTCATAGTAATTTCCTAGAGAATCTTTAGCTTTGATATCTAATATAGACTGTTTGTCTCTAATAAAATTTCTTGAGTTATACGGGTTTAAAAGCTCAATATCGACAACTCGATCTTCATGCGCTACAATGGAATTAATTAGAGAAATTAATAAGTCTTTATTTTCTTCCGTGCCAAAAATTTTTTTAAATGCAAGATCTACACGGGGATTTAAAAGTTCCATTGGATTCCTAGCCTTAGAGTTGTTTCTATCTTATCAAAAATAGCAATACCATTCAATTTTAACTTTTGTAGAAATTTATATGATTTCCACTATTTACAGACGGAATCTTTTACTATCAGTGTTATGCTTTTTTTCTTTACCTTAGAATAGTTATATTCGATTTTAATCTCAATCGCCAAAATCAACGGTTTTTTGTGAAATTGCTAAAAAGATAAACGAGTTTTATTTAGAAAAAAATCTCTTTATAACCCGTTTTTCAAGGGCGATAATTGGCAAAATAAGTATGGCCACAGCTACAGAGATGAACCATGCTTCTAAATTTAATGAAGAGGAGCCAAAAAAAGTATTCATGAATGGAACGTATACAAATGCAACCTGAGTCAATATGACAAATCCGATGCCTAAAAGCACATGGGGGTTGGAAAAAAAACCTATTTTAAAGATAGAAAATCGAAGAGATCGACAGTTGAATAAGTAAAAGACCTGAAAAAACATGAGACTAGTGACAGACATTGTTTGAGCCTCTGAGATGGCTATTTTTTCTGATGTTCCTTTCGCAAGTTCAATGAAATACTCCCAGAAAAAAAGTCCAATTGTTCCAGTAGCCATGAGGGCAGCTACCAGTAATGTTCGAAATAATATAAATCTGCTTAAAATGGGAGCCTTTGAGTTGCGTGGAGGGCGTTGCATGATGTCTGGTTCCATGGCTTCAAAAGCCAAAGGAAGGGTTAAGGCGACGCATACAATAAGATTGATCCAGAGGATTTGCACAGGGAGAATGGGTAAAAGTAAAACTTTGTCATGGATCGGGGAAAAAAGAACTGCAATTAAGATCACTAAAGCTTGTGCAAGATTGGTCGGAAACATAAATGCTATAGATTTAATTAGATTGTCATAAACGCGTCTTCCTTCTTCAACAGCAGCTTCGATGCTGGCAAAATTATCATCAGCTAAGACCATATCGGAAGCTTCTTTTGCTACTGAAGTTCCACTAATGCCCATCGCTACTCCAATATTTGCCCTTTTTAAAGCAGGAGCATCATTGACTCCATCACCAGTCATAGCTACAATATGCCCAAGTGATTGAAGAGCCTCTACTATTTTGAGTTTGTGTTCCGGAAGAGCTCGTGCAAACACATGATTTTGGATTACAATTTGCTTGAACTCATTCGGGGTTAATGAATCTAGTTCTAATCCTGTAATGACTCTCCTGCAACCTAGTCCAAGTTCGCAGCCAATGACACCAGCTGTAAGAGGGTGATCTCCGGTGATCATTTTGACTGTAATGCCGGCTTTTTGACATGCTCTGATGGATTCAGGAACTCCCTGACGTGGAGGATCAATCATGCCCAAGAGTCCTAATAAAATAAAACCACCTTTAATATCATCTTCTTCAAGAGAAAGACGTTCAGAAGCTAGTTCTTTTTTAGCAACGGCGATGACACGCATTCCCTGCTTGGCCATATTTTCAACTTGAATATGAATAGACTGATGATGAGTTTGACATATTTTAAAGACCTCTTCTGGAGCTCCTTTTAAGAAGATCATTTTTTTATTGGAGGGAGTGGCATTCAATGTTGCCATTATCCTTCTTTCAGATTCAAAAGGAATAACATCTATCCTGGGCCACTGCTCTTTCAGAGAGTCCTCATGAAGACCTCCTTTTCGACTGATAACGATCAATGCCAGTTCTGTGGGATCTCCATTAGGAATCCATCTATTTTCTCTTTGCTCAATCGAGGCATCATTACATAGCATTGCAGCCATTAAAAGCTCAGTTGCGTCTTGTTTATGAGGAAGAAAGGGGTTTTGTGGTAAAATCTGACCCGCTGGAGAGTAGCCAATGCCAGTCGCCAAAAAAGATCCCTGTGGAGTCCAGATGGATTGCGCTGTCATCTCATTTTGCGTTAGAGTTCCTGTTTTGTCGGTGCAAATAACCGTTGTGCTTCCCAACGTTTCAACTGCAAGCATGTGTCGTATAATTGCTTTTCTTCGAGCCATTCGTTGAACACCGATGGCAGAAGCAATAGTGATCGCAGCTGGCAGCCCTTCAGGAATAGCTGCAACAGCCAATGCAATACTGGCTAGTCCGGCGTCTAACATGCTGTAACCTCGCAAATATCCGATCCCAAAAAGGCCTGCGCTCATTAGAAAAACTGTAATTGTGACCCATCTGGCAATACGTCCTAAGGTATATGTAAGAGGGGTCTCAAGAGTAGAAACTTGTTCCAAAAGTTCAGAGATTTTTCCAAATTCAGTGCGTACCCCAGTAGCAATTACTAGTCCAGTGCCGGTGCCAGAAGTCACTAATGTGCCGCTGTATGCCATGCATTTTCGATCAGCAATCGTTACATTCGCAGAGACTGGATTACTCCTTTTAGCAACAGGAATAGACTCCCCTGTTAAAGCAGATTCATTACATTCAAGATTTTTTATTGAAAATAATCGGATATCGGCTGCTACACGGTCCCCAGCCTGTAGCACTAGTATATCCCCAGGAACGATTTCAGAGGAAGGGATAGATGAAAGACTTCCATTGCGAATAGTTGTGCTTTTTTGGGGGATCATTTGAAGAAGAGCTTGGATCATTTTGCTGGATCGATATTCTTGAATGAAACCAATTAAGGTATTGAGCATTACTACGCTTAAAACGACAAGGGCATCTGTTGTTTTGCTAAGGAGCAAAGCTAGTGTTGCGGATATAAGAAGAATATATATTAAAGGGTTATGAAATTGGCGGAGAATAATCCATAGAATACTTTCGGAAGACTTCACTTGCAAGTGATTGAGGCCAAACTTGTCCAGTCGTAGCTTTGCTTCTTCATGGCTCAGTCCAGTTGGTGAACTTTGCAGATATTTAAAAGCATCTTCATATGAAAGGGAGTGCCACAGAGTGTCTTCTATTTCAAAAGGTTCTATAGTTGGCATAGATTTGAAGCTCCATTCTGGGTAAAAAGGGTTTTTTTGTCCTAACTTAAATCCAATTTTCAATCATGACGAATTTTTTAAAATAGCTGTAAAAAAAGAGCAACGACATAACCAATTAGACCACAAATAGGAAAAGTTAAGATCCAAGCTGCTACAATATTGGCAGTAATACCCCAGCGAACGGCAGAGAGTCTCCTTGTGGCACCAACGCCCATGATGGATGTATTAATAGTGTGTGTAGTGCTAAGAGGGACTCCTAAAGAGGAAGCTATTGCAATGGTGGAGCCGGCAGCAATCTCAGCAGAAAATCCCTGAGGAGTTTCTAAGTTGGTAATTTTAAATCCCATCGTTTTTATAATACGTCGCCCGCCCACTAGTGTGCCAATTGCCATAACAAAAGCACAGAGAAACATTACCCACTTGGGGATAGCAAAATGGGGAAGCTTATGCTCGATTACAAGTGCTAAAGTAAATACACCCATAAATTTTTGACCATCATTGGAGCCATGAGTAAAAGCCATAAAGGCAGAGGAAACCATCTGTAGATAATTAAACGACTTACGCATCTTTGAGGGGGAAAACTTTTTAAAAAGGTGATAGATAATCGTCATTAAAATAAGACCGCCAATAAATCCAAAGAAGGTTGAAAAGAGTAGCCCAAAAAGAACCTTTTTCCAGCCCTCCCAAATCAATACGTTTAGTCCAGCTGTGGCAATTCCAGCGCCTCCAAGTCCAGCAACTAGAGAGTGGGATTCACTTGTCGGAATCCCAAGACGCGCTGTAATGCTGCTCCAAACAACGATAGCAACCATACTGCTAGCAATAGTTTTCATGTTTATGATATTAGGATTGACGATTTCTGTACCGATTGTTTCAGCAACAGCGGTTCCAGAAAGAACCCCTAAGAGGTTGAATATGGCAGCCATAATAATTGCAGCTATCGGAGAAAGCACTCGAGTGGAAATAACCGTTGCAATAGCATTCGGAGCATCGGTCCATCCATTTACAAATTCGGCGGCTAAAATCAAAAAAAGAATGACATATAAACCGAGATTAAAGTCATCCATATTTGACCACGATTCCCCATATGATATCGGAAATATCTTCACATTTATCGATAGCTTGCTCTAAGAAATCGTAAATTTCTTTCCATTTGATGACATCTAGTGGGTCTGTTGCATTTTGGAAAATTTTGCCTAAAGCTTTTTCAAAAACACGATCCCCTTCATTTTCTAATGCATGGATTTGAATGCAGAGTTCAAAGATTTCTTGAGAGTCTTTCAATTCTCTTATCTTTTGAACGGCAATTACAACAAGTTCTACAGATTTTTCTAAAATGACGGTCATTTCCTTTAGATCATCTGTGACCCCTTGAATCTGAAATAAAACCATACGCTTGCTCAAGGCTTGAATGATATCAATTAGATTATTAATTTTTTTAGATAGGAGATGGATGTCTTCGCGATCGATAGGTGTTACAAAGGTCTCGTTAAGTTTAACCATGATCTCATGGACGATCTGATCACTTTCATGTTCAAGGTCTTTAATGGCTTGTATTCCAGGATGTGAAATATTCCAAGACTCAATCAAAACTTTAAATAGGTTCACCGTTTTTTCAGCCTTAACAGTCAGGTTTTCTAATAAGTCATAAAAGATTTTTTCTTTCGGTAATATGCTAAATTTCATTTTAATCATTCAATAGTTTTAAAATTAATACTTAGCATAAATACAATAAATTCCGCTAGTTTTTTTTAAAATAGGTTTTTAAAAAATAAGCTTAAGTGAAAATAGAATTAAAATAAAAAAAACAAGGGTGATGAAGGACGTTAAATAGCCAACAAGGACAAAAATCCCATCGTCCTCAAGTAAGCCTAAACTTACTAAAAATATCGACCAGCTGGCCGCGAGATTGGTTAAAGGAATAGGTAAAGGCAGAGCAAGAGAGAGTCCTAATAAAAATATCAACAAGCCATTGAGAATCTTCATGGTCTTATGTTTACATAGAAAATTCAACCTTGGACGAATAAACTTTCTGATTTTCATCATCATTTGGAGGGATTTATTAACTATTTTTTGAATAGTTGCTGAAGAAGTAGTTTTTAACAAAATTCGCTTAGGCAGCCAAATGTGGTTTCTGAAGGCTATTTGTAAACCAATAAAGGCAATCAAAATTCCAAACGGAGTTGATAGGCCGGGGATTTGTATCGGCATGCAAAAGGGAAGACTTAGAAAAATCAGGATTAATGAACAACCCTTTCCATCTAAAATCTCTAGAATTTCTTTTATGGAAAGAGAGTGATTTTTTTGAGATCTTTCCAGCAAAATAGCAAGATGTTCCTCTAACGTTCTATATTCTTTATAGCTCATGAGAGTAAATGTTTTTTTGCATTATCGATACTTTCCGTAAAAAACCGAGCCTTTCACTTATTTTTTTTCTTGAGGAATTCTTATTTTAAAGAGCTCTATGAAGGCTAAAAATCCAGTTGCAACGAATAAGACAAAGACGAAAAGTGGAATTTGCCAGTTAAGGGTGATGGCTAAGAGTGAAGCAAATTGCATAGAAGTACTTATCTTTCCCCAACGGATAGATCTGTATTTATAGTTATGCCATAATTTGCAGCAGCTTAGATAAATCGCAAAAACAAAAAGGAAGAAATCTCTAGCTAGCATAGCACAAGCTTCCCATGTGTGAAGTTTTCCTTCAAAAAGAAAGATTGCAAGGGCAAAGTAAACAAAAAATTTATCCATAGAAGGGTCTAGGATAGCACCAAATTGAGAAGTTGTACGATTTTTTCTAGCAAGATACCCATCTAGGCAATCTGTACAAATAGCCAAGAAAATAGCAGCAAGCCTGATTGGGGTGCTATTAACGAGCAAAGCAAAGGCTAGGGGCGCTCGAAGCAAAGAAAGTGTATTTGATAGACTGAGCATTAGCTTTGAATTTACGGGTTGTGGTTCTTTTGCTGGTTTTCCATCCGACTGGTTTTCAGACTCTTTGTATGTTTATACCAAATTACGCTAATTACAGCCACAGTGAAAATCAGAAAAATTAAAGCGTTGAATGTTTTAACGTAATACCAAATGACTTCGAAATTCTGCCCGATGTGATAAAATAAAGTAAAACAGGTTGTAACCCATATAAAACAGGCTAAAAAATCTTGTAGAGCAAAGCGGAGAAAAGGCATTTTACTGAGGCCGCTCGACATAAATAAACAGTTTCTAATGCCAAAGGGTATAAAACGTCCTATAATAAAAGCCAGAATCCCATATTTTTTATAAAAAGATCGAAGTTTTTCAACTTTTTGGTCGGATAAAAAAGGTTGAAAAAGCTTCCATTTAGCTAATCTTAATCCAATAGTTCTCCCTAGTGTGTAAGAGATCCATGCGGATAGCAAACTTCCTACAAGAAGGAAGGAATAGAGAAGAAATGTATGTTCGGGAACGAATTTAGAAGAAAATAAAGCGGCTATAATGACCAGGATATCGATGCTAATAGGCAAATTGAAGCCGGCTAAAAGAAGTCCAATTAAAATGAACCAATGAGCGTGCATTGCATGAGCTGAAAGAAATTCTATCAAAGAAAGCATGGGCTTATTTCCATTTACGTAGCGGTTTCTATAGCTGGTTGATGGATTGTTTGGGGGCGTTCGTCGGGAGTTTCTGTTTCAGAAACTGTGAGTGTTTGATGTTGAGATGTCAGTAGATTAAATTGTTTACCAAGAGATTTAACTGCAACCATCCAAGCGGCAATAACAGCAAAAAGGAAGCCTCCTACTATAGGAGCGCTTAAAGCAACAGTTCCAAATACAATAAGTAATCCTTGGTGAATTAGAGATCCTCCGGATTTACCTAATCGAGACCCGACTCCATCAATAGCAGCTTTTCCTTTTAATTTACTTTCTTTAGAAAGAGGGACGAAGGCTAGTTCTTTTGTTGCGTCAAAAAATGTGTATTTAGAAACTCGTGCAAAGCAGTTTTGCATAGAACCGAAAAAGACGCCTAAAGCTAGGGGAGTTGTGCCTAAAAAGGCTGTAAAATTGGCTAGTCCAGTATCTTTAAATAGTAAAAAAGAGAAAAAAGCAACCCCTGTAGTAATAAGAATCACAGGTGAAATAAGAGCGCTTTTTGTCCAGTTGAGTTTTCGGATCACAGTTCCTACGCAAACGCTAACCACTGTAGCTACAATTCCAATGATTGTAAGCACTTGTCCCATGTAAGCACTAAATTCAGCGGGATTTGGGTATAGTTGCTTAACTTGGTCTTTCCAGACAACTTCAATAAGATTGATGGCTATGTTATAGGTAACAACAATAATAGCAATGCATATGAGATATTTTGATTTAGCTAGGTATGAAAAATTTTTTCTCATGCCCATTTGAATTTTATCTTCTGAATGCTGTTCTTTGTATGTTTTAGAGTTATATCCACCGTGTTTTTTGTGGATATAGCGGAAGCAGGCCATGCAAATAAGACCAGATAGTATAATAAGGCAATTTAGAAACGAAATCGACTGTCCCCAGGCGTCTACTCCGAAAAGTAGAGCCGGATTATATATATGGTAGGCAAGAGATGAAGCGATTACCCCAGCTGCGATTGTAGATACATTTAAAGCTAGGCCAAAAATCCCATAAAATCTTTTTGCATCATTGACAGAAGTGACTTCATTAGCAAAGCCCCAAGCTAAGACTGCCATGATAATGGTGCTCCACATTTCAGACATTACATAATAGGCTGTAAAAGTCCAATTTCTAAATAAGGCAATAAGTCCTTTACAACCTATTGGAAGGCGATCTTGGATTTTATCGGCAAGTTGATGAGGATGTAATACATCCTGAAAAGGGTATAATACAAAAGTAAATAAAAGAAAAAATACGATAAAGATACTCATCATATAGTAAAATGCTTTTTCTCTAGTTACTTTATTTGAAACTCGAGTGAAGATAAAGGTAAATAGGAAAGCCATGGGAACGATAGCCCATACTTTAATGAATGGAAGGGCCTCAGCTCCAGAAGCGGGGGCTGTGATTACAAGAGCATCTTTAGTGATTCGAAGAAGAGTGTAATTAAGTCCGACGAAGAAAAAGATGACAAGCATGGGTATAAACTTACACAACTCATCTCGGTAGATTGGCCATAAAAATGACCTAACCTTTCCGAACCCTTTACGTGAAGACATATAAAAGCCCTATGTAAGTATTAAGGTATTTTCTATTAAGAAAATTTTTCCAAGTCTTTAAACTCATGCGGAGTAATGCCGTCTATTATAGCTAATCCCTCTTATTTGACAACCATGTATTAAGAAATGGTTAGTTAAATATTGGTTATTGGTTCTTTAAAAACATTTTTTCTATGTGGCTAAGGCCTTTATTCCAGGTAGGTTGCCATGTTCTATAAATTCTAAAGAGGCTCCTCCACCAGTTGAGATATGGGTAAAACTTTTTTCCAACCCAAGTTGATGTACAGCGGCAGCAGAATCGCCTCCTCCAACTATTCTATAAGAGGAGAGGGAGGAAAGGAACTTGACTAAAGAAAAAGTTCCTTCTGAAAAGGAGGGTAGTTCAAATACACCAACAGGGCCATTCCAAAAAATAGAGGAGGCGTTTTCTAGGGATTTCTGCCACCTAGTAAATGTTTTAGGCCCTATATCCATCCCATACCAACCAGTATCAATGCCTTCTTTAGAGATGTTAACAGTTTTTTTCGAAGAAGAATTAGAAAAAGAATCAGACTCTATAATATCTTCTGGCAAGAAAAGTCTAATTTTTTTTTTGAGACAATCGGTAATAAGATTTTTTGCTACAGGAACAAGTTCAGGCTCAAATAAAGAATTTCCTATTGGATAGCCTAGTGCTTTAAAAAAAGTAAATGCCATAGCTCCTCCAATATAAAGAGCTTCTATTTTTTCTAAAAGGCATCGAATGACGCCTAATTTAGAAGAGATTTTAGAGCCTCCAATAATGGCATGAAATGGTTGCTGTGGGGCTTTTGATAGTGATGTTAAGGATTGAATTTCTTTTTCTAGTAAAAATCCAGCTGCCGCTAAATGGGGGAATTGTTTGGCTAAAAGAGTGATGGAAGAGTGGTTTCTGTGGCAAGCGGCAAAAGCATCATTGATATAAAGGTCCCCATAAGAAGCTAGTTTTTTTGCAAAAGAAGGGTCTAGATCCGGGTTTTCTTCGGCCGCATAGAATCGGAGGTTTTCTAGTAAGATCACTTGTCCTGGTTTTAATTCCTGAATTTTTTTTTCTGTTTGTTTTCCTAAGCAGTCTTCAGCAAAGAAAACTTCTTGGTTTAATAATTTAGAAAGAGCTAGTTGGCAAGGTTTTAGAGTGTATTTAGGGTTTTTTACGCCATCTGGCCTCCCTAGGTGGCTGAGTAAAATTACGCTACCTCCATTTTTTAAGATGAAGCGGATTGTCGAAAGGGATTCAGAAATTCGAAGTGGATCTGTAATGGATCCGTTTTCATTTAAAGGAACGTTAAAATCAACTCGAACAAGGGCTTTTTTATTAGATAAGTTTAGGTCGGAAATGGAAGGAATGAGCATGTGTAAGCCTTTTGGATTTTTTAGATATCAAAATGCATATCACAAAAGGATGGGAGAGGTCAAGTTCTTAGCAGATAGTTATAGTTGAGCAAAGGGGTTTGCAGATTGCTTAAACAAAGATCCACCTTTTCGTTTTTTTAGTTCGGTTCGAATTGAAAAAATTAAATCTTGATCGAAATCTTTGTTAGAAGCCCATTGAAGATATTCGTTAGGGATTTCTGAGAAAGGGCGCCCTTTATGTTTTCCTAGGGGCATGGCTCTAAGAGCTATCGGTTTTTTTAGTCGCTCTATAATTTGCTCAGTTGTTTTGTAGTTTTGTGTTAAAAACTTAAAGACTTCAATGTTAACAAGGACATCATTCATCGCTCTATGAGCACCTTCTGCAGCAATGTTAAAATGTTCTCGGAGTTTTTCTAGAGAATTGATCGGGCTTTCTCCATAAAGACGGGCAAGTCTTAAAGTGTCTAAGAATGTTTGAGAAGATAAGTTGCAGGGAATAGAAAATTTTTTAGCTTGAGTGCTTAAGAAAGCAATATCAAACGGGATTCCGTGGCCGACAAGGATTTTCTTTCCAATAAATTTTAATAGGTCGGGAAGTATCTCTTGAATTTTTGGTTTTCCTTTCACCATTTCATCTGTTATGTGATGTATTTCAGTGGACGCCGGAGATATAAGAATTTCTGGATCAATGAGGGTTTCATAGGAATCTAGAATGACATCCCCTTGAAAAATAACAGCAGCTACTTCAATAATAAGATCGGTTTCTGCGCTAAGGCCTGTTGTTTCGCAATCTACGCAGATAAAGATATCGGTTTTAAGAAGCCCCATAAAAGTAATCCTTTAAGCTGGTTGAATTGAACTAAAGATAAGATCTTTAAGAGGTAGTCTACACTGATTGTCTTTAATAGAGTAAGATAAATAATTAAAGTCGTCGTGCTGTATAAAATCTTTTAGAGATTGAAGGAGCTTTTGTTCAGTTTGTTTTCTTGTGGATTTTAATATTTTATCGCTTTTAGAGAAGATAAAAAGCATTTTCTTTTGGTGGAACTGGGCCCATGCAATCATTTGCTTGTCTTCTTCAGACAAGTCTCTACGCAAGTCTAAAAGAAGAATGAGTAGTTGGAGTTGAGGTCTATTTTCAAGATAAAGGGAGAGTCTTTCGGCCCACGCTTTTTTAAGGTCTTTTTGAATTTTTGCAAATCCATACCCCGGTAAGTCGACTAGTAGAAGTTGATCGTCTACATTGAAAAAATTAATAGTTTGTGTTTTTCCAGGTGTTGAGGAGATGTAAACTAGATTTTTTTTTTGGGTTAAGTGATTGATTAAAGAAGATTTTCCGGCGTTGGATCGTCCAATAAAAGCGATTTCAGGGTAAAAGGTGTCTCTTTTAATATACAGTTTAGGAAAGTCTTTTTCTTCCAAGCAGGATTTAATAAATTCTGTACGTGTAAAAAAAGTTGGGTCGTGACTCATTATTCAGGTCTCCTAAAAGTGATTTTTCGTTCTTTTAAAGATGTATAGCAGATGTCGATGTGTACTTTTTGGAAATTCAGTTGTTCTGGGATTTTATCTGGCCATTCAACGCAGCAGATGTGGTCTTTAGAGAAAAATTCATGGAATCCTAATCTAAGAAATTCTGCACTGGAAGAAAGTCTGTATAAGTCGAAATGGTAGATTTTTTGAATTCCTGAATAGATGTGTAAATAAGTAAAGGTCGGGCTAGTAACTTCTTCTGGGTTGATTTCTCCAAGAGATTGGGAAAGACCTTTTATTAAAGTTGTCTTTCCTGCTCCTAGATCACCTGTCAAACAAACAACATCTCCTAGCATTAAAAGCTTGGCAATTTCTTTTCCAGCTTCCTGAGTAGCCTCGGAGGATTTTGTAAGAAAGGTAATAGATTCAGCCATTAAGCCTCTTCGTTCTCTTCTTCTAGCCAAACATCTAGAAAGGGAGCAAACTCTTCAAAAGAAGAAAGGGCCTCAACAAAGGCTGCAACTTTAGCCTCTTCAAGTTGTTTTTGTATAAAAGCCAGAAAGTGTTCTTCAATCTGAAATTTATTTTGATTTGGAACTTCTGTAAGAGGAGTAGATTTTAGTTGAGTGCTTAAAAAGTCTTCAATAATTGCATTTTTGCTGTTAAATAATTTCCCGGTAGCAGCAGAGGAAAATACAATTTTTTTAATCGGGTCTTTTCGCTTTACTATGTAATTCGCAATGATTTCAGGGTCTTCAGATACAAAAAAACGTTTAACCTTGAGGCCTCCAATGCGTTCTTTATTTTCTGAGCATTTAGCAACCCAGTCATAAATAGCATCTTGGGGGTTAGGGTGAGTGTTATTTCCGAAAACTTTACCAGTAAAAGGGCAGATATAAACTTTTTTAGTTAGCTGGTTGACACCTTGAGGGCCAGTTTGGATCATGATCTCAGTCTCTCTCCACAGCTTGCCTTGAGCTTCAAGTCTTTTTAAAAGATCTTCAGTGCTTTGGTAGATCGTTTTATCCCTTACGTAAAGAACGGGAGAGATGTTAAACTTTTTTCCAAGAAAAAAAAGATAAGCAGTAATAAGATCTGTTTTTTTGTTTTTCTGTAGAAAAGTATCTAACTCATCTTTAAGAGATTCAGTTATGACGAGTGCTCCCATAGTTTCCTCAAGTAGTGGTTATTCTTAAATATTCCAGCAGGATAAATAGACGGAAAGAAAGAAAGTCTATCTTATACTTGTATTATCTTCAAGGTTTGGAATGAGCTTTTTTGTTTTTCATTGTTAAAATAGAAATATTAGAGGGGTGATTAGCTGGAGTGAGGCCTTTTCAATGGACTGTTTAGAAGGGGCTAGCTTTCTTTTTTGTCATGAAATTAGTTGTTATTTTGTAATTTCCGAGGTCAAAGGCATAAGAATCTTGGAAATCGCCCGCCAAAAACTTTTACGTCAGCACTTGAGGGTGACGCCATTTCCTAAAGGAAAATAGCATTCATTTTCAAGAAATTTGTCATTTTTGACTCGACTTGATGTCAAATAATAATTTTAACTGAGTGCGCTAAAATCTCCCTCTTGCTGCATTCATGATTTCAAAGTTT
>CAMDHO010000031.1 GCA_945898205.1 Chlamydia trachomatis | reverse complement strand
CAATAGCAAAAGAAATGAAGCGTTTAGCAATAGAAAAATATGAAAAGAAAGCCCCTGAATTTGCAAAATGGCTAGAAGAGAATGTTGATGAAGGACTGACAATCTATCAGTTCCCTAAAGGACATTCGATCAAGTTAAGAACTTCTAATCGGATGGAGAGACTTAATCGGGAGATTAAACGACGAACTAGACTAGCTGTTATATTCCCCAATAAGGAATCAGCCTTGCGCCTAGTAACTGGAGTTCTGATAGAAATTCATGAAGATTGGATAACAGGAAAGCAGTAGTTAGAAATCAATTGTCTGGTTGAAAGGCAACAGGAATAAAAAACTACGATTGAAGAGTCTGTTTAATATTCCATTTTAACTTGGATAATTCCTGTAGTAACCAATGACTCCATGATCCACTTTCTAGAGACTTTTGTTCAATTGAAAAGCCTGCGCTTTTTAGGGCCGCATCGATGCTGTTTGGATCAGTTTTTACAGACACTTCAAAGACAATTTTCCCCTTTTCATCTACGGTAGTGATATCTGTCTGATCCATGGACACATCAAGACCTGCATAATACTGAGCCATCGCTTTCTCCTTTGTTAAGGGAGATAAGCTTTAAAAGAAGCTCTTTCAGAGACTATTTCTTAAAAGCGTGGCTACAGCATGTCTTTTATATTCATCTTTTGGTGCTTTTTCATAACTTCTTCACCTTTTTGGTTATAAGTGAACAATAACTTAAACAAATTACTTGCATAATTAATTCGCTACACTAATTTGTTTATTTTTAAAATTCAACACATAAAATCACATTAAACATATACATTAACACAATTATATGGTAAAATAGTAATATATTTTTTTTAAACCTTTAAAAGGAGAAACCATGTTATCAACAACATCTAATACATCTACTGATCAACTAGCCAGTGGCCCTAACACCCGTACTAATACACCATCACCACCACCCCTCACTATGCTCTTTGGAACAATCCCTACGAGTCCTGACCTCAAAAATCCAGTCTCTTCATTGCTCTTAAAAAAAATTTCCTCTAATAATAACCTTAACGTTTTGGATGGAATAGGTTCGTTTGCTTTTGGGCCCCATATAAAAAAATCCGGCGCCTCTTTATAAGTCTAATAGAGAAGCGCTATTACTAGTATAAATAGCGCTTCTCTTTCTATTCCTGCATAAATTAAGTATACTATCTTTTCTTATTCATTAGTTTTTTGCCCCAACCCAATCCAGTTCCTAATATGCCCGATCACTAAGTTCGCTTTATAAAAAGCAGCTTCTTGCGTTCTATATCCAACATGAGGAGTTAAGATCACATTTGGCATCTTTAAAAAGGGGTGAGCCTCTTTTAAAGGAGGCTCTTGCTCTAAAACATCTAAAGCAGCTCCAGCAATCTTTCCTTCCTTTAAAAGATCAAAAAGCGCCGATTCCTCGACAAGAGACCCTCTTCCAGTATTAATTAAAAAAGCAGAACGCTTTAACAAAGAAAGTTTTTCTCTATTCAATAAGTGTTTAGTTTTTTCATTCAAAGGCAAATGTAAACTTATAAAATCACACTGCTTTAAAAGATCATCTAACCCTACCTGTTTAAGGTTCTTAGTTTCTAAGTTTCGATAATGAAAAAAAACAACTTCAGATCCAAACGCAGAAAAAAGTCGCCCGACCTCTTGCCCTATAGAACCAGCGCCAATAATCCCTACTTTCTTTCCGTAGAGCTGTCCACCTAAAGGGAATAACCCTTTTTGCGTTAAACTTTGGGAGGCTAGTATTAAATTACGACAAAGAGCAATAGCTAAAGCAATTGTCAATTCAGCCACAGCATGTGTTGCATATCCTGGGGCGTTTTTAACTTCAATAGACCTTTCCCTGCACGCTACTTGATCCACATGATCGATCCCTGTAAAAGCAATAGCAATAAGCCTTAAAGACATCGCGCTATCAATAACCCTACGGGATAAAGGTCTGTTAGCAAGAACTAAAACCTGAGCATCTTTTACATATTCGATAAGTTTAGTATCTTGCCAACTTCTCGTATCTTGATATTCTATTAAAACTCCTTCTTTTTGAAATTCCTGCATCCAAATTTTTTCATCTCTTCCTATTGGTTCTAATATTTTAATTATAATCATAGACTCTTCCTCAGGTGCTTCTTTACATAAATTTCTTATATTTCATAGAATCCAGTTTTCCATAGAACATATAAAAAGGGAAGCATGCCGGAAAGACCTATCGAATGTATTCAATGTCAAAAACCTATTGACGTCACCTATAAAGAGATTTCACTCGAAAATACTATTTGTACCGAGATGTGCAGTGAATGTCCTATTTTAGCAAAAAAACTTCATGGGCAATCAACTTCTCCCTATAAGAATGAAGCTTCTAAAGAATCTATAAAAGTCTGCTGCGCTCTTTGCTTAACAACGATCGAAAGCATCCAAACAGGCAATCTACTTGGATGCTCTCTCTGCTATGAAGTATTTGATAATCTTTTAATTGAAAAGCTAATAGATGAGAACTTACTTTCATCCTTAATTCAAAAAGAAATAATAAATAAAAAACCAAACCCTATTCACACAGGAAAATCCCCCAAACAATCCATTACTATTCCATTTTCTAATCAAGCAGCCACTTTAACTGCTGCTCTTAGTGATGCTATCCAAAAAGAACACTATGAACAAGCTGCTTGGCTTCGCGATCAAATCAAAGAACTAAAGGAAAAGGAAAATGAACGAAAAAACCAATCTTCCTGACTCCATTTTGCATCATATGCCCTGGGATGCACACAGCAATCCCATATGGCCTGCCAGTTCGTTTTTTTTATATAGGAATATTGCTAATTACCCTTTCCCTAATAAATTAGATGAAACCAAATCCTTACAGCTACTTACTAGCTTACAAAAATGCCTTCTTGCTCTCCAAGAGCTTAAAAACCCAATTTACATACCTGCTGAGTCGCTATCTCCCCACGAAAAAGAGTTCTTATGCGAACATTTTCTCTGTCTAGATGGATGGCAAAATGCTTCAAAAGGACAAGCCTTTGTCGTTGATGATTCATCTCATTTTCTAGCAACTCTCAATGTGACTGACCATATCACGTTGCAATGGGTTGATTGTAAAGGAGACTGGGAAAAAGCATGGGAAGCCCTAAATAAAATAGAAATCTCTATCGGAAATGAATTAGAATATGCCTTCTCTACCCAGTTTGGATACCTGTCAAATAACCTTTCTGTCTGCGGCACAAGTCTTGTTATCTATTGCTATTTACACCTTCCTGCTTTGATCTTATCCGAAAAACTTCCAGGCCTTTTACTTTCCTCCCTAGGAGATAACGTTCAATCCTCTGGACTTTTTAGAAATGACAATTTCATCGGAGATTTTATAGTCCTTAAAAACACATTCACTATTGGCATTACAGAAGAATCTATTTTAAAATATCTTCAAAAAGCAGCCCTTCAACTTGTTTTAGCAGAAAAAGAAGAGCGGCTCCACTATAAAAAAAGCCCATCCATTGAACTCAAAGATAAAATCAGCCGAGCTTATGGATTATTTATCCACTCCTATCAACTTGATACAAAAGAAGCATTAAATGCCTTAAGCCAAATCAAGCTAGGAATAGACCTAGAATGGATTAAAGGTATTACTGACGAAGAAGTCAATGAGCTATTTTTTAGATGTCGAAGAGCCCATCTTTTACAATCTCACGAGAAAATATCTCTTGATAAAAGAGCTCTTTCTCAAGCTAGAGCGGAATACCTTCACAAGAAACTACAAAAAGCCATTTTACAATTTTAAGGATTATTATGAAAACTTTTATAAGCATTTCCCTCTTAGCCCTTTTTGCCAATATAGGCTATGGAGACGATAGTTCTAGCCAACAAGACGCCATGAAAGCTTCTTTTCAAAAACTCATCCAACTCGATGAACAAATTGAAAATCTAGAAAAAGCAAAACTCCAACAAAAAGCCTCTATGGCAGAGCATTTAAAAAGAGGGTCTACAGGAATCCTTCCGGGGGTCGGACGTAGACAAGCTAGAGAAGCAGAAGAAAGTCTGCAAAATGTAAACAATCTTAACGAGCAAATCGACAAACTTAATGAGCAAAGGCAAGAGGTTGTAAACGCTTTAAAATAAAAACTCAAAAAAGGCGGAATTTCTTCTTTTCCGCCTTTTTATAAACACACCTTAATAAAACAGGTGATAATAACGTCGTTAATGTAATAACAAGAACAACTGACGTATAGATATCATTGCTAAAGACTCCAGCAGTTAGTCCTATGTTAGCAAAAATCAACCCCACCTCTCCTCGGGGAATCATTGCTGTACCAATAGCTAGTTTTGTAGAGAACTTTTCTCCTTTAATAAGAAATCCTGAAAGCACCTTTCCAAGGATTGCAACTAAAAATAAAGAACCAATCAAATTCCAAATAAGCGCTGAGCTCCAATTAATTGTTTTAAGATCTAAAGAAAGTCCAATTGCTACAAAAAAGATCGGAGTAAATAAATGAATGATCGGTTTCATCTGTTTTTCAACACGCTCACTAAACTTTGAATCTTTATATAAAGATGCGGCGAAAGGAAATCGGAAATGCCTAGATAAAGCAATTCCTGCCGCAAAACCACCTAATAATTCAGGAGCACCTAGCTGATAGGCTATCCAAGAAAACAACAAAATAAGAGAAACTATTAATGTAGGTAAAAGACCTGGAATATCGCTTTTCTCTTCCCACTTTTTAATAATTTGAGAGATACACTTAGCTGCAGCTGGTGAGATGCAGAAAAATAAAATAACACATATTAAAACCTTCGCAACATGCCAAAGGTCCACTATCCCACTTACAGAAAACTCATAGAGCATCGCAAGTAAAATAATACCAATTACGTCATCAAAAACAGCAGCCCCTAGAATAATTTGAGATTCTTGACTCTCTTGTTTTTTTAAATCTTTTAGAACCCTCAGAGTAATGCCAATACTTGTAGCTGTAAAAGTGCTTCCAATAAATAAGCTGGCGAGAAATGTGAATTCGAATAAACAATAACTCAAAGCAAAGCCCAGTATGAAGGGCAAAATGACGCCACCTATAGCAACAAGAAAGGCTTTTGATCCAGAAGAAGTTAAACGCTTCATATCGGTTTCTATACCGACTTCAAACAAAAGCAAAATAATACCAATTTGAGACAATAAATGAATTTGCTCGCTTATTGCAATGATCCCTAAAAGACTAGGCCCTATAAGAATCCCCGCAAAAAGCTCTCCGATGACCGATGGAAACTTAAAATAGGCAGCCAACTCACCCAATATTCTGGCTGAAAACAACATAATAACTAACTGAATTAAAAAAACATGCGCTTCCATATTTTTCTCCATTATATTTAACTTATAGTTTTTTATGTATTTAATTTATAATCTTTTTTGCCAAAGCGATAACCTATTTGTAAGTTGAAGGTTAGTTACAGCTTCCGCTCCTGTAGCATCTAAATAAGGAAAAAGCTGCATACGAATAATCAATACTTTTGGTGTAGGCCCGATTTATTTAAGTATATTCAATAATTCTTCGCCCACACCAAAAAAACTGGACCAGCTATCCAAAAAACCTCAATTCCATGAGGTAATTCTTCTCTTTGATCGAACTCTTTTGGAGAATTTGAAATCTCAACAGACATACTCATATGTGCCATAAATAGCAAAGAAGACAAGGTAGCCCCCCACCCCAATAGCCACCGTTAAATCTACAAATATCTTCAGTAAAAAGGTAAGCACCAGAATAATCCTATCCGCTTTTAAAAATCGAAAAACGCGAATAAAATGAGCCCCATCACTCACTCTCCAAACAACACAATAAACTATTACTGTTAACAGTAAAAGCAGAAGGCAACAATGACAAAATCTGATCAAATGCAAAGGAAGGAAAGAGAGTCCCTATGAAATATTTCTCAACAGGAATATTCTCTATTAGATCTATTTTTGAATCTAAATAGCTTATTTCGGATATTCGTAAAAATAGAGTTTTTTGTTCAAAAAATCGATGAAAATTAAAGTCGTTTCAAAAAATTCCATTCCAACAATTGCATCAATTGCTAAAGGCGACTTGATGCAATTAAATGTCATAGGACCAAACTCTTTTTCCAAAACTTTGAAACTAGGTAGTTCGCAAACATTTTTAGCGTCAAAAGTCAAAAGACTTTTATTTTCCGGATTTAAAACTGAATATTGCTCAACATTTTCAGGAGTAAAAAGCATATGATCATTGGACCCACTTACTAAGTCCTTATTGAGCAAATTCCAAGTAGATCCAGTATCCAATACACGTCGAATCATCCCCACTTCCGTCATTGCCTCAAATTCGATAAAACCACGATCTAGTAACACACAGGTTTCCGTAAAAAAATCTACAGGGTATCCATGATCTTTTAACGTCTCTAAACCATCACAAAGCGCAAGAATAGAATGCTTGCAATCTATAAGCAAATTGCAGTTGTAAAATAACGACCATCCTAGCCTTCCCAGATTAGACTCCGAAGACACTTCCTCTCCTCCTAAATGAATGTCATGCGCAAGCTCTAGGTTTAGCTCCTCTGCTTTTACGGGGCCAAATGAAATATTCTCAATATAGATTTTCTCCACCTCATAAATGTCGCTAGTGTATGTTTTCCCTCTCAATCCATAACTAGAACGGCGTTTAATGAACTTTTTTGCAGTCAGCTCTTTAATAATATCGGGTAAAAAACAAATATCTCCCTCATAGCCTAAGTCTACTTTTACAGGAACCGTCCTACCTTCAATATTTACCTCCAAACAAGGGATTCCCGCAGATGAAAACCTGTCAATTTTTATGGGCATAAAATAGGAACTGCCTTTCGCAAGAAGTTGTGCATCCACAGTCCGTGTTCTATAGCTTTTTTTCAGTAAAAAACATAACACCCCCAACGCACATAAAAGAATCAAGACCCCTAGCGCATACGATTTTTTACTTATTTTTACTTTCATAACCGCCGCAAATATCTACTATCCCTGTCCCATCCTCTTTCTGCGTAGCTCGCACCTCTGCATAATTTCCTTTGCCGTCATAAACTTCGCCTTTTAAATAGCCTTCCCATTGAATAGCGACTCCGTCGCCCCAGCTTGCTGAAACACCCCCTTCACAAGTCTTTCCGCCTCTGTCATTATCTCGATTATCACGAATTCTGAAGGGTACTGCTATAAATCTTTTCAAGGCAAATTCACTCAAATTAGAATTATCAACTAGGTATTTTTGTGATAAGGCTACTAAACGACTTTTTTTTCGATATATAGAATCTTGTAAATAAACAGGCTCTCGCCAATTTTCTATAAAACTAGCGGCAACATACTATTGAAATGAATCACTTTCATATTTGTTCATTATTTCTCGAGAACATTCCAAGAGCACTTGAGAAAGGAATGGATAATTCAAAATCTCTTCCATAGATATATTAAGTCCCTATATAGCTTGATAAGCTGTCACATTACATGGCAAATCTGATCCTGCAATTGCATTTAGTATATAAAAATGCTGAGACACTTGTTTAAGGAATTGATTCCAAGGATTTAAAACGCCTTCATAGGCACACTCTTCGATGGGAACAGCTAAAATAGACTCAACAACTTTATTGATATTTTTTACCGCATTGACTACATATTCCTCTACTTCTTGAATAGATGGCCTCTCTAAAACTAACATTGCAGCTGTTAACACTAAAGAAGGCTTAAAAATCAAAATAACAAATCCCAAAATGCACGCCAAATTTAATCTTGTCCTCATAGAACACCTCTCCCAAAATTCTTTTCGAGCAAAAAAACAAGCTATTAAAACTTTAACAAGTTAAAAAACAAAATTCCTGAGAGCTTTCAAAGAATCGATAAAACTTCAATTCTTTTATTTTTGTATAATTTCATCTTATAGCAAAGTAAAATCCCTTGATTTCAAAGCAGTACTGAAAAGCTTGAGAGAAAATTTTAAATACATTATTAAGACTTGCGTTATTAACCTACACCATTTTACTATTAAACTAAAAGATCTTATTCAAGGTCAAACTCAGTCAACTCGGATAAAAATTGATCCGAGCAGAAAAAGTACAGGTGTTGCTGTAGTTAGAGCAAAAAAAATAATTCATCACGAAATGAGTGAAGTAAAAAATGGATCGAATGTTTAAATTAGGCTATGGATACGACAGCCACCGGTTTTTAACAGCACAAGAAAAAGAGCTTTTAGAAAAAGAGTCTTGCATAGAACTAGAAACTGAATATCACTGCAAAGAAAAAAAACTAGTGATCGGCGGCGTCATCTTAGAAGAATCATATCAGCAGTCATTTGGCCCTTTTAAAGCCAGAAGTGATGGGGATGTCTTGTATCACTCTGTGGTTAACGCTCTTCTCTCTGCTCTTGGAGATAAAAAAGCACGAGACATTGGCTCTCTTTTTCCCAATACTGATCAACGTAATTCCAATCGCAATAGTTCTGAATTTGTACAAAAAGCAGCAAACCTTCTTCAATCTTCTGACTATGAACTCTTAGACTTAAAAATAATGGTCAAATCTAAACCTCGAGTTAATTGGTCTTTGGTAGAAAAAAATCTAGAAGTTTTTTTCTCTTTCCAACATATCCAACCAGATATTCACGTGCAAGCTACTTCTGGAGAAGACATGGATGGAGCTGGAAATGGCCTTGGGGTAGAAGTCTTTGTTGTGTGCCTTTTACAAAGTAAAAAGCTCACATCTCAAGGTTTTGGGCCATATTCCATAGCTTGATTATCCGCCTCTTGAACCCATCCACCGCCCAGGGCTTTGTATAGGTTTACTAACACTAGAAATTGCTCAGCTTGATCACCTATCATATCTATTTGTGCAGAAAACACCTCTCTTTCTGCATCCACTACCGTAAGATAATCTGTTTGCCCTTCATAGTAACGATACCAAGCCAGCTCCAAATAATCTTTTAGAGCCATAACTCTTCTTTCCTGCGTTTTAAAAATCTCTTTCGATTTTTCTAATCCGATTAAAGAATTATTAACCTCTTTTAATGAATTTAAAATAGTTTGCTCATATCCAAATAGAAGTTCTTGCTTTTGAGCTTCCGCTATCTTTAATTGTCCAATCAAAGCCCCGCCTGTAAATACTTGCTGAAGAAAAGACCCTCCGATCCCCCATATCTTGGAATTTTTCTTAAAAAGGTTGTAAAGTTGAAGACTATCCAAACCCAGAAGAGATGACAAATTAAGCTGCGGGAAAAAGGCAGCTCGAGCCACTCCAATATTAGCATTAGCAGCTTTTAATGTATTTTCAGCTTTAATAATATCTGGTCGTCTTGTTAAAAGGTCAACAGGAGCTCCGGAAGGAACTTCAAGAGGAAGAGCTAACTGCGGCAGTGTTTTTCCACGCTTAACACTATGCGGAGCTTCTCCTAATAAGATACAAAGCAAGTTTTCTTGTTGGGGTACAGCACGCTCTAAAGTCTCTACTGCAACTATAGCTTCTTCATAGATAGCTAAAGACTGATCCGCCTCAATCTTCGACGTCAAACCCCCTTCAAATCGACACGTAGCGATTCTTAAAGACTCTTTTCTTGACTTTACGAGGTCTCTGGAAATTTGCAACTGCAGATCTAACTGTCTTAATAGAACATACGCCTGAGCTACAGACCCAACTAGAGTTAAAACAACTGTTTTCCTATCTTCTATTTGTGCTAAATAATCAAAATTAGCAGAGGCCGCTTCATTCCGAACCTTTCCCCAGAAATCCAATTCATAAGAAAGAGAAAGATCCATTTCATAATTAGGTGTAATAGGATTAATGCCCGAAGATAAAAAGTCCGTATCTACGGCTAACTTCTCTTTAATTGCCGAACCATTTGAAGATATTTGAGGAAATAAACCAGATCGTTTTACTATATATTGAGCTCTATACTGATTTACTCTCCATATAGCTCCCTTTAGATCTTTATTATGATCTAGTGCTGTCTGTATATATTCATCTAAAACTTCATCTCCCCAGTGCTTCCACCAAGAGACGTTGATAAGAGGATCTTCTCCTTCACTTTCTGTTCTCCAATCTACAGGTAATGCAATGTCTGGCGACGAATATTTAGGAGCAAAATTACAAGCTGTTAATGTAGAAAGGAAAAAAAAAGAGACTACCTTGTAATTTCTCATAGCTTATCATCTTTTTTTCGATCTAAAATTTTATAAAAAAATGGAACAAAGAAAACCCCAAAAAATGTGGCAAAAATCATTCCTCCCATAACTCCAACCCCAACAGAATGGCGACTTGCTGCCCCGGCTCCTTTACTAAGCACTAGAGGGAGCACCCCAAATACAAAGGTTAACGAGGTCATAAGAATAGCACGAAATCGTTCACGAGCCGCTTCTAACGCTGCTTTTTTTACAGACATTCCCTCTTTACGTCGGATCATAGCAAACTCCACTATCAAAATGGCATTTTTTGCCGCAAGAGCAATTAAAGTCACAAGTCCGATTTGAAAATACACATCATTTTGAAGCCCTACAGCCCAAACAGAAAGTAAAGCACCTAAAGTTCCAAATGGAACAACTAACAAAATAGCAAGAGGAAGAGACCATCTTTCATATAATGCCGCTAAAATTAAAAAAACCAAAACTAAGGCTCCTGCTAAAGCTAGAGTAGAAGACCCCCCAGATGCAATTTCTTGATAGGCCTGCCCCCCCCATGCATATGTCATATCCAAAGGAAGCACTTCTTTAGCTAATTGCTCCATAGCTAGTAAAGCGTCGCCTGAACTAAACCCTTGAGCAGCCCCCCCATTGATTTTAGAAGCAGGGAACCCATTAAATCGGCTCACTAAATTAGGGCCTTTAGAATAGTGAAATGTTACAAGCGACTTTAAAGGAACCATAGCATTTGTAGATGATTTTACATAGATATTACCCAGCTCTTCTAGTGAAGAACGAAAATCAGAGTCCGCTTGCACCACCACCTGAAATACCTGACCATATTTATTAAAGTTATTTACATACACAGACCCTAATAAAGTTTGCAACGCTTGATATACATCCCCTATTTCGACCCCTAAAGATTTTGCTTCCACTCGATTTAAATCCGTATAAACTTGCATACAATTTGTATCTATTGCGGAGCTCAGTGCTGTCAGTGCTGGATATTTCGAGGCTCTTTCAACTAGTTTATTAGTTATATCCTCTAACATTGCCTGAGAACCGTCCCCCTCATTTACAATCCAAAATTCAAATCCTCCTACAGTTCCAAGCCCTTGAATAGCTGGAGGATTAAATGGCATAACTACGGCTTGAGGTATTTTATAAAAGGCATTCAATAAATACATCATTACGCTACGAATACTTAAATCTTTTGAAGTCCTATCTTTCCAGTCCTTTAAAATTACAAAATACGTCCCTATGGATGTTCTATTTAAGTTTTCCAATAAACTAAAACCAGTCATGGCAATAAAACTTTCAACTGCAGGATGCGCCATAGCAATTTTAGCAACTTCTTCTGTTACAGCCTCTGTTCGATCTAGACTAGCTTCAGATGGCAAGCTAGCAAAAGAAAATACATATCCTTGATCTTCTTGTGGAACCAAACTTGTAGGAATAACCTTGAAAAGCATCCCGACACAAACTAAAAGTGAAATAAAAAGACCCGAAGCAATCCAAGAATGATCTAAAAGCCATTCCGCTCCTTTTGAATATGCTTCTGTAGTATGATGAAGCCCTTTATTAAAAAGTTCTCCTAACTTATACGTCTTTGATTGCTTTTTCAATAAAAAAGCAGAAAGAACAGGGCTTAATGTTAATGCTACAAATCCTGAAATGATAACAGAAATCGAAATTGTAACGGCAAACTGTTTATATAGTCCTCCAGCAACTCCTCCTATAAAAGCAACAGGAATAAACACAGAGCAAAGAACACATACAATGGCAATAATTGGGCTAGAAACTTCTTTCATTGCCTCAATAGCAGCTTTCTTTGGTTCATAGTTCTTTTCTCTAATATTCCTTTCCACATTTTCTACTACTACAATTGCATCATCTACTACAATTCCTATAGAAAGAACCAAAGCGAATAAAGTGAGTGTATTGATCGAATACCCAAGCAAATACATCCCTGCAAATGTCCCAATAATGGACACTACCATGGCTATTACAGGAACAACTGAAGCTCTTAAACTTTGTAAGAAGATAAAAATTACCAGAGCAACAAGAATTCCTGATTCATAAAGAGTTCTCTCCACTTCCTCAATAGATATTTTAATAAAATTTGTTGTATCATAAGGGATTGAATACGTAATTCCTGGGGGGAACCTGCCGCTCAATCTTTCTACAGCCTGTTTTACGTCCTCGGCTACCGTCAAGGCATTTGCTCCATACGACTGGTATATGGCAATTAAAGCTGCTGTCTTTCCATTTACAGCACCATTAACCGTGTAGTTTTGAGCTCCTAGTTCTGTATACCCAACATCCTTAATTGTTACTGTTCCTCCATTTGAATTGGCCTTTAATATGATATCATTATATTCAGATGGAAGAGAAAGACGTCCTTCACTTGTAACTGGCAATGTCAATGAAACGATTCCTCGTGTGGGAGCTTGCCCTAATTCTCCAATTGGATAGTCTGCATTTTGCTCATTAATAGCATCGACGACATCATTTGTTCCAATATGTAATTGAGCCATTTTATCCGGACTCAACCAAACTCTCATGGCATAATCTCTTGAATTAATTACCTGCGCATTACTAACTCCCGGAATGCGCAAAATTTCATTAGCCAAATGGATCGTTGCATAATTATTCGTGTAAATTTCATCATATCGCTCATCTGATTCAACACTCACCAAAAGCAAAATAGTAGGCGTTTGTTTTTTAACAACAACTCCTTGCTTTTGTACAGCTAAGGGTAATTGCGCCGAGGCAAGATCTACACGATTTTGTACATTATTTAAAGCTGTATCCGCATCGGATCCAATTGCAAAATAAATACTCATCGAAAGATTGCCTGTTGAGGAATTTTGAGAGTACATATAGATCATGTCTTCTACCCCATTAATTTGATCTTCTAATGGAGATGCCACAGAATCGGCAAGAGTTTGAGCACTAGCCCCAGGATAAGTCACTGACACTTGAATTTGAGGAGGGGTGATATTAGGATATTGTTCAATTGGAAGGTTGATAACTGCAACAAGACCCAATAAAACAATAAGAATAGAAGCAACCATCGCAAAAATAGGACGTTCTAAAAAAAACCGAGAAATCATGAAGGGGGCCTTTGAGGACTTTGCATTGTTGTTATATTAACAGTTTCTCCTTCGGATACTTTATTAACACCATCAACAACAACAACTTCTCCTGGCAACAATCCTTTTTTAATTACCCAATATTCTTCGTACCACGCTCCTACCTCTACGTTACGTAAAGAAACTTTGTTATTTCTATCCACAACAAAAACACTCATTCCATTTAGACTTTGGAACACTGACTTCTGAGGAATAAAAATGGCATCAGGACGCTTTGCCCCATATACAAAGGCCTTTATGAATTGCCCTGGTAAAATGGTTTTATTTGGATTGATAAATGTAGCACGCACTATTAAAGATCCCGTATCCGGGTCTAATGTAGGAGATGAAAAATTTACTTTTCCTTCATGAGGATACATCTTTCCGTCTGCTAGTTGCAAACGCACTGTATATTCTTGTTGAGTTGGCAAAATCAATTCTTTTTTTTCTTCGTCTTCCTGTCCTTGTAAAACATCATTATCTGCTATACTAAAAAGAACCCAAATAGGATCAATTACAGAAACTTGAGTCAGAAGACCATTTACATTAGGAACCATTAATGCTCCTTCTTGGTAAACTGCTCTACCAGACATTCCATTAATGGGAGAGGTAACCTGTGTATAACTTAAATTCAACTCTGCTTGAATTAACTTACCCTTTGCTATAATAACATTTGCCTCTGCGGCAAGAACCCCTGCTGTTGCATCATCTAAATCTTTTTGACTCACCGCATTTTTACTAAAAAGAGGCTCGATCCTAGCTAAGGAGCGCTTCGCTCTCCATAACATAGCCTCTTCTCTAGCTAGTTCCCCTTGGGCTTCTTGCACACTAGCTTCGTAAGTACGGGGATCTAACTGAAAAAGAAGTTGATCTTTTTTAACAAAACTACCCTCTTCATAATCAATACTCCAGAGATACCCCTCTACTCGAGCTCTAATATCTACTGGATGAGAACTTTTTGCGACGCCTACAAATTGAAACGTAGCTGGAATTGTTTGCTTTTCAACAACAAATGCTGTAACGGCAACTGAAGGACGTGGCGGGACACTTAATTTAGGCTGACAGGCTGTAAGCCAAATTGAAATTCCGATAATACATAAAAAATTAAATTCTTTTTTCATAACTAATCAAATGTCATCTTCTCATTAATTAATCAACAAAAAAACTCATGAAAGTCATTTCCATTGATGCCAATCCCCAAATATCCACTCTTTTAAATCTTTACGTCTTACATTTTTAGAGTTGCAATAAGCGTATCTTTGATGACATTTGCGAATCTGTGCATGGAAAATACTTGCATTTACAGTTTTAACTAGGATATGAAAGAATTTGCATGGATAGTAAAGCTTTATATATGGACTTGCAAGAGAAAAGGCACCTTAAGTTAAAAACTCTCACATTATTTATAGTATATTGCTTCTTATCCTCTGATGTTTAAGCTGATCAACGACCTACAAAGCAGCAAGTCATAGATTATTGCAATACCAAGCAAGACTCTCCTAATTCAGAAAATCCTCTTCAAGGGCATTCTACCTTTATTTTCTCAGCTAGGATTCCTTCTAGTAAAGTTGTATATGACAAAATAAGTCCACTCTTGAAAAAAGAATGCTTTCCTTATATATGGGCCCGAAATTGTTTTTTAAAAGGCAATAGAGAAAAAGATATAGAAAATCTACTTTTGAAGTCTTTAGACTATTTAATCTATCTTTTTCTGAAATCATATTCCACTGACAACCTAAATAAGCCTGTCTTTATTTTAGATACAACAAGTTCCTTCTAGCGAGCGGTGAAGAATGCAAGAAGGCCCCAAATAGGAGACTAGAACTTTTTTTAGAGATACTTAGTTGTAGTGAAATTCTGTGGCGAAGTTTTTTGAGTTTCCTTAGCAATTTTTAATTTGAGTCAGCAGCTATTTGTAGAAATTTAAACATTATGACTATAATTACAGACTCCTCTCAAAAAAACTATTCCACTTTTAAAAATGGAATAGTTTTTTGTCCGTTTTTTAATATTAGACTTATTGTCTTGATCGAGAAGGCTTGTTATTTGGCACACTTGGAATATTTGGTCTTTGAGTTGGAGATTTTGGTCTTTGGCTTAGATTTGGAGAGTTCGGCTTAACCTCTCTAGATTGTGATTTTTGTTTAATGATTCCTTTAAGAACAAATCCCTCCTTTGAATCAATTAAAAATCCTGGACCAACGAGTCGGCTAACCAATTCATCTACTTGAACAAACTTCTTTAATAAGAGTAACTCTTCCGGTTGCAATTCTTCCGCTTGCTTTCCCTCCTTAGCGATTTGACTAAACTGATAGATCTCTTCGTTTGAAAATCCATTATTTCTAAACTCTACTTGACGGAGAATTTCCAAATCAGCTGGCTTAAATCCAGAGTTTCCACTGCGAATCTGATGCTGAATAATAGAAAAAAAAGCAGCCCTTTGTTGGATTCCAAATCCATTAAGCTCCCCTATTTTTTTAGCTTGTCCAATATATTGATTCAAAAGGACTAGCTCTTCTTTTGAAAGAGGCTTTCTTTCCTCTGAAAACGAAGTCTCAGCTAGTTGATTAAAAAGGCTTTCCTGTCTATAGGTAATCCCGCTTTTAACTAATTCTATATTCCTAACTTTCTTTAGATTGTAAATCATATTTGAGAATTCTAAGCGAAGTTCTATCAGCTGGAGAAGCTCTCCAACTTGAATCGAATCAAGATTTGGAATACGACCAAACTGCAACATAGATGTTATAAAACGGCGACAAATCGATTCTTGAAATGACGTCAATCTTTTATTTTCCCCTAAATAAGTAGATATATCTTCGGCAAGCGACTTTAAACCATCTACAATTCGAACATCCATCAAAGGAGCCTGCGCTAACTGCAATTGAAAAAACTTTACATCTGTGAATAGTTCTTTAGGAGAAAAAGGAGGCGCCGGCTGTTCTTGTATCCGTTGATGAATATTTGCTATTCCCCCAAATGGCATTAAATTTCTACTTACAGGCAAACTTTCTATTAAAATCCAGTTTTTTAAGGCCGAGATCTCTTCCAGCGTTAATCTAGAGTCCGAGGCTTTTTTATCAGCTAATATGTTCAATAAGCTAATATCTTTTTGAGGAACCCCCAAAGCTCTTAACTCGGCTGTACGTAGAATATCTAGATCTTCTACGGAAAAACCATTTTCTAGATTTTCCACTACAGTTTGTAGAATCTTTGCTCTTTCACCATTCATAAATCCAGTTAACCCATCAACTTTTTTAGCTATAGTAATATACTTTTGAAGAACATCCCAATCTTCCTCTGAAAGATTCTTTGGAATATCCAAAACAGAGCTCCGTGAATTCGAAGAGCCCAGCTGTTCAGAAGAAAGTGACATAAGAACTGCAACATCGCGCCGCGTTAATCCACTTAAATCTAACTCTATATGCCGTATTGCCTTTACTTGGGTTAAAGTCTTTGGACTATTTTGGTCTGCTAATGTTTCCATTATTTGTAATAAAGTTTCAGGCTGAGTAATCATCAACATTAGAGCCGCTCTGCATTTATTATCTTCTTCTGAAAGATGCTGAAATGCGACTACTTGTTTTGGGCTAAGTCGAATTTTTCCTGTTAAGTACTGCATAGAATTTAAAGATAACGCGTTTAGAATTTGAACATCTTCCTCTGTTACAATCGGGACGCATTCATCTACAGAGGAACTTCCCTCTTGAGGGGCTTCACCTTCTATCGAATATCCCAATATCGAAAAAACACTTATGCACGCAAAGCACGCGACTGTAATATAATTCATATGCCCTCTTTTAAAGAAAATTAAATTCGCTAAAATCAAGACTTAGCAAATAAACCATTTTTAAGCAAAAACATTCATATAAAGGACTCGTAATATTATCTATCCAAAAAACATTCTAAAATACATTCTAAAGAGATATAAAGTTACCTTCTATAAAGCTCGATATCCAACTTTTATAGGACCGTATGTTAAAATATTTAATTCTGATAGTATTTTCCATCTCCTCTTTCGCTTCGGACAGCGAATCATCTCATAGGGGAATTCCCTACAGCTGGCATTACCCAGAAAGCTAGCAGGAACTTTCTTCTTGGAGTAAAATTGCCTCATATAGGATAGCTTCTTACTTAACAAATCCTCCTTGTAAAGCTAGAGAATATCTAGTTCGGTCTCAGATCTTACACGACCCCCCCCCCTCTACTCATATCAAAAACTCTGTAGACGCCATCTGTACTTATATAAGACAAATGCAGTTGATTGATGATGCGTGGTTAGACCCAGAATATATCGCCCCATTTGCAGAAAAATGTTTTTTATTAAGCGGGTCTGCTATTTTTTTTACCCTCTCACCTATTACAACTTTACCTGTCATGATACTGCGTTTTGCTGCAAGCCATTTAGAAAGTAAAAGATTCATTCACGACACAACTTTAGTAGAAGAAAAAGAGGTCTATGACAATACCTTTACACATATGCAGTGGAATATCTGCGGCATAAAAGGTGGCTATGATATAGAAGAAGGAGGGCAAATGCCCATTAGAGACGATCTACTCCCCTTCGAAGAACATAGAATATCTAAAATCATTGAAAAGATCTTAAATGAAGACCCCGATGTTCTTTGCTTGAATGAGCTATTCGACATCAATGACGCTATATACCTTGTAGGGGCCTTACAAAATAGATACGCTCATTTTGTGATTCAATGCGGAACTAGAACCCTTGGAATCAATTCCGGTATTTTTTTTGCAACAAAATTTGGAATTCAAAACATTAACTTCACTTCTTTCCCTAAGGAAATGTCCGTTGGGAACACTAAATATGCAGAAAAAGGATTTCTTACTTTAAAAACTTATGACTGCAATGGGCCTATTGCAAAATTAATCTTAACTCACTTACAACACTCTGGCGAACCTGAACATCCAACGTTTAAAGAAGAATTCACAAGGAAACAGCAGCTGTATATGGTTCTTCAAGAAATCGATCCTTATACAGACGAAAATGTAGTATTATCCGGAGATTTGAACCTTGATGATGTGGAATTTTTGAAAATTGACCCTCTATTTTATTCTTTATTTAAAAAAACAACCGATTACGCAACATCCATTAATGAAGAAAATAAAACTTGGCTAGGAGATCAGTGGTACATAGAATATGGAAATAAAGAGTCTACTTTTTCTCTGCTACAACCGAGCACCACTAGTAATAAACGAAAAATTTCTAACGGAATAAATTTAGATCATGTTCTAGTTAAAATATGTTCAGATAAATCTCTTACTCCAGAAATCAATACCATCTTAAAAAGTACTGGTTATAATCCTAAAAAATTATCGAGAGAATCATTGTCCGACCATATGATTCTCTTTTCCACTATTACTTTGAAAAAAAGTGATATCTAAAAAATGAGGAGCAACCTAACATATTCTTTTGCTTGAATTCACTTAATTATAAAGGAACTTTCTATGAATATACATTTACTAAAAAAATGGATAGTTTCATGTATTTTTATGTTCATATTAACTAATTCCACCTCAACTCAATTACAAGGAAAAGAATTCATCGCTTCTGAACTCGTAGATATCCAATCGATCATTCCACAAATCCAAGTAGATTTGAAGTATGCAACAGAAGATAATTTTGTCGGGCATATTGTATATAATTTTCAGATTTGCCTATTGCAAAAAGAAGCCGCTTTGCGTTTATTAGATGTTCAATCTGAATTTAAAACCTTAGGATTAGAGCTGAAAGTCTGGGATGGGTTTCGACCTATGGCGGCACAATGGAAATTTTGGGAGTTAATACCCGATGAGCGTTATGTAAGTGATCCAAGAAAAGGGGGAAGGCATACGAGAGGTACCGCCATAGATTTAACATTAATTACAAAAAATGGGCAAGAATTACCAATGCCGTCTGCTTTTGACGATTTCAGTGAAAAAGCTCACAGAAATTACATGGAAGCTACTTCAGAAGAGATCGCAAATCGAGAGCTTTTACAAATAATCATGGAAAAGCATGGGTTTATTGGATTACCCACAGAATGGTGGCATTTTGATCTACTCGGATGGGAAAACTATCCCCCTTTTGAAGGGGCCCCTTAACAAAAAATCAAATCAATTGTTTTTTAGCAAAAATTAAAATTCCACCAAGAGAAGCCTCTTTCAGCCATTTTAATATCCTATTGAATGTAAATTCTACGCGCTCTATATCTTCTTTAGAAAAATTCTGAGCGAGTGAAACTCTCTCTTGGAACAACTTGTCTAATAAATTCTCATACCAAATAATATACTTATCAGACAAATCAATGACTTCCAACATTTCCCAGCCCGAACCTATTAAATCCTCTTGAAATGCTTTTAAATTAATAGGATACATCGGATTTCCTGCTAAGTCTGTAAGTAAAAAATCATTACCTTTATCTATGTAATCAAAAATCATTAAAGTGGCACCCGGCTTCGCAATTGCATTTAAAGATTTTAGAGTGTTTTTCTTGTCTTCAATTGCATACATTACATTAAAAAAATATATGAAAGAAAACAACTCTGCTTCAAAAAGAGATGTAACATTCGAAGCTTCCGTTTTAAGAAATTTAATGTGCGGATAATTTTTATTCGCATAATAAACCGACGCCTCATCTATATCTATTCCATAAATATTATGAAATCCATATCTATAAAAATCATTAGCCGTCCCTCCAAAACCACTCCCAACATCCAAAGAATAGCCATTTATAATCTCAGGAGATCGCTCTAAAACTTTTTGAATAACCATATCAATAGATTCTCGATCTCCTGCATGCGCATAATCGCCGTTACGAAGTTTTGATAGTAGAGCTCTAGCTGTATTTATTTTAAAAGGAGGCTCATTAGGAATCTCTTGAAAAATTAGATTTTCAGGCGAGTTATATATAGGAATACCGCTCATAACTCCTTCTGTAGAAAAAAAAATTAAAAACATAACGGGTCTAAAAACACAAAGGATTGTTTTACATCTCATAAGCTCGCCAACAAGGTGTTGCCGTTGAACTCATTGTGGGACGTAATACCAATACTTGAACAACCTTGCCTTCCACTTGAATGCCATAGGTTCCTATATCGCAACATTGTCCGTTTGAAATAGTCATATTAGAAAGCCAAGCAGACGAGGTTAAAAGAACCTGATCCCTTATTTCAAATCCATGATTTTTAAATAACTGATTTATGTTATGAATCGTTTCTTGAATGTTCCAATAACGATTAGTGTATACTACGTTATTTTCCAATACAATGGCCATCCCATTAGGAAGCGCTTGAAAAGCATCATAGAACCACAAGTCTGATATTTTTTGCATTCCCATAGGAGGCACTTCTGCATAAGCATCATGAAATACTCGTTTGAACTTTGCAATTCCCAAAGAGATGTCATCGACTAAATCAAAACATCCCAACATGTAAGAGTCTCCTTCAGATAAAAGAGCTGTTTTACGTGTATATATGTACGACTGAATTCCTGGAGGTGCCCATGGTTCAGAAAAGGATAACACCTTACCTTCTGTGTAATGAAGCATTACTTTGCAATCATCTTCAAAGTAAGCCTTATAATCAGGAAAGTCTCTCTTTGCATTTGTTTTTCCATCGCACGCATTTTTGCGCTTAAGAAAAGTAAGGAGTTCTAAACCTGGCGAAAAGTAAAAATAGCAAAAATCTGTATCAAATTGGATCGAATTTAAATCTAAAGGAGCTTTTTTACTAAAGATAACTCCAAATGGGTAATATTCAAAAGCTACTTTACACAACATTTCTTTATTCATTTTTTAAGCCACACCGTTCTTCATCTATGCTCTTCCTGTCTAGCAAATGGTAGCAGGATCATACTGCTACAGGAATGCCCACAACTAAATTCGTAGAGGTATCTATTACAGAAACACAATTATCTAAGCTATTCACTACATATGCATCTTTTCCAAAGATTTGACCGGAACAAGCAACTAGCATAAAAAACAAAGCCATATAGACATTAGAAAAACTAGAATATCTTTTCATACGAGTCCTCAATAATATTTTTTTGTCAAACCATTGTTTATAACTCGAATTATCCCAACGTGTCAAAAAAATATAACATCAAGCAAAAAAGATATCTAGAGATCTTTATGCTCAAAGTCCCCTATTTCGACTTAAAAGAAGCTCAATAGCCCCAAGATCAATAAGATTATCATAAAGACAATCGATCCGGCATGTTTTATTTTGATATCCACTCCCCGCACTCGTTATCCAAATTAAAGAATTCTATATCGGAGCAAAGCTAGTTTATGACATAAGAAGCTTCAATACTCCAAGGTGCTTTTTAGTCTATGGAAACAAAACAAAATCTACCTATTAAGCAAGTAGCTATTCTTCTAACAGGAGGAAAAGGGATCCGATTTGGAAGTCCCTTCCCTAAGCAGTTCCATAAAATAGGAGGAAAACCTATTTACTTACACACCCTCGACATCTTTTTGCAGACTAAAGAATTTGAACAGGTCATTCTACCAATCCCTGCAGAATACCTAGAAGAAATCGCAACAGAACTCACGTCTTTATACCCTCATGAAAATATCAGGGTCATTTTAGGAGGAACAACTCGTCAACAATCTTCTTACTTAGCGCTTCAAGCTTGCCCTCCTGATACGGATTATGTTGTCATCCACGATATTGTACGCCCCTTTGTCTCTCATCGCATCATCAAACAAAATCTAGAAGCCGTTAAGCTTCATAAAGCTGTAGACACTTGCATTCCTTCTACGGATACTCTTGTTCACTCTAAAACAAACTTATTAATCGATCAAATCCCCTCTCGAGAAGAGTTTCTTAGGGGACAAACTCCTCAAAGCTTTGCCTTTGATCTGATCTTAAAAGCTCATCGAACTGCTCTTTTCCAAGAAACTCAAAATAGTTCTGATGATTGCGCTCTCGTCTTAAAACTCGGACATCCAGTAAAAATTGTTTTAGGTGATGAACTTAACATCAAAATCACCACAGATTTCGATCTTTTTTTAGCAGAACAAATTTTGTATCGCCCTCGCCTTGAACTAGATTTCCTTAGCACTTCCTTAGAAGGTAAAGTTTTTGCTGTCACCGGGGCCTCAGGAGGCATTGGGCAAGCTCTTTGTCAGCACCTAAAAAGCCTAGGAGCTACAGTACTAGAAATCTCTCAAGTAGCCTCTCCTTTACAAGCTGACCTTACTAACTATTCTGAAGTAGAAAAACTCTTTCAAATGATCCATCAAACCTACGGAGATCTTGATGGGTTAATTAATGGAGTTGGGACTTTGCAACTCAAAGAATTTGACCTTCTTTCTCCTGACGAAATAAAGCAAACTGTCGACTCCAACTTAATGAGCACCATTTATTGTTGCAAATGCGCTGAGCTCAAAAAAGGAGGTCATATTATTAATATTTCTTCTTCTTCTTATAGTAAAGGCAGAAAAGATTATCTTATCTATTCAGCGTCTAAAGCAGCGGTTGTGAATTTCACACAAGGACTTGCTGAGGCAAGACCTGATCTTTGCGTTAATGTCGTTGTCCCTCAAAGGACAGACACCTCTTTGCGTAGAGCTCACTTCCCCTTAGAAGACAAATCCTCTTTAATTCAACCCGAAGAAATTGCCGATAAAATTTCGCATCTGCTTAAAAGCGCCTCATGTACTGGAAGTATTTTAGAAGTAAGAAAAAAATATCCTTCTAAATAAAACCTCAACTCTTCCCTACACTCCACAAGCATAATCAAACATATAGCGCTATCGATCGATTGATTAATGGAGTAGGAACTTTACAAATCAAAGAATTTGATCTTCTTTCTCATCAAAAATTTATAAGAACTATTTTTTATTCATTCTATCATAAAAATTCTGAATAAATAACACTTGGATGTTATTGTGAAGCAAAACGATAGCAGATCCACTATACATATTTCGAAGGCCATAACGCCTATAAAGAGTTATTACTGCATGAGAAGTTCCCTTGCTAAGCAATTCTAGCTCCATTAAAATAGGATTTCGCAGAAATTCAAGAGGATATCCAATACCAACAACAGTTGTTGATGTCAACAAAGCTCTAGCAATCCAAGACATGTTTGGATATTTATTTTTGGAGTCTACCTTCTTTATTAGAGAAGAAGAGGCATGATTTGAAAGAAAAAACGTAGTCCAAACAAAAGAGTGACGTATTACAGTTACCTGAGCAGCTTCATAAAGAACTGGGATCCCTTTTAGTATTCCCTGCATTTTCAGTTTTCTAAAAAATGGAAGATAACCCTCTTTAGTTGTTTTTTCAATAAGTATTCTATCAACTGGAAGCGTTAGCCCTGTTTGAACCAAGGCCGCAACAGAAAGACCTGTCAATAAATTTGTCCCTAGATTGTCCTTATTGAACTCCTCTGGACAATGCTTTTTCCAAAACTTATTTAGTGCAATAGTGAGAGGCATTTGGTAGGCCTCTTTAACAAATCGCCTTGTACAATTAGCTACCGAACCTTCGTAAAACCCTTTAAGTCCTTTTAACTGCCAAAGATTTTTTATGGATGTTATGGAAGGTTTTTCCGGATGCTTCTGAGCTTCAAGCTTTGCTCTTTCTAAAATATGTTCAACAGGAAAAAACATGGTACGCAAAAAAAACTGCTTAGTAAACTCTTGATTTGTAGATTGCCCACTCACTGTACTCAAGAATCACCTCTTACTTAAAAGTTGACCCAGCAACCTAACATGCCTCTATTAAAAAGTGAAATCAGTTAAGTCAAGAATGCTTGTTAAGTTATTTTTTCTCTGACGAGGGGAATAAGCACCCCCTCAAGCGAGCTTTGTCTGCTAATTTGCTAGCAACAGTCTTAATCCTACTTTCAGAATCAATTTTTGAAAAATCTATAAGAGCGTGAGATAGATCTTCTACAGGCGCAACTACAGGATCTTCTTCTACAGTCAATTCCTGCATCTCACTCACCTCTCCAACAGAAACACCCCACACTACGGCAGACCGAAGTCCCCTTTGCTCAGTATGCAATTCAAAAGATTTTTCAGGAGTAGTTAGGCTTCTTCTATTTACTGAAAGTTTCTTCTCATCTTTTGGCGTAGGTCGAAATGCTAAGCTTGTCACTCTTCCTTCTTGAATAAATGAAGGATGAACCTGGCGTAACAACAACTCGTCTTCATTAAAATTTGACATGTATGCAAATGCTCATTTTTCGTGAGTGTTCAGTATATTTTGTAAGAATTTTGAAGTTTTCTCTATCGAAGATCCCAACTCAAAGGACAACCTATCTTCCGTTATCATTTCACTTGCTGTGTGGGTTGCATGCAAGGAAATGACAGCTTGAACTAATTCAAACGAACAGCTCACTTCCCAAAAACCTAAAGACCACTCAGCTACAATCTGTTGATCAGGAGATGGATAGATAAATGGAGCAGGAATATCCGCTAGCTGCAGCAATTCAGAAAGCCACTCTTTTACTTTTTGCAAGTCTTCTTTTTCAAAATGCATCCCCTTCCCATCAAACCATCCATCTCGCAACTCTAACAACTCATCCAGACGCTTAAATGGATTAGGAAGATAAGTAATAGATCCTTCTTTAAAAACAGTTACATGCTGCAATCTTTCAATTTGATGAATTGAATTATCTGGCTGATATTTTGCAATTCCAACCAATACAATACTTATTTCTTCTATATTATATTTAGTAGCAATCTCGTGAAGAGAAATATCAAAAGAGCTTTCAAGAGGGCCTGAAACTTCTTCTGAATCTCCTAAAATCAAATCAAAAATACCACTCTTAGCATTGAACCCCGATATTGTCCCGCTTAAATAACAAACATCACGATATGGTTTCTGATTAATCGATAAAATTCTAGATCTTACTTCTCTTGAATAGATAGGCGCTTTTTCTTGTTGAGGCACCTGCAACTCAATACTTTCATCACTCTTAAGATTCTCTCCAAAAGTTTTGAATAAAGGGATAATCTTCTCCGGAAATCCCGGAATGCAACTAGGATTATCCATCCAGTGCAAGAGCTGTTTATTCAAAATATCCCGTGCCTGATCAAATTCATCACTCACCCAATCATCACAGTCATATTCACGGCAAAATACAGGAACAGTACTTCCCGATTTAATATCTGTTAGGCGCACTTTAAATCTGTCTTCAAAAGCTCTGGGCAGTCGTTTCTTGGGATGATTAGATCTATAAAGGTCTTTAGCTATAGCAATGACTATGCTCAAATATCCATTTAAATCCGGAAAAATTTCGTGAGGTAAGGAGGAATCATTAAAGCGGGCACCTTTTAAAACTGGTTGTACAAAAATACGTCTTTTACTTTCCATAGTTAATCACACACCCATTCAGCAAAAAAATTTCTTGTATTTCCAATAAAAAATAAATTTATTCTATTTAAATCCTTTAATTTCTCCCTAAAGACATCCGAACCACAAATAAGAATCTTTTGCATCCTCATTAAATCCCCGTGTTTAGCCATACCAACATACCTCCTATAGACACATAGAATCAAGTAATCTTATTTACTTATCGCAGCCTGTCTCAGGATAGATTCAAGAGATTTCTCAATTGCCTCCTCCGAGCATCCATGCTTTCTTAAAACTCGTTTAACAGCAAGTCTCATACGAGCCTGGGTACTTTCTTTCAAATTCCAATCAATGGAACTATTTTGCTTTACTGATAGAACAAGATCGTGAGCTATTAATTTAAGGATATCCACTCCTACCGAATCTGAAGGCAAGCTAATCTCCAATGCTTCAAAAAAAGCAAACTCTTCTTCCGTTAAGCCCAGCTCTATCGCTCTGGTATAACAACCTCTTATTTGTTTAGCCATTTCAATAAAATGTAAAAGCGTTTTTGCTGCATCGATTTGTCGATTCCTAAGTTTTTGAATGGCACTCTCTAGAAGTTCTGTAAATTTACGAGCTTGGGCTACATTCTTTTTTGCACGAACCTTAATTTCATCGCTAAGCAGTCGTTTGATCAATTCTAGAGCTAGATTTTTATGCTCCATTTCCTGAACTTCAGCTAAAAATTCATCCGAAAAGATAGAAATATCAGGTGATTGTAGCCCTGCTAAAGCATAGACATCAAAAACTTCTTGAGAAATAATGGCATTCGAGACTAACTGCTGAAGCCTGCTCTCTACAACTTCATCTTTAATATGTTTAATGATAGTTTTTTATTTCACAAATTGAGCCTTTACAGTCTGAAAGAAACAGACTTTATTAGAAATTTCTCTAGCTTCATCAGTGGCTGCTGCCAAAGAAAAGGCTTTAGACAGCTCTCCCACTAATTTAACAAATAACTTTTGTGGTAGTGCAACATAGCTTCTTTAAATTCAGATTGAAATATTTTTTTGAGATGTAAATTCTCTGGAAAAGAAAAAGATCTGAGATCACAATTCTTTTTTTCAAAATCGTCAAAAAATGAAAAGAGGAAAATATGATTTCAGATCGATTGAATGATAGCATCGCCGAACAAA
>CAMDHO010000030.1 GCA_945898205.1 Chlamydia trachomatis | reverse complement strand
TCCATGCCACGACGCATATCCTGAAGCCTAAGCCATCCTTTCCAAATTTTTTGCCATCCCGGATTGCCATCAGATTTCCGCGCTAAAAACCCTGCTAACATAGCTACTCTCCTCCAAAATTCTTTTACCGTTATTGTTCCTTGAAGCTTGTACCATCTTCTGATTACTTCAACATTCAGAGGGTCTACATGCTGCTCTACGGGATCTTCAGGTTTTATTCGACTAATATCCCTTAGCTGTAAAAGTTGCGTTGCTATCACTCCTAATATCCCAAATAGATTTAGTAACCGATCTGCAGTTCGAAGTTGAGCTTCTTCTATTTTACAACCGGTCTTTAAACATTTATGATACTCTTCTATGATCCAGCGAAGTTCATATATAGAGACAATTTTTAAAGCTTCTTCCTTTGAAGTTACAGGAGATAGTGTAAACAGAATCCATTCAATATTGGGATCTTCCTCACACCAAACTCTTACATAAAATCCTTGAATAGATCTTTTCTCTTTTTCCGCTTTAGGACTCTGCATTTCTGCGGCACTCCAGCTGATTTTTAACGTTTGCTCATAGGAAGAGTGATCTTGTGTGGCTCTTGTTGTACGTTGTTTTTCTGCCATTGCAGGCAAACTTTGCATATACTCTTTAAGACTTTGCTCTTCTCCTCCTACAAAAATTTTGCGATTGTGTTTAGTTCGAAGCACACATCCATACCCCAATTTCTTCAAGCTTTCAACGAAAGAAAAGATGTCGCTAGCCCTATCTCCGACAGTAATCCAATTACATCCTTTAGGAACAGATCCGGTCTTTTCCAGCATCTTTTGCCACACTTCCGATTCAGAATCGTCTGCTGTTTTTTTCTTATCCTTTTTTAAGTCCTCTTCACGAATCCAGGCCTTTTGAGCTGAAAGACCAATGACCTTAGGCTGATTTTCTTCAAACTTTACAGCCAGGCATGAGTGAAAAAGCAATCCATTTCCACAAGAATCTCCTGTAGGTCCAAGTCCTGTAGTCCACTTGTGACTGTTATAAAGTAATTCGCTTCCGTCTTGAATAAACAGCACCGTTCCTTCTGACGCTAAAGCTTCTTGCTTCACATAATCATAGTGACCGAATTGTAGTTTTTGATGAGCCATGTCTTTCCTATCTAAAAATCGGTAGCACCCTTTAATCGCCCCAAATGATTGAAACCTTTCAGGTATACTGGAAGTAGGAAAGTTTATAGAGGTTAAGGCTATAAAGATAGCTCTTGCATGAACTCTCGGGTCAAAAAACATCATAGAGGGCCACTGCTTCTCAATCCACTCTTGGTGATTCATCATATGTTTCCCTTGTTTTTACGAACTTCTTAAGTCGCTTATAATAAGTGTATTATATGACAATAAATAATTTTAATCTACAAAAAAAAGCTTCCTCAGCATGTTTTAAGAAGCTTTTTATCTATAGTATTTTATGTGAAATCTTGCTTGCAGGATCTCTAGAGGTCAGTTTTTAATTTAAAATATTTTATTGATACTTATGGGTAACGACAAGCTATGTGACTCTAATTAGTCTGGAGCAATAGGGCTTTAAAAAATTATATCCAAAGGCTTAGTCGAAGTTGCGAAAATGCAACTGCAACTTGGGTTAAGTCACCATCGTTTTTTTTAGATATAAAGTCTAAATGTCTCGGGGTTTATACGGATCTGACAGGATTCTTTTATAAGGTCTTTTTGGCTTTTAAAGGTTCAAAGGTAGTCAGAGCATAAGACGCCTTCTTTTATCTTAGAAGGAGATGATTTAAGGTTTTTGATAGAAGTTGATACCTCTGCAAAGATACTGCTATCTCCGCTAGGTTTTTTGTCAGGATGATTGCTTAAAGCCCAGGAGCGAAACTTTCGATTTAATAATCTGGAAGGGTCCTCATTAAAGCAAATTTTTTCTAGGTCTGAAGGGGTCAATTTCATATGTGTTTTTATAATAGCAGAGTCAGTATCGGCATTGGGTATATTACCCCAGTTCCTACTAAAGTTTTTAAACTGTCTCGAGAATTCTTCTGCAAATGCTTGATCTCTTCTATTTATAATTTCTAGGAGAGCATTCAAGTGAAATGAGGTGACAGTTCTATAAACTGCGGATATGGTTTGTATTAGGCCAGCTGTATTTACTAAAGCGCTAGCTATAATTTTTTTAACATCTCGAGATTCTTTATTAGCCCAGCAAGCCTTAAGATTTTTAAATGCGGGGATAGAACCACAAGCGGCTTCATATATGGAAAGCGGTTGGATTGCTATGTCGCTCGAATCAAGTCCTGAGATATTCCAGAAAAACATGCAAATATTGGTAAGTAAAGAGTATCGATCTAGGGCCATGAGGCTAAGATGTTTTTGGAATTCCGTTGTAAGCGATTCGGGTCCTTGATTAAAAAATGGATAGGAGATAATAAGCAGTCGTGCAAGAAATAAGATAGCAGGAATTAATTCAACTAGGTTAATATTTAAAGGATCTCTAGTTTCAATCATTTTCCATAAAACAGTTAAAGAACCGACTCCTTTCAAATCTTTTTTAAGTGGATCGGCCCCCGATTTAATCAAATATTTAATAATTCCGTAGTCTTTTTGCGTAGCGGCAAAGTGCAGAGGAGTTTCTCCTTTGAAATTCCCCTGATTGAGTAAAAGGGGGGATTTTTGAATGAGATAGTTTAAAAGGTCTGTCGAACGGCTTAATACAGCGAAGTGTAAAATGGAATGTCCTTCAATATCTTTAGTCTGAAGACTGATTCCAGTGCTTACAAGAAATTTTACAGCTTCTAAATGTCCCCCTAATGCGGCATAGTGAAGAGGTGTCATGCCTGTTACACCTTTTAAGATAGCAAGACTAGGGTCGAGGTTTGATATGTCGGGATCGTTGATCTGGTATTTTGTACAATTTCGAAGTTTCTGTAGATTGCCTTCAAAAGCGGCTTTATGTGCGAGAAGCTCTATATTTTTTTTGTTTTTTCCCAAAAAAAAATTAATAGGAGGAAGGAGAGTTTTTAGGTAAAAATAAGGTAATTCTTGAGTCTGCTTTTCTAGAGATTTAAGGTCTGAGGCTGTTTTGTATCCCAAAAGAATTTTTAGAAGACTTTCTTTGTTTTCAAAAATAGAATATTCTATAGCGGTATTAAGCTCTTTCTCGTTGATTCCCTTTGACCGATTTAAAAAAGAAGTAATAGAGGGTATGTCCCCAGAATAGATTATTTGAAGGAAAGAGGAGTCATAAGGAGGCGCTCTATTTTCAAAAGAAAAAGGAAGAATCTGCTGAATGAGATAGGTCATCTAAGTCTCTAGGTTTATTTTAAATAATATGGGGATGTGTTTTTAAATTCAAGATGTAAATTATTGGTGATAAACTGAATAAGGATTTTTATTTAGCTCAAAAGATGACGCAAGTTGCAACGCCCTATCGCTGAAATGGCCTCTTTTTTTAGGCTCAACGCAACAATTGGGGCTAGGATTTCTGAGTATCCCATAGAGAAATTCTTATAAAAGCCTCTAGATGTCTTTTTTTATTCGTTTTAACAAAAGTCATCTGTTGTGCTAATGTATTTTTTTTTAATAAAATAACCTTATGTCTTTAAAAACATCATCTTTATCCCATCATTCACCAACTGAGGAAATGCATAAAACTTATGCATCCACTCTAAAAAAAAATTTAAATCCCTCTTTAGCTAGGGATTTTACAGTGAGCTCTTATAATATCGGAGGACGTCTAGGAAGTGGTAATAATCATTATGATTATTGGGCTGCAGCAAGTATTGGAAAAGTTGTAGGGGAAAGATATCTTCGAGAAAGTAGAAATATGGGTTTTTTGGAAAATGTTCAAAAAATTGCTTTAAAAATTTTGTTCTCATTAGATCCAAAAGAGTTATTAGACGCAAATCACTTGTGGCTATCAAATGACTGTCAAGATCGATTGGGTCATTTTATAGGAAGTAGAAATAAGTTAAATCAAGCTGCTAGTCGGGCATATAGAGCTATAATAGGCGCATATAAAGGATCGAATGAGCCGATTATAATAACTGATCGAGATCTGGAAAGAAAGGTCGAAGAGCATCTTCAGCGTGAACATTCCCGAATGAGTTTAATGGCTCCTCCTATGGATTTACATGAAATTTGTAAATCCATGGTTCGTACAATTTTTAGAAACAGTTTGCGGCAGGATATTATTTGTATTCAAGAGGCTACATGGATAGATCATGAGATTTTTTCATTAAGCAATTATAGTTCGATATTTACAAATCCATCAGATTTAGAAGGTCCGTCTACTCAAGTTTCTAAAATTGGAATAGCTTGGAATGCAGATCGGTTTGAGTTTGTAAAAACTATTGAATCTGTAACTAAGAGAGCGCTAGCTATTCAACTAAGAGATAAATCAAATGGAAAAGTAATTTCAGTAGCTTCGGCTCATATTTCGGGGTGTAATCCATTTCATCCATGTGAAATAAAGACAAAACCTCGGAAACTAAGGGCTCTTGAAGTTTTGGGTCACCTAGACTCAGAAATACAAGCGGCTATGACACTGGCTAGTTCCGTGTTGCCACCTATAGCTTCGGATGAAAAAGTTTTTAAGGAAGTTGTTGAAGGGGAAGGATCTCTAGGATCTGAAGACGCAGTCGCTAAGGTCGAAGTAAAGAAGTATGACTCTATGAAAGGGGATCAAGAGGTGGAAGATCTCTTATCCAAATTGCAGATTGAAGAATCGGACTTGCTAGTTATTGGGCTAGATTCAAATGTGACTTCTCTGCACCCAAGGCTAGAGATTTTTAAAAGATTTGGATATCAATTAGATTGTATAAATCATATATACTCTACGTGTACAAATCCTGTTCATGTATTAGATACCCGAATTGATTGGATACTATGTAAGTCGTCAGACGGATCCAGTCTAGGCATTCAAAATATTCCAATTCCTGGTGTGGAATTGAATGACTTAACGACAAATGTAAGCGATCACAAACCTATTGCATCTATGATTTCTTATTTATAATAATTGTGAGCCAAGAAGCGTGAATAAACTAACTGCATGAAAAAGCAGTCAGAGTAAGGGGTGCCCACCGGCTCTCTAGCAACTCATGGAGCTCTGAAGCTAACGGCAGAGTTTAAGCCTAGATATGGGAGGTTCTCATTCCAGGAGAAGGAAACCTTGGAGCCCCCAGGCCTCTAGGGATTAGCAACTTTGAAGATAAAATCTTTTAAATGATAGTGAAGAAGACTCTTGAAACTATCTATAAGCCTCTCTTTTTGGAGTGTTCCTACAGGTTTAGGTTAAGGAGGAGTTGCCAGGATGCAATTGAGGCTCTGTCTCAATATCAATATCTATATCAGAATGAAATCTAAGCTTAACAACATGACTCAATGGTTCAAAGAAATCAGGCATAAGAAAAAGCTCAAGGAAGAGGTCAGGTTCAATATTACGGAATCTCCCAGAATAGAGCATCTGTACAGAACTTCATCTTTAGGTCTAGTAAGATAGCATAAAAGGATAAATCAACGGAGCCAAAGAAGGAGTTTCTCTTCGGAGAAATTCAGGGTTTTCATGGAAAAGTATCCGTTGCCAAAAGCGCGTCTAGTAGACTCTCTATTTTAGATCTACAGAGGAGTAGTGTTTGTCGTGAGCCGATTGCGCTAATTGCGCAAGATCGGTTCTAAATGAGGGGGGAGCTGAGAAATTAGCCTCCTCTAGTCACTACTCAACCGTTACAGATTTAGCAAGGTTTCTGGGCTGGTCGATGTCAGAACCTAAATTCAAAGCGATGTAGTATGCAAGTATCTGGCAAGCAACAGAATATGTGATGCAAGACAGGTCGTCTGAAGTGTGAGGGAGCCAGAGTACGTCATTTGCAATCATATCAATTTCAGGAGTTCCTATGGGGGCAATAGCTAAAATGGTAGCTCCTCTTGACTTGACTTCCATAAGGTTAGAAAGAGTTTTCTCTAGAGTTCTTTGGTTGCCACAAAGTCCAATGACAGCAAGGTTTTCATCGACTAATGCAATAGGTCCGTGTTTCATTTCACCTGCGGGATATCCTGTGGCATTAAGATAGCTGATTTCTTTTAGTTTGAGAGCTCCTTCTAGACAGGTTGGAAACATATAGTTCCTTCCGAGAAAGAAAAAATTTTTAAATTGAGAATACTTGGCAGCTAAAGCTTGAATAGTTTCTTTGTTTCGTAGAATGAGCTCTACTTGTGAGGGGATGGCTTCTAGTTTCTGTAAAAAATCAATGCTTTTTTCTTGATCCATTCCTTTAAGACGCGCCATAAGAAGGGTAAAAAGCGAAAGGACTGTAAGCTGGCTTGTAAAAGCTTTTGTAGAACAGACGCTGATTTCAGGCCCTGCTTTAATGAGAATGCAAGCATCGGCGCCTCTTGATAGGCTAGAGTTTTTCTCGTTGCAGATGGCAAGTACCTTATTCCCTTTAGATTGCATTTCTCGAGCGGCTGCAATAGTATCGAAAGTCTCTCCTGATTGACTAATTGCAATGACGAGGGTGTTGGGGGAGATGACAGAGTTTTTATAACGGTACTCGGAGGCTATCTCTGCTTGACAAGGGATTCTAGAGTGTTCTTCAATCCAGCTGGCTCCGATGCATCCAGCGTGCCAAGATGTTCCGCAAGCTAAAATAAGGATTTTTTCTACACGGGCTAATTCTTCAAGAGGGATTTGTAATTCTTCGAAAATGGAAAGTCCTAACTCTGGGTTATATCTGTTATGCATGGCCCGACGAATTGCGTCAGGTTGTTCGAAGATTTCTTTAAGCATAAAGTGATCAAAGCCATTTTTAGAAAGGGTCTGTCTTTCTGAAGATAGGCGTTCTGTTCTTTTGTTTATAAGAGAGCCTGACAGGTCAAATACTCGAACTCCTTTAGGACTGATTTCAGCAATTTCATTGCTGTGTAAAAAGAGGATGTCTAAATCGGGTTCCTGAAAAGCATTGACATCGGAGGACAGGTAGATTTCTTCCGAATTAGAGCTGATTCCTATTGCTAAAGGGTTTTCTTTAGCAGCTGCCACAATCAGATCAGGGTGGTCCTTATGAACGACAGCAATCGCCCAAAAACCGCGAAGGGGTTTTAAAGCCTGTTGTACGGCATCTAAAAGGTCTCCTTTATAATAACGGGCTATAAGTTGAGCTATGATTTCAGAGTCGGTTTCCGAATAAAACTGGATTCCTTGCTCCTGAAGAAGGTTTCTTAAGTTCGCGTGATTTTCAATAATTCCATTATGAACAATAGCTACGTGGTGATGCTGATCAAAATGAGGATGCGCATTTTCTTTAGAAGATTTTCCATGTGTAGCCCAGCGGGTGTGAGCCACGGCATTTTGAAGTTTTTTAAGCGAGGAGACTGCTTTTTCTAAGTTGTGAATTTTTCCAGCTTCTTTACAAAAAACAAGCTGCTTTTCATGAACCCCTACAATACCAGAAGAGTCATAGCCGCGGTATTCAAGAAAAGTTAGTCCTTTTATACAGACATCTACGGGGTTTTTTGGCCCGATATACCCAAAGATTCCACACATAAAATGCTGCCTTTTTTGAAAATCAACTGTTAATTCAACAAGATAGCATTAGCATGTAGAAACTTACAAGTATTTTTTGTTAGTTTTAATTTGAAATTAAAATGTTTAATTGTGTTAACTTAAGATAAGTTGAGTTAACAATTAAATTGGTTTTTTGAATGGATAAACAGATTAAGATGAAAATGGTTAAAGAGTCGGCTGTACATGACCATACATATAAAGTCTTTCCAAATGATTTAAATTCATACGGAACGGTTTTCGGAGGGCTTATTATGGCTACTTTGGATCGAATAGCGCTTGTAGTTGCTGAAAGACATAGCGAAAGTACATGTGTAACGGTAAGTGTGGATTCTATGCATTTTTTAGCCCCTGCTAACAGAGGGGATGTCTTACTTTTTAGAGCATCCATAAATAAAAGTTGGAGAAGTTCTATGGAGATAGGTGTAAAAGTAATGGCAGAAAATTATCAAAATAAAGGTCTTAGGCATATTTTATCCGCTTACTTTACTTTTGTAGCAGTAGATAAGGAAAGAGTTCTTGTAGAGGTTCCTCAGGTGGAACCTCAGACAGTTATTGAAAAAAGGCGTTATCAAGAAGCCGAGATAAGACGCCAAAGAAGGCGGCAAGAAGCCGAAGAAACAAAAAATAGACGGTTAGAGGAATAGTTGTTTTCTGAAAAACTGTCGACTCAGTCATTTAAGTTTTTTGGCAATAAAGGAAAGGAAAAGAGGGATCTCATTTCGGCTAATATCTTCCATTTTAGCGTATTTTCCAGTGCTTTTCTTGTCAGAACACCACTCTTCTATTAATTCAATAACGAATCCAGCTTCTTTTAACCAAAGAGACCACTGAGACAGGGGATGGTGGAAGGAGAGGGTTTCTGTAGATAGATCTCCTTGGCTTGGATGAGATTGAATAGGGATTTTTAAGCAACTATAGTACCTATCTATACGTCTATATTGAGTGGTTGTTTTTAGGTCTACTCCCCAGCTTGATTGACGAGGAATTCGAAAGCAAGGATGGTTCATGACTATGAGAAGTTTACCCTCGGGAGCTAAATGTTTAAAGGCGTTTTTCATGGCATCTAAAGGATGTTGAAGATTTTGCAGAGCGAGTATGATTGTACAAAAGTGAAAGTTTTTTTTTGAGACTGAGGCCGGGAGCGGCATTGTGATGTCAGAAAGAACAAATGAATGGTGTTTTTTATTATTTTGTTCTTGAGCAGCTTTAATAAGAGAAGGAGAGATATCAACCCCTAAATACTCTAATGTGGGAGGCAAGTGTCTGGAAAGGATGCCCTGTCCGCAAGCAAGATCCAGCAAAGAAGCTTTGGAATCTTTTCTTATATCGAGAAGGGAGAGTATTTTAGGTAAAATAATTTTTTCATGAAAGTAGTGGCCTGTTGTTCCAACGGCTTTATTATACCATTGACTGACACCTTCCCAAGAAGTTATTTCTTTTTTTTTATTCATGAATTCACCTTATTTAAAAGTTGGTAAGATGGTAAATGATTGCTAAAAAAAAGGAAAATGCTTTATCAAATTGCGCTTCGTAAAAAGAGGGCTTATGAAAAAAAATAAATATGAGATTTTGGTTAAAGACCATATGCATCCAGCTGCAGTTGTGGTGGATAAAGAGCATACAATTAAAGAAGCCGTAGAGGTTCTTAGGTTAAATCAAGATGACGGAAAAATTATTTACTTTTATGTAGTAGATGCAGATCAGAAGTTACAGGGTATTGTTTCTGCCCGAAAGCTTCTTTTGGCGGACCCCGACACAAAAATTAAAGAGGTTATGGAGCCTACAGTTTTTTCTTTGGAAGAGGATCAAAATTTAGAGCAAGCTATGGAGCTTTTATCTAGCCGACGTCTTTTAGCCTTGCCCGTTGTAGATAAAGACCATAGGATAAAGGGAGTTCTTGACGTACAACTTTATTTAGAAGAAAATATTGATATTTTTAAAGAGCAAGAGAAGCAGGACATATTTCAACTTTTGGGGATGACAGTAGAAGAGGGTATTTATAAGTCTCCTTGGAAAAGCTATAGAAAAAGAATGCCATGGATTTTATGCAATATGATAGGAGGGATTGCCTGTGCAGTTGTTTCCAAGACATTTCAACTGGTTTTAGGTCAGGTACTTATTTTAGCTATGTTTATTCCATTGGTTCTTTCTTTAAGTGAGTCTATTTCTATGCAGGCTATGACACAGAGCTTTCATGCATTAAGAAAGCAAAACATTTCTTGGCATAAAATTTTTTCTCGGATGTTTGCAGAGATTCGTACAGCAATCTTAATGGCTTTAACAAGTGGTGTTCTTGTCGGAGCTCTTTCTTTGTTTTGGGGGTCAGGAATTCTTGTGTCTGGGACTATTGCAGCCGGGATCGTTATTTCAGTGATCTTATCTGCTGTAATAGGTTCTTCTGTCCCACTTCTATTACATCTTAGAAAATTAGATCCAAAAGTAGCGTCAGGTCCTGTTGTTCTTACGATTTCGGATGTTATTACAACAATCATCTATCTGTATTTAGCTACGAAGTGTTTATTGTAGTTATTTTTTTTCATGAGCTAAAGGATGTTTCCAGTGGTCTTTTTGGAACTTTAAAATGAACCAGGGCATTAGACAGATGATAAAAGTTCCTGTTATAAGAAAAGCTACGTAAAAAGTAGGAGTCTTAAATGTAAGTTGGGCAGGCGGAAAAAAACCTACAAAAAATGCTAATAGGCTAGAGAAGATGCCGAGGCCAGCAATAGCCCAGATGCCAACTTTTCCGCCGGGTATTTTATAGGACCTTATTACATGAGCTTTTGTATAACGCAATCGAATGGCGGCAGCAAACATGAGAACATACATAATTAGATATAGTTGAGCTACAATCATAGAGATCATAAAATAGGCGTTATTAATAGAGGGTGCAAAAAGAAAAAGTAATGAAAGAATCGATACTATGAAGGCCTGAATCAGAAGAGCCGCAGTAGGCGATCCATATTTATTGTGTTTTCGAAAAAAAGGAGGGAGGTCGCCCTCTCGAGCTGCTTCTAAAAGACCTTTACAAGGTCCTATAATCCAAGTGCTTAAAGATCCTATGGCTCCAAGAGTGATCAAACCTGCCATATAAGGAATCATCCACTCTAGCTGATAGGCGGAAACAAAGTAGGAAAATGCTTGTAGAGACCCCGCTATGAGGCTAATATCTTTTTGTGGAATGACAATAGCGATGGAAAGCACCCCAAGTAAAGACAGTCCCACAATAAGAGAAGCTGATAAAAGAATAGCTTTAGGGTAGTTTTTTTGTGGGTTTTCAACGTCTTTAGCATAGATTGCCGACATCTCAAGACCGCAAAGGGTTAGGATAACTCCTGTAAAAAAGACGAATTCATCAGGGGAGGAAAAAGAGGGGATTGCAGATTCAAGAGTTAGATCTATCTGTAAAGGTTTTCCACTTGTAAACCATAGAAATCCTAGGCCTATGATGATCAGTCCTGCTATGAATGTTCCAAAAACAACTCCTATCATACTGATTCGGCTAGAAGCTTTCATTCCAAAGCAGTTAGCAAAGGTTAAAATCCAAAAAAGGATAAGCATAGAGGAAAAAAGAAAGATTTTATTTTCTGCGAGAGATGGGTCAAAAAGATAGGATGTAGTAGCTGCAATAAAAGATAAAATTGTAGGATACCATAGCACGTTTTCTATCCAAAGAAGCCAGATGGCTAAAAATCCTGTACGATGTCCGAAAGCTTCTTTTACCCAGACAAAGACCCCTCCGGCTTGAGGCCATCCAGTAGCGAGTTCTGCGGCAATAAAAGAAACGGGAAGCAAGAAGATAAGAGAGGCTAATAAAAGGTAGAAGATAGATGCTAGTCCAAATTCTGCAGTTACAGGCCAGTTTTTTACAGCGCCTACGGCGGCAAGGTTAATCATTGCTAGTGAAAATAAACGTAAAGACTTGCGCTTCATAAAAACACCTTAAAAGGTTTTAATTAACTGATAAGTTTATAATATGAAGTTATAGATAGTTTGCAAGAAAAAACCCAATCTATATTAGAATGGGTTTTTTGAGAGAGGAGTTAACTACTTTTTCTTCTTTTCTTGTTTTTCTACTCTTTTTTCTTTTAAAGACTTAAGTGGCTTTTTTTTATCTTCTTTTTTTACGTCTTTTGTTTTTGACATCATATTCTCCCATGTGTTTAGGTAACTGGTATGCATATCACTAAATTCTTAGCAGAAATTCAGTTTTTTTTCAATGATTTAGTTGGCTCTATTTTTATAAATAAAAGTTAATGCATTTAAGTGCTATCTGCTAATGGAGCTGTATGATTAATCAAGAATCCATCGATCAAGTTTCTCTGTCACAGTTTTCGCAAAAGTTTATCAAGCCTTTATATGATGCTTTCTGTTTTTCTAAAATTCCAAATTCAGTTTTTTCGCTTCTTACAGGAAGTGAAAAAGACAAAGGATTGCCGCCTAGTTGCTTTATTTCATCAGAAGATTCATATGATATGGTTGTTTTATTTTTTTTAGATGCCTTTGGTTGGAAGTTTTTTGAGAGGCATATGGACCATCCTTTTTGTCGTCGGTTTTTAGATAGTGGGGTTGTGTCTAAATTAACAGCGCAGTTCCCTTCGACAACAGCAGCTCAAGTAACAACCATTCATACTGGATTAGAAGTGGGGCAAACAGGAATATATGAATGGTTTTATTATGAGCCTAAAGTGGGTCGCATTATAGCTCCACTGCTTTTTTCCTATGCGGGAGATAAAGTTCTTGAATCGCTTCTTTCTTCCGGAATTCCTCCTGCTGAATTTTTCCCTTTTGAAACTTTTTATCAAAAATTGCATTCTAAAGGGGTTAATTCCTATCTTTTTCAGAATGTAAATCTTACTAGCTCCCCTTATTCTCAAAAAATGACTAGAGATGCTCATTTAATTTCTTATTATAGTTTGAAGCAGGGGCTCCAAACTATAGCGGAACTAGTTAATCAACCCGCTAATCAAAAAACCTATGCCCTTTTTTATTATGCTAACATCGATGCAACTGGACACCGCAAAGGGGTTGATTCTGAAGAGATGAAAACGGAGATTGTTCAAACTTTAGATCTTTTAGAAAAAGAATTTATGGAAATGTTTAAAAAAACAGATAAGAAAATAGCTTTGCTAGTTACTGCGGATCATGGGATGACAGAGGTCAATCCAAGAAAAACAATTTATCTCAATCAAGAAGGCTCTAAACTGCCTTCTTTTATAAAAAAAGGGCCTCAAGGGCATCTATTGGCTCCAGCGGGATCCTGTCGCGATTTTTTTCTTCATATTAAAGAAGACTGCTTAGAGGAATCTTTAGCATATCTCACTGCATTGCTTCAAGGTAGGGCAGAAGTTTGGAAAGTTTCAGAGCTGATTGGCTTAGGCTTATTTGGGAGTCATGTGTCCTCTCGGTTTCTTGAAAGAGTCGGCGACTTGGTTGTGTTGCCTTATGAGGGAGAATCCGTTTGGTGGTTTGAAAAGCACCGATTTGAACAGAACTTTTATGGAGCACATGGTGGATTAAGTCATGATGAGCAAGAAATTCCTTTTTTATTTGCTTCTCTTTAGAAATATAATATAGTAGATATGACAATCTGTCAGTTTTAATAGTCTTGTTTTTATTGGAATAGCCAAAATGGGTCTTAGCATTTATGAACTGTAAATTATGTTGCCAAGAACTTGGGTTTTTAAACTCTTTAGCGTCATTCTCGCGGCAGAAGAAGGTGAAGGGCATTTCCTGTCTTGGCATGATTTTGCCGGGGAGCTCTTTACAGAGCTGAGCCAGATCCCTATTAAAAGATTAGTCCTTGCTCCTTCTTTACAAAAAGAGCGCCTGCAGTTTCGTTTGGATTTTTCCTAGACAAAGAAAAATAGATGAGGGAGGTGATGCTGAGAAATTGAATGTTTTTTTTGAAATCGCGTAAATTTTAGAAAGGAGATTTTAGCGGATTCGATGTAAAATAATTTCTTGGATTAAGTCGGGGCAAAAATGACAATTCTACTGAATACTTAATCTATTTACCTTCAAAAAAACGACTAGCCTCAAGCTCTGCTACAAAAAAAGTTTAATATGTTAGTTCTTTTTTATCGTCTTATGCTAGGATGCCAATCCTACTATCGTTAGGATAATGTGTTACTATAGGAGAGAACTATGAGAAAGAATGAATTGAAATGGGTTTCAGCTTTGATGACAACTGTTTTTGTCCCTTTATTATCTTATTCAGATCAACCCATGAATAATATGAATGCTTATCAACAATCAGCAGCGCAACAGCCTAGTTATGAAGCTGGAGAAATGGTTAGATCGGGACAAATGCCAGCTGGTTATAACCAAACTGCTTCTTATGTATGCGATAACAATTGGGATATATTTGTAACCGCGGACTATATTTATTGGGCGTGGAATCAAAGCACGTTACAACTGGGTACAATAACGACACAATCTACAGGAACTTCAACAGATACAGTTTATACAAATGAAGCGATTTTCCAAAGTCCTGGTTATAAATCGGGATTCCAGACTGGTATGGGATTCAATATGAAGGGTATGGATAACTGGAATATCTATTCTGAGTATACCTGGTATAAGAATACAGATGATCAAGACTTTACTGGAACATCTGTTAATCCTATTGTTTTAAATTCATCCTTATTTAGAGCGGATAACACTTGGTCAGAGTCTCATATAGAAGGAACTTTAACTTCTAAAGTTAAAATGGGATTTCAAGCTGTGGACTTCTTAGCTCAAAGACCTTGTTATTTTGGAAAAAAATTAACGGCTGCTTTTTCTACAGGGTTAAGAGCTCAATGGATTAGTCAAAAGTATACTAAAACCTCTCCGTTACTTACTGATGTTAATACAGGCGGTACAAAAGACGATTATGAATCTATAGCTAAACAGACAAGTTGGAGTTTAGGACCTAAGTTTGCTTTAGATACAAGCTGGTTGCTTGGATATGGCATCAAAATGCTTGGGAATATAGCTCAGAGTGCGTTATATACTAGTTATAATACATCAAAGTCGTGGATTAAATGCTCAAATGGAACGTGTTCTTCAAGTTCTAGTATAGGGTTGCAGAACTATGGAACAATAAGTCCTGTTACAGAGGCTTTTCTGGGGTTAGCCTGGGGGGCATATTTCAGTAATGATAATTTCCACATAGATCTATCCATTGGTTATGATTTCAATATATACTGGAATTACAACATGACTTATGCGGGATATAGTCAAACGGAAGGTAATATGTATTTACAAGGTATGAACGCCCAGCTACGTTTGGATTTCTAATATAAGAAAAAAGTAATAAGTGGTCCTGTCCTATGACCGCAAAACACAGTTGGATTTCATGAACTGTGCTTAAAAGATTCCTTGGATGTATTTTTTAAATAAAAAGATACTGATATATATATGTAGGCGGCTTTATGCCGCCTTTTTAATTTCTTGGAATGTTTTCATGCAGATCTTAAGGAAGTCTGGTCTGTTTATGAATTTTTGTTTCCTGAGCCTTTTTCTGTTGTTGTTCAGGATTTTCCTGGTTTATTTTCCTGGAAGATTCATGCTCTTTTATGTCGAGAATATATCAAGGGAAGAGATTGGTTTGATTTTGTTTGGTATATATCGAGAAAAAATGAAATTAATTTATTGAATCTGCAGAGCGCTCTTTTTCAGCAAGGGCCATGGAAGGGGGAGGGGGTACCTGTTGATAACCATTGGGTGCGTCAAAAATTAATAGAAAAAATCCAAAGCATAGATTGGGGCATGGCAAAAAAAGATGTTCAACCTTTTTTACGAGCTAGACAGTTAAGGACTATAGACTTATGGAATCAAGGGTTTTTTATGGAATTAGTGGATTCGCTCATTTAAAGAGGGAAAGACCTTTACTTTAGTCTGTTTTTTTCTTAGCATATCCACCCCTAAAGTTCCCTAAAACCCAAGAAAATTCATGTCGATGCCTTTAAGAAGAGTTTCGCAAGTTGCGAGTTTTTGCCTTTTTAAGCCACGAACCTCCAAGAGACCTTACGGATCAAAAAACCTACAGCTCTGAGCCTGGAACGAAGCTTTTTAAACCGCCTTTAAATTCCCCCTCTCAAGAAAGGTCGCAAAATCTTTTAGCTCTTTTGGAAGAATCGATAGATCCGACTTGTTTGATCTACTTAATTGATGTGATTCCGGATGAAAAAGTTGAGCAAAAAGCTTATCAAAAAGCGATTCAAATAATAGGGGAGGAAAGGTTGAGCAGAAATAGACATTCTCAGAGGTGATGTATATTTTATATCCTTAGAAAGGCTTTTTTGCTATTTGTAAGGTTTGTCTTGATGCGGAGAGGTCCAACCATGTATTCTTGTGCCATTTTGTGATATTTATAGGGAATATATGAAAGAACTTCCTTTCCGTCAAAAAGAGCTGGATCTGGCGCGAGATCTTTTAGAGCAAGGGGCTATAAGGTCTCTTACCTTTTCTGAAGGGACATATCAAGTTGAAGTTTCTATTAAGGAAAAATCTTTTTGGCCGTTCTTGCAGCTTAGCAATGAGGGAGAAATCTTAGATGCTTTTTGCAGTTGTAAAAACGAAGGGAAAAGTGCGTATTGCATTCACTTAGCCGTAGCCTATCTCAATATAGCTTTTTATAAAGAAGAACCCTTACATGTTCGTTTTAAAACCTGCCTTTGGAATCGACTTTGTTGGATAGCTAGTCGTAGGCATGGCTATAGAACAGACTGTTTAGAAAAAAAAGAAGGATATGCAGCAAAGTCTTTAACAGGAAAAAATCTTTTTTTTGCGAGGCCTCTAAATGAAGAAGGGGAAAAGAAAATAAGTGAAATTATTGAATTTCGCATGTTGGAAACAGAAGAAACCTCTTTGAAATTTTCTAATCTGGATCCAGAGGAAATTTTACAGTGGAAGCAAGGAAAGCCGAGTGAAAAGTTGAAATATGAGCTTTCTTTTTGGTCAGATATAGCAAAATGGTGTTTGATATTACAGGAATTAGGCCAGCCGTATAGCATTGAATTCCTTCCTAAAGAAGAAAACTTGCCTAAGTGGATACACATTACGTTTCCTTTCGTAGAATTGGGTTTTTATATTTCTAAGGGGAATTGGCCTTTGATTATTCCATCACTTTCTTATGTAAAGTCTCCTTTATTAGTTCATGAGACTTCGGAAAAAGAAATTCAAGGAATTCAATACGATTCCATAAATAAACAGTTTTGTCTGCAATTTTCTGATTCAAATTCTTCAAATAAAATCGATGAGCAACTAGGCACGGCAATAGATCTTGATGGATGGAAACTAATTCCTAATCGTGGTTTTTTTCGATCTAAAATGGACCCTATTCTTGAGAAAGATAGAATCACTAAAGAGAAAGTTAGTGAATTTTTAAGTCAGTATACGTCTTTGCTGCGCTCTTATTTAAAAGATCTTATATTTGAAGGTGCTTATGTAATTCAATACTCTTTGAGTTTTGATTCAGCTAACAACTTTCATGTTGAGATGTTTCTATTTGAAAAGGGAGATTTACAAGTTGTCGGGGCTGCTTTTTTTGGAGGTTGGGTATATTTACCTGATAAAGGCTTTTATTCTGTTGCAGCCACTCTATTTACTTCCTTAGATACAAAGGTTTTTCAGGATCAGATAGGAGATTTTATTAGTCGGCATAAAAGCTGGTTAAATCACTTTGAAGGATTTCAAATTCATTTAATGACAGTAGAGCCGGAAATTTCATATAAGGTCGATCAAGAAGAGACTTTGTGTTTTTTTTCAGAAATGAGTTTTGCGGCGGATCTGCAAGGTGTCATTGATCTTGGGGAATGGCTTTTCATTCCAGATAGAGGTTTTTTTTCAAAAAGAAAAGAAAAGATGATTTCTACTTTAAAAGCTGGGAAGAGAATCTTAAAAGAAGGGATTCCCTCTTTTCTTAGATCGCATAAAGAAGAGCTTTCTTTTGTTTCCAGGTTTTTTAGTGAGAAAAACCCGATGGCAGATTTTTCTTTAGAAGTTAAGGTTTTAATTCAAGGTTCTTTGCATATTAAACCTGTTTTTTCTTTGCTTCCAGACTATCGAAATAAAAGAGTTTTATTTTTTAAAGAGTATACTTATGTAGAAGGAGAGGGGTTTTCTAAATTTGTGCTGTTAGATTCATTTTTAGAGGAGTATGCGATAGAAAAGACTCTTACTTCTAAAGAAGAACTCATTTTTTTATCTAGGCTAGAGACTCTTAGTTCGTGGATTTCTAAGATGGATCCAAGTCTTAAAGTCCCTAAAGAAATGGCTCTTCACTTGGAAGATATGATTCCTCAAAATGAAGGGAAGGTAAGTCAGTGGGATTTTAAATTGAAATATGAAACAGAATTAGGATCGGTGGAGCTTTTTGAAGTTTGGAAAGCTATTCAGGGGCATAAGAAGTTTATGTATTCAGAAGCTGGGTTGCTGGATCTTTCTTCTGATCGATTTCAATGGCTTAAAGCTGTTTCTAAAAAGAAGTGGGGGGTAGGAGGGAAGGCATTATCTCTTACTGCTTTGGAATGGATTCGAGTTCAGATGCTAGAGACAATATCACTTCCTGAGGATTCTAAAGTCGTTCAAGTGTTTGAAGATTTTCATTCTTATCAAGGCTGTTTACCTTGCAATACAGAAGGGCTTAAAAGTAATTTACGCTCCTATCAAGAAACGGGGCTAAGCTGGCTTTGGTTCCTTTATTCCTATGGACTTTCGGGGTTGCTTTGCGATGAGATGGGCCTTGGAAAGACTCACCAAGCTATGGCGCTTCTTTCAGCTGTCTTTAATGTAAATACAGAGAAAAAAACATTTTTGATTGTTTGTCCGACATCTGTGATCTATCACTGGGAAGATTTACTTAAAAGGTTTTTGCCAGGTTTGAAGGTTTGTATTTTCTATGGGCAAGCAAGGCATTCCGAAGATTTTTTAAAAAAATCATATGATGTTCTTTTGACCTCCTATGGGATTATGCGCAGTGAAAAAAAACAGCTCTCAGATATATATTTTGATGTCGCCATTTATGATGAAATTCAAAACGCAAAAAATGTTTCTTCTCAAACGCATAGGGCTTTGGCATCTTTACAAGCATTTATAAAAGTAGGATTAACAGGAACTCCCATTGAAAATCATATTATGGAATTAAAAGCGTTATTTGATATTATTTTACCTAATTACCTGCCGTCAGACGCTCAATTTAAAGAACAATTTATTGTTCCTATTGAAAGAACTCAAGATCCTGTAAAAAAAGGGCTTCTTTCGAAGCTTGTTAAGCCTTTTATTTTGCGTCGTAAAAAATCAGAGGTTTTATTAGAGCTTCCTGAGAAGATAGAAGAAATTGCTTACTGTGATCTTTCGATAGAGCAAAAAGAACTGTATAAGTCGCTTTTTTTCTCACAAAAGGAGAGTTTGGATAAGGAGTTAAAAACCTCTTCGGAAACTAGTTCTGTAATGCATGTTTTTGCATTACTTGCTAAGCTTAAACAAGTTTGTAATCATCCCTGCTTGATAACAAAGGATTATCATGATTTTTTACGTCATTCTTCCGGAAAATGGGATCTGTTTGTGGAAATTTTGGGAGAGGCTCGTGAAAGCGGGCAAAAAGTAGTTGTTTTCACTCAATATTTGGGCATGATGGATATCATAGAATCGTATTTAAAAATGCAAGGAATTGGTTTTGCAGAAATTCGAGGAAGCACTAAGGATCGTAGAGGGCCTTTAAAAAAATTTAAAGAAGATCCTGAGTGTGAAGTTTTTGTCGCATCCTTACAAGCTGCGGGGGTGGGAATTGATCTTACGGCAGCGTCTATTGTTATTCATTATGATCGCTGGTGGAACCCTGCACGGGAAGATCAAGCAACGGATCGAGTTCATCGTATGGGACAGAATCGAGGGGTTCAGGTTTTTAAGCTTGTTACAAAGAAAAGTGTGGAAGAAAATATACATAAATTAATCTTGAAAAAGAAGGGGATTTTAGACGAAGTTGTAGGTTTTGATGAGCAAAATGCCATCAAAAGGTTGACAAAACAAGAGATTTTCGAGCTCTTATCAGCCTTAGAAAAAGACTTGCAAGGAGAGTAAATTCTCTTTTAATGTCTTTTTAATCAGAAGTCTTCTATCATATTGCTCTTTGAAATTAGGTTTATAATCATGACAAAAAAAATTAAGCTTGCTCTTGTGGGTCGTCCTAACGTGGGAAAATCTGCCCTTTTTAATAGAATCTGTGGTCGACGTATTGCTATTGTCGATGAAGCTGTAGGAATTACAAGAGACCGTCTGTATACAGACGCTGATTTTTTTGGACATCCTTTTGAAGTAATTGATACAGGAGGCCTGGACTCCATATCTAAAATTCCTTTTTATCAGGAAGTAAAGATACAAACAGAAACGGCTATTGAAGAAGCTGATGTGCTTGTAATGGTAGTGGATGCTCAAGTAGGACTTACTGCTTTAGATGAAATAGTTGCTAAAGCCTTGTTGAAAACAAAGAAGAAAATTGTTTTAGCTGTTAATAAAGTAGATGATTTTCTGCATATGGATTTGGTTTATCCTTTTTATTCCTTAGGAATATCCGCTGTTGTAGCTGTGTCTGCTGTTCAAGGATTTCAAATTGCAGAACTTTTGGAAGCTGGATTTAATGATATGCAGTGGCCTGAAGAAGAAGCTTTGCAAGATGATGCCATTAAAGTCGCTATTATTGGACGGCCCAATGTTGGAAAGTCCACGCTTGTTAATTTTTTACTTCAAGAAGCTCGTTGTGTTGTAAGTCCGATAGCGGGGACTACAAGAGATAGTATTGATACGAAAATTGAGAAGGAAGACCAAGCTTTTACTTTAATTGATACGGCAGGGATTCGACGTAAGAGAGCAGAGCATGAAGTTGTAGATAAATTTGCAGCTTTAAGAACGGAAAGAGCTATTTCTCGATCAGATATTTGTATTCTTCTAATGGATGCTAATCAAGGGATTACAACACAAGAAAAAAGGATTGCGGATCAGATTGAAGAAGCTGGAAAAAGTTGTATTCTACTGTTTAATAAGTGGGATCTTGTTCAAGGCTTTAGAATGGAGCACTGTTTACAAAGCGTTCGTATGGAAGCTTCGTTTTTGAGCTATTGCCCGGTTTTATTTGTTTCTGCCTTGAACGGTCGTAATTTAGAAGAATTATTTAAATTACTTATTAAGGTAAATCAAGCTGGAAAACAACGTATTACGACAGGGCAACTCAATAAGTTCATTGAATCTGTATTCCAAAAATATCATCCGCCAATGATTCAAGGAAAAAGATTGAGAGTTTACTACATGACTCAAGTTCAAAACTCACCCCCTCGTTTTGTTATGTTTGTTAACTTGCCAGACTTAATGCATGAGACGTATAAGAAGTACATGATTAATCAGTTTAGAGAACAATATGATTTTACAGGAGTCCCTCTTGTTTTTGATCTTAAAGGGAAGCATCAAAGACCGGAAGAAGCGAAAGCTCAGGAAGTCTTAGCTGTAGAAGACACCTCTAATTTAGGGATAGATGGGGATCCTTCAGAAGACCAGCCGGATTTACAAGAAGAATTCGATCCTTCCTATTATTAATGAATTTTTTATCTGAGGGCCCATGATTGGAGTTTATAGTCCTACTAGAGCTAATTTACCAAGGGAAGCTAAATTATATAGTCAGAGAGTAGACTCTTTTATTAGAAAGTATTCATCGGCTTCTCCTGTTATTAGAAGGAATCCATCTACTACTATTTCTGGTTCTATATGGACTCCGGTAGATAGAATGTTAGAAGATGCAGAAATTTTAGATCTAAAAAAACGCGCTCTTCTTAAAAGAAGTGAATCGTTATATCTAAAAGATGGTGAAATGCTAAGAGAGACTCTCGAGAGTTCCCAGGAAAGAATAGATCAAGTGCTGTGTAGATTTCATTCCGAATGTTTATCTCCAACTAGAAAAAAGACAATTGCAAAGCATTGTTCTTTTAATCCGGAAGTGTTTCAAATTAAAGAGTTTCAGATTGTCTATAATGAACTAGAAGAGGTGACTGCTGAAGTTTTACAGTCATCGCCTTCAGTTAACCTCGAGAGGTTATCAAATTTAGACTTGGAGTGGAGAGCGTTTATATCCAGAATAAAAGAGTTAAATAATAAAGCTGGGGAAATGTTTTTTAATCAAATGAAAGAACCTCGAATTTGGGGCTCGGATCTATTAAATGCAGAAAGTGCTAGAATTGAGCTTTGGATAAAAGCTGAAGAGCAAATTTTAAGGATTAAGCAGCATTCTGAGGGGTGTTAATCCTTACTAAATAAAAGAGCGAAGTATCCTACATGAATCCCTCTAAGAGATTCATATAATCGTTTAGCTGGAGTGTTTTTTTCATCTGTAAAGATTATTAATTTGCGGATTTTATGAAGGTGTTTTACGTCGCATAGAAGCTTTTGCATCATAGATCTAGCATAGCCTTGTTGTCTAAATCTAGGGACTGTATAAACGCCTCCAGCTTGCCCTAAATCTAGAGATTTTGCATTTAATTCTGCAATGGAGATCAATTGATCTTCTATAAAAAGGCCCCAAATAATTTTCTTTTCCACTTTATCTATAAAAAGCTCCAACAACTGATCGTCTGTATGATGATTAGGAAGTCTTTCTTCTTTGAGATAATCTAACCGAAGGGGTTTCCATTTTGTATAGTCTTCCGTTGAGAGAAGGCGTGTAAGAGAATTGAAAGAACGGGGGTGGGGCGATATGTCAATAGTGTATAGGGTTGCTTTTGAACTGAAGGATTCTTCTAGGACGACTTTCTTTTCTTTTAGAAATTTCCAAAAAAGATAGCAAAAGTTCCAACTTCCAGAAAGTCCGGTGATAGGGATCCTTTCTTCTTGACAAGAGGTCAAAATAGGCTCAAAAAGAGATTCGTAGGCATCAGTTTCAATTAGAAGATTGCCTAGTTTAGTTAGGCAAAAAACGCCAATTACTTGATCAGATGATGTGATGAGTTTGAAATTTCCAGAGTAAGGGGCGTTAGAAAGTGTAGCCCCATAGTTTTCAAAGTTACCTAAAAGAAACAAGCTAAAGTTTTCTCTTTGTTTTAAGAAATGAAGCATTTTATCTTGAGAAGAAGGAGTTACATTTTCTATAGACGAGTGCATTTTTTGCCTTTTTTATCTTGGAGTTGACTCTGGATATGTTCCGATTTAGCTCTATAGAAGCTTCTTTTCGAACTTTTCTAATATTCTCTTAGATCCAATGCCGGGTCTTGTAAAATCAACAGCCTCTATAATAATTAGAGAAGGATCTACTGGATTGCAAATAAAGCTCATGACTTGCTCTAAGGTCATAACGTTTCCTAAGACGCGATTAGTAAAATACAGGCTATAAAAATAAAGAAAAGTTTGCAATAGCTAAATAAAAAAGAAAAATTCCCCTCATAAATTTAGGAGGGGAATTTTTTTATACTATTTGCTTAGAGCATACTTATGAACCTGTAACTACCAACTCTACAGAATCAGGAGCTGCAATTCGAAGGAACGGATCCGGACAGGATTGTTTGTTACAGAGTTCCATTGTTATTTTTTCCTCCGACCAATCGTAATATTCCACTTTCTCTCCACCTACAAAACGCGAAAAATCCTCAGAAAAAGTCTTTGAATCCAAAGGATCTATAGGGCCTAAGCTACCATGACATCCGACAGGTTGAAAGTGTCCTCCAGGAACAATAAGGTTTTCTCCCGTATAACGTTGAAAAAGAGCTACCGCTCCAATAGTCTTTTTTTTATCTTCTCCACCCTCTTCTTGTCCCCTACATGTATACTTTAATGCCAGAAAATATCTTCCCCATGGATCTACTCCACACATAATAGGCTGCTTTAAATCATCTGGCTTAATGCCATCAATATATCCCGTTCCACCTCGATGAAATTCATCTTGCCAAGGCAAAATATTATCTTTAGTACATACTACTAGCGAAGTAGTAAGGCCATTAAGTATTGGAAATGCAACCTCTTGTGTGATGAACTCTTTTTGAGTTCCTTCAGTTGAAGTTTTCTGAACACTAGTTTCAGATGTAGCTCCCGTACCAAGAGCAGCGAGTAAAAACGCACCTGTAGAAATAAGGTTAAACTTCATTTATATCTCCTTTTTTTATTAAAAATAATTAAAAAATCAAATCAAATTCCATACGACAGTGTAATTAATGTGAGGTTTAATTCAGCATTGCAAGTAATTATTTTACGTGAGAATTCATTAAAATTCAATTAATAAATTACAGTTTGTTGCGAGTTAATTAAAGCGGTTGGGTTGTTAGAGGTGTAAATTTCCATTTGCGTAATTAACTAGCACGCATAAAAAACATAATTAGAAGGCCTTATGAATGTAATTATTATCACAGCATAAAAAGCTTGTAGGCACCTATAAATATCAAGGAAATATTTCAAATAAAAAAACTAAAGGACTGTGAAAAGTAATTTTCTTTTTGCAAAGTCTTTCGATAACTTGATTTATATCTAAATCTTTTATTTTCATGTACATGCGTTTGTCGGTTGCGTGACTACTTCTAATTGTTTATTTTTGACCGTCAGCAACTTATAATTACTGTAAATGTTACATTTTAACTAATCTCTAGCAATTTTTAAATTAAAATTGGATGGTTAATTATGAGATAATATAATTATTGTATCGATAAAAATAAATAAAAGTTTGCAATAGCTAAATAAAAAAGAAAAATTCCCCCAAATTGTTCCCATAACCCAATTTATTGGGATTTGTAAAAGATCTGCAGAGTCTAGACGCTTCTCAGTGTAATATTAAATCATTCAAACTGTCTAATTGTTAGTTGATTAAAGAAAATATTTAACTTGTTTCTTTCTTATTTCTTTGTTATACTCAATATTATTAAAGAAATAAAAGGTCTTTTTGTGAATGGAGTAACAAGATGTGTGATTTCAAATCAAGCTGAATATCCTATCCCTCTTTCAAAAGAAGATGTCTTTTTATTTGGTAATAATGCTCTTTCTTTGGCCTGTTCCGCTTTAAAAAGCAGGGGAATTGCTCATGGATGGCTTGGAGGTGTGAGTGATATAACTTATATAGCCGCAACTCTTGGGGAATCGCTCGTTAGCGCGAGGACTTTTAACGAGTTTGAAGCAGCTCTTCCCGGGCTAGCTTTAGCAGGAGCCAGACTTTTCATCTTTAGGTCAATGGCAGACCATGCCTTACTCAAACCTGTTGCTTTAGCGATCAATGCGTATGGCACATATGCTCTTTTTAGAAGGGCCGTAACAGAATTGAGTAAATGTAAGAAGTTATCTGATATGTCATCCGGTAAATATCAGTGGGAGATTTTAAGGAATTCTCTAGTTCACTCTGTAAACGTTTCTTGTTCAGCCTATAAAACAAATTTTCTTTTTAATTCGTTTTTTGCAAGTCAAACCGGCAATGCAGAATCAGGATCTAAAGAAGCCCTAATCGTTACGACAAAGGAAAGCAACGACAACATCATAAGTCGTATTATGGGATATGAGAAACCGGAAAAACCTGGAACAGATTGGGCCTGTGCGGTTTTATCCCCAGTTTGTCATAAGTTAAAAGAGTCTTCAAGCGACCCGACAGTCATTCCAAAAGCTTATAGATCTTTATCTCTAAGGGTTCATCCTGACCATAATCTAAAGAACAAAAAAAATGCGACTAGTGCGTTTAAGGATTTGGCTGAAGCTAAAGACATCCTTGTCTTAGAGGCAAAAAAGTGGAAGTTATAGTGTAGTTATTATCGGGTAAATACTTGATTTAAACTAGTCTAGTTTTTGGGGACCATCATAGTTGTTATATTGAAGAAAAAAGAGCCGAAGAGCTTTAAACATCTTCTTCTAGGAGTGTTGCAAAATCGATGATTTTAGCAAAAAAACCGCTTTCTATGACTTCTTTTTGAACAGCAGAGGCATGGATTAAAATGGGGTATAAGGAAAAATGCTTTGGAACTTTTAATCTTGTCATTTTTTCTTTCATAGCGGAGAGGATTTCCATTCCGATGAGTTTTTCTGAAAATTTGATCTTACAAATGTATAAAAAATGATGTGTTGTTTGAATCATATAATCAATTTGACATTCCGGTTGAGTCTTTGTGTCATGTTGAAAGTAAGGATTATCAAAAACAATGGTTTCTGGGAAAAGCTGAAGAATTTTTTGGATAGACTTTCGATTGTGCAGAACCAGATTTTCAAATTGTAGTCCCATAATAGTATCCCATCCGGGAAATGTAAGAATTGATCTCTTATCAAATTGATCCATTTCAATTTTATGCCTATTAGTGGCAATCCACTTCAGATAAAATCTGACATAGTTATCTTTAAGTCTAAATTTACTTAGTTTAGATCTGTGCCCATCTTTAATGTTCCAAGAGTAATCTCTTACTAGAAACCCAGATAAAATAAGATCGTCTAAATAAGTAGAGGACTTTCCGCTTTTTTGAATATCTAACTTTTTATAAATATCCCCGAGTTCTTGACTTTTTTCTAAAAGGCTTTGAGTGATTTTTTCATAAATTTCACTTTTTCTTTGAAAAAGGTCTGCAAAAACATGCCTAAATTCATCAAATAAAAAACCTTCTTTTTGAAATCAAAGACGACGAATATTTTCTTCTGCTGGTAAAGATGGATTAATTTCTTCAAGATATCGAGGAACTCCACCTGTAACGCTTAATAGTTTTAGTTTGTCATAAGCTGATACATAATTTCCTTTTTCTGACCAAAATTGACTGCACTGAAATAAAGAAAGTTCATTTAATGTGATATTTAGAGAAATGCGTCCTAAAAAAGCTGGGCTATTTAGAATTTCTTTTTCAATCCAACTTGAGATATACTTTAGAGCGTTGAGTTTTTTCGTTTTTCATAGAGCAGCTTAAAAAAGTCCGGCCTAGAACGCATCCTTGATCATATTATCTTGTTATAAGCAGAGTTCGCAGATTCGTAAAGCTTCCCTAAAAGTTCCAGATTCTTTCTTGCTAGATAAGCAGCAGGTCAGCTAGCTAACGCTTCCGTAAGTGTACACTGGAGCAGACCAAGAATCCCCTAGATAACGAAGTCTTCCAGCGGGAGAAATTCTTCCGTCACTCTCTTCAAATTCGATGTAGCAAAAATGTCCTCTAAACCGTAGCTGTAGTTTACGAGAAGAGTTCCACGGACGTGTAATTGCATAGGCGTTTGCCTGACTGATGAGACGTGTATACTGAGCTGGTTGGATTTTTACACCACCAGTATGAGGGTTAGAAGGGAGCCATGGACACATGCAAAAATACTAACACACTCGGTTTCTCCTTTCAATCAGAAGTTGAGAGTCTTGAGTCACTTAAAAAAAACGCATTTCCTCTA
>CAMDHO010000029.1 GCA_945898205.1 Chlamydia trachomatis | reverse complement strand
TTTCATCGCCGATGGTACTACACACAAGAGTGTGGGAGAGTAGGTCGCCGCCAAGTTTTCTTTATCCCTCTAGACTGTTTCTGAAGAAGAAGCTATCTAGAGGGTTTTTTTTTGTTTATTAGAAATCGATTTATTCGAATTTTTCTTTTGCTTTTTTTATAAAAAGCTAGAAGATTACGTCTTGCTAGTCAAAAAGAAGCTCTAAACTAGTTTAAAAAAGTACTCAGTGAACCTATTAAGGAAAGCCATCGAAGAAAGGTTAGCAGAATGTAAACTGGAACTACATCCTGAGAAGACAAAAATAGTCTATTCTAAGGATGCTGATCGAAAGAAGAAATACTGTAATGAAAAATTTGATTTTCTCGGCTATACATTTAGAGCTAGAAGATCCAAAAATCGGTATGGAAAACACTTCATTAATTTCAGCCCAGCAGTACGCAATAAAGCCAAGAAAAAGATGACGAGTAGAATGAGAAGTTGGAGAATGCATCTGCGCAGTGACAAAACGATAGAAGATCTTGCAAATATGTTTAATCCAGTCTTAAGAGGATGGATTAACTATTATGGCAAGTAGTACAAATCGGAACTCTATGCGACTTTTCAAAATGCAAATCGTACATTAGCGAGATGGGCGGAAAGGAAATACAAAAAGTTAAGACGACACCAAAGAAGGGTAACGCATTGGTTAGGGAAAATCGCAAAGAAAGAACCTAACCTATTTGCTCATTCGAAATTGGGGGTCTTACCTGCGGCTGGATAGTGGGAGCCGTATGAGTCGAGAGACTTCCGTACGGTTCTGAGAGAGCGTGAGGGTGAGATCCCCTTCCGCTACTCACTCCGTTCTAGGGTTCCAATATGAGTCAGATGCTATAAGATTCCAGACGGAATTGAGAGAAAGACTCCTCAAGTTCGGACTGGAGCTGCACCCGGAAAAGACACGACTTATTGAATTTGGGCGGTATGCGGCTGGAAGGAGAGAAGGATACACGCAAAAGTCAGAGAGCTTAGCGATGAACTCAAAGAACGCATGCATCACCCTATCCATGAAGTGGGTCAATGGCTTAAAGCTGTATTCACAGGGCACTACCGTTATTATGGAGTGCCCGGAAACTGTGAGGCAATGGGTTACTTTAGACACTTGATAAGTCTAAGCTGGCTTCATACTCTTAGGAGGAGAAGTCAGAAGGGAGAGATCAGGTGGGAAAAGATGAATAAATTAATCGACCATTGGTTACCAAAACCGTAAATATACCACAAATATCCAAAAGAGCGAATGGGTGTCACAACCTGAAGGAGGAGCCGTATGCAATAATATTGCACCTACGGATCTGTGCGGGGGGTGGTCAGTAACGATCATTCCTAGGGCGACCACGATGGTTTCTAACGAGGGGGAGCTGAGTAATTAGTCTCCTCTACTCACTAGCGATGTTACTACTGGTCAGATTATTTACGCTGTTAAAGGTCGTAAGGAAGATTCTCTTTGCGGTTTTCTAAAACAACTATGCTGACATAGGGGGCTATTGATATCAGTGCCGGATATGCAAGACGCTTGAAGAAGGAAGTGATTTTCTCATTCATTGGTGCGTGCAAGCTCACCTATCAAAAATCCCCCACCTCAAAAAGGCATCTAGAGGATTTTATAAGAATTTCTCTATGGGATAGTCAGAAATCCTAGCCCCAATTGTTCCGTTGAGCCTCAATCTATAGAGGTTTTGTGGTCGATGTAGATTGGTGTTTTGAACTTAATAAATTGTAAGTTAGTGCATTACAATTCAAGTAACGTCTTTTTTAAAAAAGGAAACAGCCTTTAGTATGTGTTTTGAGATAGTTTTTTTGTGTGGAATTTTAAAATCTTATGAGCCGAAAAATGGAAGGGACCTGCGAAAGAATTATACACAGAATTAAGTCGAAAGAATTACAGTCTTATCCTTATACAACATTGCATCCACACATCTTCTCCTCACCAGATTAGTTATGGATACGCTCATAAGCACAATAAAGATCAAATTTGCATGTAGGATACCGTAAGAGCTTAAAATGCAGAGGCTATCTCAAAAAGGAAAGCAGAAAGCCCCCCAATTACTGTTATGTATAAAAAAGCGACCCAGAGCTGGTAAGGTGGCGGTGTAAAAAAATCATCGAGCAAGGCGCTGTAAATATAAATTATTTTTAGGCAAAATTTGCATAGAGAGCTTCATAGGGGAAAATTAGATTGATGTCTATGGGGGGGGGGGAGGAAGTCTGATGGCAATCTGGGATGGCAAAAAAATTAGAAAGGATGGCTTAGCCATCAGGATATGCGGTGCGGAATGAATGTGATGCTATGAAAATCACGTTAAAATATTTGATTGATATTTGTGGGTGACGACAAGCTTTTATTGTGTTTTAATTTAGGTGTATAACTTTTGTTTTTAATGTTTAATTAAGTTGTTTGTTGTAAAATTAATTTGCTTTTAAGTTTTTTGTTTGATATATTTAAATATTCAATTAAACAATTTGGTTTAAATATGAATGTACGCAGCTTTGGTGATCCTGTTCAGATGGCTAAAATGATGGGATTTTTACAGAAGGAAGGTTCTTCTTTTCAAGAGGATTCACTAGCGGCAAGTCGAGAGGCTGGGGAAGAGGTTCAAGGTGTTTATGTAGCTATATGTCAAAAGATGAATGGCTTAAAAGAGAAATTAAATAGAGGTTCTTTTACAGTCTCTTTTCCTGCTGAAGAAGATCTAGAAAATCAATTGGCTCGGTTGAAAAGTCGAGTGCAGGTCGTTTCACGAGATGAGATCGCTCTTCTTATGCCGCAATATGAGCTAGCAGAAAAAATGGTAAGTCTTTTTCGTTCTTTAAGGAGAGATGAAAAATCTTTAGGGGAGGAATTAGGCAAGAAATTGGAGGGTGAACAGTTAAAGATTGCCTCGCAATTTAAAAAGAAACTATCTGAATATACTAGTCAAGCTAAGAAAAAAGTAAAAGCTCGATGTTTAGAGATTTTATCTGAAATTACTCGAGTTTCTCCTTCATCTGGAAATTCTAGAGATGTCGTTATATTGGGATTTGCAAAAGAGGTTTGTGATCAAATTAATGCAGTAAACTTTAAGTGTGATTCAGATAATGTTGAGATTAATTTAAATAGAATTAAAGGAGAATTGTTTAAATATTTATCTAAGAGGGGGGGGGATGGATTTGAATCTGAATCTCCAACAATTAAACTCGCGATGTCTCTTGAAAAAATGATAAAAGATAGTTTAGACTATCTTCCAACCCTAAAGAAGTTGCGGATAGAACTGACTTCGGGTCTAAAAAAGATCGAAGCGGAGGGGTCTAGAGAATCGGATCGAATTCAGCGTGAAAATGAAGATTTATGCAGTCAAACTTTAAAGGCTTTAGTAGAAAGTTTTTGGGAAAAGATTGTAAATTTTGAAGCAACACCGGTTTCTTTATCGGATCTTCCTCAAGAGTTTAAAGAAGATATTGTTCAGCGTGGATTAGAATTGGGAGTGGTTGCTCGAATCCCAAAGAAATTTGAAGAGTGCAAGAAAGGTATTGAATTTTTTTTAGAAGGAAAATCCACTGAAATTGCGGCTATTTTTAATCAGATGATTCTCTATGCAGCAACTCGTGAAAAAAAGTCAGATTTTAGAGTTTACGAACAGATTGTAAGAGCTGGAATCTGTGAAGATTTCGATTCTTTTAATTCAATAGATCAAGACAGATTGAAACATAGGTTTGAATCGATTAAAGAAAATTTATTTAGCAGGAATCTGCCGGTAAAGTTTTCAGAAGAGAGAGAGTTAGAGCTTTTAAGTCAATGGATTGTCAATGAAATTATTGGAGAAGAATCTTCAGGTGTAACTGCTGCAAATATCCCTGAAGCGAAATATCTTCTCGATTTTCTAGGGGCTAAAGAAGGTAGAGACGTCGAAAGTCTTTTAGTAAAGCTTAATGATTGTGTTGTTGAACCAGCTGATGAGGTTACCAAAGCTCTACATTTGGTTATGAAGATAGTTTTAAATCTAAAGAAAGCTTTATCTGAAGATTTGACCTATGAACAACTAGTTATTCAATATGATGGGGTAAAAAAATCTTTTGATGAAATCGGGTTGAGCGTTAAGCAGGTTGACGATCTGCTTTCGCGCATTTATACACTAGGAGTCTGTGAAATGAACCCTCTCTTCTATACTTGCAGAGGTAAGAGCCTGGAAAAGCTGAGTGATCAAAGAAAAATAGGGATAATTCAAGATCTGGTTTCAAGAGAAACAGGCCGATCTCAAGATGATTCTCCTTTTTTGATGGATGAGGATATTGATCCTTATTTAAAACTAGATTCCCGAGATCTAGTACCGAGTCCTTTTATTGCGATATCGGAGTCAGGGGAGAGGTATAGTCCGTATTCAGGAAACGTATCTGTAAGAAGTTCTCCTGTGAATTATACTATGAACTTTAAAAAGCAGGTTGCATTAGCTGCGTTACAAGAAAGTAAAACTTTAGAAGCTGTTGCTACTGAATATAGGGTTTCTTTAGATCAGGTAGTTGCCTGGAAAAGACAGGCTCTTATAGCTTTAGATGGTGCATTTTAAGAGAGCGATAGATTGAGTGAAGGCGTCTTAAAGAAAATTTCATGTTAATTTTTTTTATTTTCATAGGAGGGCTAGTTGAAATATTTCCACTAGCCCTCTTGATGAGTATTTCGTTTAGTTCTTTTTTTATCTAAGCGTTTTCGGTTTTAATTTAAAGTCTTCTTATGTTGTCGTCTTTTTTTTATCTATTTTTTTTATTTAAATAATTTTATGTGTTTTTTTTAAATCTACAGCTGTGGTATAAACTCATGGAATTTGCCTAAATGTTAGGATAGGATAAAAAATGACTGAGAATCAAAAAGAATTTGGATTTTTGAGATCCATTTTATGGCCGGTACATCGATCAGAATTGAAAAAGGTTGTATCGATGTTAAGTTTGATCTTTTTTCTTTGCAGCGCTTACAGTATTTTAAGAAATTTAAAAGATACGATCATCCTAACAGCAAAGCATTCTGGCGCTGAGGTAATTCCTTTTTTAAAAGTATGGGGTATGCTGCCAGGTGCTATAATAGCTACTTGGGTTTATACTAGACTTGCCAGGCGCTATTCCAAAGAAATGATTTTCTATATTATTATCAGTCTTTTTTTAAGTTATTTCCTGTTGTTTGCCTTTTTTATTCATCCTCATAGTGACTCATTACATCTTGATAAGTTTGGCGATTTAATGACAGCTTATTTGCCGTCAGGTTTTAAGGGGATGATTGCAATGATTCGTAACTGGACATTTACATCTTTTTACGTCGTCTCAGAGCTGTGGGCTCCTGTTATGCTAGGTATGCTTTTTTGGGGGTTTGTCAATGATCATACAGAAGTGTCACAGGCTAAGAGAACTTATGGTCTTTTAAATATTGGGTCTAACCTTGCTCCTATTTTAGGTGGGGGCATTGGAATCTTATGTGTTCAAACTTTTTCTTTTTCTCCAACCTCTAATACGGAAGCGGCTTGGAGCCAAACTTTAATTAACCTTACTTTGACTTTAACTGGACTAGGCTTAGCATCTATTGCTACATATTATTGGATCAATCGAAATGTAGTAGAAAAAATAGAAGTTTCTAAAGATGCGCAACTAGAAGAAAAAGAAATTATTAAGTTGTCCATTCGAGAAAGTATTCGCTATATAATCAAATCAAAATATCTAACATGTCTTGCTTTGATTTTTCTGGGATATAACATTTCTATTAACGTTACGGATGTGCTTTGGAAAGAGCAGTTAAAGCGCTTTTTTACAGATCCTAATGAAATGCTCTCTCATATGAATGCGATTACTATAGGAATCGGGGTAATAGGAACCTTAGGGGGAGCCTTGTTTTCTATAATGATTAATCGATTAGGCTGGACTTTTACTGCTCTATTAACTCCAGCTGTAATGACTGTTATGGCAATAGGTTTTTTTGTATTCCTTTTTTCTGGTGACGCACTGACTCCAATCTCTCTTGCTTTGCTTGGAGCTACCCCTTTGGCTTTAACGGTATACTTTGGGTCTTTGCAGTACTGTTTGAGTAAAGCCTGTAAGTATTCAGTATTTGATGCTTCTAAAGAACTTGCATTTTTGCCATTGCCTCCTATGTCTAAAACAAAAGGAAAGGCTGCTATTGATGGGTTAGGTTCAGCTTTAGGTAAGTCAGGAGCTTCAATAACCTATCAAGGACTTATCATCTCTTTAGGAAGCGTTGCTGCTTCAACTCCCTATATTGCAGTTATTTTATTTGTAGTCCTTTTTGCTTGGTTCTTTTCTGTGTTTTCATTAGGAGCTTTATTTAAAAAAGAAAGCTCTCCAGAAGTCATAATCTCGAATAGTGCAGCTAATTTATAGCTGTACTATTCTCTTATCCTTATAAGAAGTCAGAACTCTTGCTTTAAATTCATTAAATTGATATTTCCTCTATAATAAGACTCATTTGTAATAAATTAAGGCTTTTTCATGGAAAAAAGAAAAGAAGTTGATAGTTTAGGGGAGATTTGGGTTCCTGCGCATAAACACTATGGAGCTCAAACCCAAAGATCTTTAGAAAATTTTCTGATTGGAGAAGAGAAGATGCCAATACAGATGATTTATGCTATAGCTATTATAAAAAAAGCTGCAGCAATTGTTAATGCGGATCTGGGTCTTTTGGATGAAAAAAAGAAGAAGGTCATCGTCGAAGTATGCGATGAAATTATAGAAGGAAAGCTTGACGAACATTTTGATCTCGTAGTATGGCAAACGGGGTCCGGAACGCAAACTAATATGAATGTCAACGAAGTAATCAGCAATCGAGCTATTGAAAAGCTAGGTGGAGTGATGGGATCTAAAAGTCCAATTCATCCTAATGATGATGTTAATAAATCACAGTCTTCTAATGATGTGTTTCCCTCTGCTATGAATATTGCTGCAACTCTTTCTATTCAAAAAAAACTGATCCCTGCTTTAAAGAAATTAGAAAGTGGATGTGAAAAAAAAGTTGAAGAGTTTGCTGATATTATAAAAATAGGAAGAACTCATTTAATGGACGCCTCTCCGATGACACTGGGGCAGGAATTTTCTGGATATGCATCTCAAGTCAGTCACGGAATTAAGGCTATAAAAAACACGCTAGAAGCGCTCTCAGAACTCGCAATAGGTGGGACTGCTGTAGGTACAGGATTAAATACGCATCCAGAATATAGTCAGAAAATGGTAGAAACGATTTCGAATATAACAGGATTTCTTTTTATATCAGCGCCTAATAAGTTTGAAGCTTTAGCTGCTAATGATGCAGTTGTAGGATCTAGTGGCGCTTTAAAAAGGATAGCCTGTTCTTTTATGAAGATAGCTAATGATATTCGATTACTTGCATCAGGGCCTAGGTCAGGTTTTGGGGAGTTGATTTTGCCTGTTAACGAACCAGGATCTTCTATCATGCCGGGAAAGGTAAATCCAACGCAAAGTGAGGCTATGACAATGGTGGCAACACAAGTCATGGGGAATGATGTAGCTATTGGTATTGCTGGCTCTTTAGGAACTTTTGAACTCAATGTATTTAAGCCGCTCATGATCTACAATCTTTTGCAATCTATCCGGCTATTAGGAGATGTGGCCATTAGCTTTCATGATAACTGTTTAGAAGGTATTGTGCCGAATCGGAAGAGAATTCAGGAGCATCTAAATAACTCTTTAATGCTAGCTACTGCCTTAAATCCTGTTATTGGTTACGATTTAGCTTCTAAGGTTGTGTCTAAGGCCTATGAAGAAGATAAAACGCTCAAGCAAGCAGCTGTTGAAATGGGAGTTCTTACGCCTGAAGAGTTCGATCAAGTAGTGGATCCTAAAAAAATGATTAGTCCTGAGCGTTGAATCGAATTCCTATTTTTGTTAGAAAATATCTTAAAACTAAAATAGGATGTTGTAATAACAGCTTAATAAGAATCCAATAAGTAACGCCTTCGGTTGGCTTTACGATGACTGCCGGGTTGTTTGTTAAAGCATCAGCAATCCACCCTGGAAATGGAGGGGGTAGTCGTGAAGGCAGGTGGTCTAGAGGGAAAAAAGCCACTTCTTTCGATTCAGAAGAAGGTTTTGCTGTGCCACCAATAGCTGAGCATTCAAAGAAATAAGTTTTCTGAGTCAACCTGTTAACGGGTTGATATTCGGCAATCTGCCTGACAATTTGAACTTGTAATCCGGTTTCTTCTTCTACTTCTCGGATTACACCCTTTTTAGGGTCTTCCCCCTCATCAAGCCCCCCGCCAGGAAAGACCCAGACAGGAAGATCTCTTCTTTTTACAAGAAGGATTTGTTTTTTATCCTGACTAAATAAAATTCCATAAACAGCTTGACCCATGATATTTTCCCTTGATAAAAAGAAGCAACTCCTTCTCAATAGGAAACTCTACCTAAACAAAAGTTATTTTTCATGAAAAAATATAGTTTATTTCTTTTCTTTTGTCTTTTTCTTTTGTCTGGCTGTCAGAAATACTATCTCACAATTTATCAACAAAAAGTAAATCAAGATAGCTTAGCTAGTACCTATGTAGGAACGCCTGACCCTAGACAGAAAAATCCTCCTAAAGGACAAGAGCTAATCGTAGAATGGCAGATCCCGAAAGATGTGCTTAAGAAAAATCCAAAGATTTATTTGACGGTTATTTATAGAGACTATTCAGAAGCTCAATTTATTTATCCTATTTCCTATAAATCCGGCTATGTCGTTTACTCTTTATTGGACGGAGAATTTGATAGGACAAAAGGTCTTTTATCTTATAAGGCAGAGATTCGAGAGGAAGAGGGTGAAGTATTTCGTTTCTGGCAGCACCAACTTTGGGTGAATATTATTCGATTAGAAGACTCTAAAGAAGAAGTTTCAGAAAGCTTGCCTTCAAAAATAAATGAAGATGCCGAAGAATCCTCTGCAACTTTTTTCCCTCCAACATTTTAAAGGGAGGATAAAAGATTAGAATCTACTAAGGCCTCGTGTATTAAATAAACAAGTTCTTCAGTCTCTTCCCAGTTAATGCAGGGGTCGGTAATGGAAATGAAGGGGTCTATGGAGTCAGCTGTAATCGGTTGATTTCCAGCTTTGATATGACTTTCGATCATAATGCCCATAATGCGGTCATTGCCGCTTAAGCATTGATTTAAAATGTTGTGGCAGACATCTTTTTGATTCATGTGATTTTTATAGCTATTGTCATGAGAGCAATCAACTAAAAGACGGTGATTTAATCCTGATTTTTTAGAAAGAGTTAAAGCATTTTGAATGTCAAAAGACTTGTAATTGGGAGCAAAGGTAGATCCTCTTAATACGATATGAGCGAAAGGATTTCCGAGACTTCTAGTTGGACAAATTCTCCCAAGTTCATTGATGTGGATAAAGCTTTGAGAGTTTTGAGCCGCTAAGGCTCCTTGAATGGCGCTTTCTAAATCCCCATCCGTTGAATTTTTAAATCCTATAGGAATGGAAAGTGATGAAGCTAGTTGTCTATGAATTTGGGAGGAACTAGTTCTTGCTCCAATAAATCCCCAAGAAATGAGGTCTGAAAAGTAAGGTGCTAATATGGGATCCAATAATTCCGTAGCAATCGGGGTTCCTAGATTTGCGATTTGTAAATAAAGAGATCGGCAGATAGAAAGACCTGCCTCTATATTGTCGCTACCATCTAGATAAGGATCATAAAGTAATCCTTTCCATCCAATGCATGTTCTTGGTTTCTCTATATGAGCTCTCATAACAAGAAGGCAGGTTGTTTTTACTTGTTCCTGTAATGCTTTTAATTTTCGAGAGTAATCTAAGGCGGATACAGGATCATGCAAAGAGCATGGGCCGATAACTAAAGCCCAAAGAGGAGATTCTCCTAGAATAATTGATTGAATTTGCTTGCGATGCTTTTGGATTTGCATAGCAGTATCAGGGCTTAAAGGTAGCTTTTTATTAATATCTAACGGAGAGGGAAATGACATACATCCTCCTAATCTTTTTTTTTGCATGACCCTACCATATTAAGTAAGAAATTTGCAATCCTCTCTTTTAGGACTATTAGTAAATATAGAATTTTTTCCTATTAAAATAAATTCTCAGTTCTTTTCTTTTTAGAGTAAATAACTTATGCTAAATTCTAGTAAATGTAAAATTTAAATTAATTTTATGTGCGCCACGAAGTGCCTAGTAACTTGCTGATGAAAGTTCAGCTGAGAAAGGGATTTCAACCCATCTCATATCGAGCCTTGGATTCCTATTGGTAACAATTCGGGTGAGTGCAGTAGGCAGGGAGCTCATAGGCCGTAAGCGAAAGCATACTGATTGAGCCCCGTAATAATTTAAACTGAGAGAGCTGACGGTTTGTAAATGCCGGAAAGCAATAGTATAATCTCCGAACCAAGGGATGGAGATGAGGTCTCTTCCGGGTCTAAGAGCATGGCATGTGATTACAGTTAATAGGAAAACGCGGGAGATCCTAGCTGCTCTTCATGGAACTATTAGTCGACAAGTATAATAGCGAGAGAACTAAGATGGAAGCTAGGAAGTCGGATGGATCATGCTACTGATGAACTATCTGTAATGGTTGTGGAGGGAAGGATCCTGGCTAGTAAAGACCTTTAGTAGGTGGAACATCATGTGAGGACTCAGAACCTATTTCAGTGATGGAAACTCTCCAAGGAAGGATAGCCTAAACTCATAGAAATAAGGCTAAAAAGTATTAGACTTTTCTATAGCAATAGGATCGTTAGTTAGAAAAGCTTATTTAGGGTTGGATTATAAAGAAGAAACTAGCAAGTTTTCTCCGAAAAAAATGCAAAGATTAAGGACTGAAATCCAAAAAGATAAAGAGTTGTTAAAGCAACTGGATTCTGTAGAGAAAGCTATTTGTTTATTAAAGGCTATCTGGGAGCTTACTTTTGGAGAGTAAGTAAAAATACCTAATAAAGAAACGAGTTTTAGAAGATTTAAAGAGTATAGAATAGGAGCGGTTGAGGATCCAGGTTTTCTTTTTAAATCTAAAGATGATGTAACTGTTGAATCTAATCTTGAGAAAGTAAAAGAAGTTGTGGATGAGGGGGCTTTTATATAATGGACACTGAAAAGGAATCAAAAGAAAGTTTAATGCTTTCTGAGACGGAGCAAATGGACCCAATATTAACAATCGAAAGACCACTGAGGGCCATTGAACCTTTGCATACCTATTTGGGGACTTTTGGGCATCAATATAGTTCATTTTCTATTCCTGAACTAAGCTCGATTGATTTAAATTCAAAAAAAAGCAGAAGAGAAGCTCAATTTAGATCCAACCCCTTCTCTATTTTAGGTAACGAAAAGCATGTTTCCAGAGCCAATATTAGCTGTTAAAAGATGCCGTTGGTTTTCGGTTCAAGTTAGAGGAGTAATTATGTATAAAAACAGGCTTCAAAATCTATGTAACCTATATAATCTGTCTTCTTTTCCGTTACATTCAAGAGTTCATCGAATGCAAGAAGAGCCTCTATATGTTAAAAGAGAGGATGAACTTGGGTTTGGAGTAAGTGGCTCTAAATTAAGAAAATATGTGTCTATACTCCCAGTCTTAAAAAAAGATAACAAGAGAGTCGCCATAGTGGGCTCTTTAAATTCTAATCATGTGCTTTCTTTGTTGCAATTAGTAAAGCAAGAGGGGATTGGATATCAACTGTTTTTAGAAAGGCCAAACGAATCAGATCTAAAAGGAAATGCGTTTTTTCTTTCTCTTTTAATTAAAAAACATGAAGTTTTATGGGTCGAGAAAGTGCCAGATCTTTTAGATAATGAGTGGAAAGCTGGGTGGGAAAAGAAATTAGACGAAACTTTTTTTTGGATTTCGATGGGTGGATGCATGAAAGAAGCTTTAATGGGGTCGTTAACCCTTCCACTAGATCTTCTTCAAAATGAAGAAGATCTAGAACTTTCTTTTAGACATGTTTTTATTGATTCAGGGACTGGGATGAGTGCGATAGGCTTGATTTTAGGGCTTGCTTATTTAAGAAAAAACATAAAAATACATGTTGTACTAGTGGCAGGAAAAGAAGTAGAGTTTTCTGAAAAACTGACTTTTTTTCATAATCATTTACAAAAATTGTTGCAAGAGTCTTTTTCGATTGATTCGTATCGGTGCTTGTTTCCAGTAACAGCTAAAAGCTTTGGCTCTCATAATGCCTCTATTTTTAAAGAAATTAAAGAAACAGCAGAAAAAGAGGGTTTTTTTTTGGATCCGATTTACTCAGCTAAGCTCTTACTTACTACAAAAAAAATGGTAAAAGAAGAGGGCTTAGATGGAAATATTTTATGGATCCATTCGGGCGGAGCTCTTTCTTTATCAGGCTTCCAGAGTGTTAGCTACTTTAGAAAAGATTGAAAGAGGTCGAGTCTTTCTTTGAGTGAATCTGCTATTTAAAAAAATAGCAGAAAATAAGGGGTTTTTTCTTAAATCTGTGTATACTCGCCCATTTACCTAGAATAAGAAAATATAAGAGTTAAAAGCGGGTGTTATGGGGAATCGATCTTTTTTTTGTGCTGTCTTTTTATTGATTTTTTTTTCTTTTAAATTAGAAGCAAAAACCTCAATCGATCGCGCAACTGTTAGCATGTATGCAGTGCATATTCCAACGGGGAAAGTTTTAATTAGCGAAAATAGTCAGAAAAGCCTTATGCCAGCTTCTTGCTTAAAACTTATTACAACTGCAGCAGCATTGCATCTTCTAGGCCCTAAAATGCGATTTGAAACACATCTTTCATATGATGGTAAGATTGAATCGGGTGTTTTAGATGGAAACCTATATGTTGTAGGGGGAGGAGATCCTTGTCTTGGATCGAATCGAATTAATTCGTCTTTGGATTGGAAATTACAAATTGCAACCTGGATAGAGGCTATTCAAAAGCTTGGAATTATACAGATAAATGGAGAGATTATAGGAGATTCGTCTTCTTGGGAAAAAGCCTTAGCGGCGCCTAGTTGGACGTGGGAAGATTTAGGTAATTATTATGGGGCAGGGGCCTCAGCTCTGTCTTTTCATGAAAATGCCTATTCTTTATTTTTTAAGCCCGGAGTTTTAGAAGGAGAAAAAGCAACTATTCTAAAAGTGGAACCTGACTTTTCTAAGCTTGTTTTAAAGAATGAGGTGACAACGGGTCCCGAAGGGTCGGGAGATCGAGCCTGTATCTATGGGTCAGAATTTTCCTTTATACAATATGTTCGTGGGACAGTTCCTTTAGGTGTTGCTGAATTTTCAATCCAAGGACTAATTCCGGATCCAGCCCTTGTATGCTCGGAACTTCTAGAAAATTCTTTAAAAGAAAAAGGGGTTCTTGTTCAACATCAGGTAAAAGCTGAAAAAGAAAAGAGGGTATTTCATACTACTAAATCACCTTCTGTAGAAGAAATAGTCCATTTAACCAATCAAAAAAGTATTAATCTTTATGCGGAGCATCTTCTTAAAAAAATGGGAGAAGTTTGCGAGGGTGAAGGGTCTTCAATTGCAGGGATTAAAGCAGTAAAAAAATTTTTAAAGGCGAAGGGAATAGACCTTGATGGACTGCTTCTTGCGGATGGTTCAGGGCTTTCTACAAGAAATTTGATTACAACAGAGCAGCTGGTGGCTCTTTTAATAGTCATGAAGAAATCGGAGTTTTTCACTCTTTTTCTAGAATCTCTTCCAGAGCCAAAGGAATTTATTAGGGCTAAATCCGGATCTTCAACCCTAATTAAGGGGTATGCTGGATATTCAAACGATATAGCGTTTGCTATTTTAATAAATCAATGTGCGGATTCTCAAAGTGTAAAGGAAAAAATAGATTCTTTCTTATCTATTATTTCTAAAAATAAAATCCCTTCTTAGTAAAATAGAATCTAAAAAAATGATCTCATTTTCTTTCTTTATATGAAGGATTCCGTTATATTTGTTTTTTGATCTGTGAAGTAGGGGAAGGGGTTAGAGATGGGGTTTCGAAAAGGATATACGTTTGACGATATAGCTTTAGTTCCACAATTTAACAATGTTCCATCAAGAACGGAACCTAGTTTGGGTTCTTGGTTGACAAAAAACCGTAAAATTCAAATTCCCTTAGTCTGCTCAAACATGGATACAGTGATTAATGAGGAAATGGCAGATCTTTTGATTAGTCATGGATCGATTCCTATTTTCCATCGATTTACTAGTCAAGAAATACAGATTAATTGGGTTAAGAAATATGGAAATCAGGCTTTTATTTCGAGTGGTATTTTAAAGATTGAAGAGACTCGTGCTCTTTTAGATTTGGGAGCTGCCGGGGTTTGTATTGATGTAGCGCATGGTCATTCTGATCGGATGTGTCATTTCATCGAATCTCTAAAAAAAACACACCCAGATAAAGAAGTCATAGCTGGGAATGTATGCACTCCTATGGCTTATCACGATCTCGTTAACGCGGGAGCGGACGCCGTTAAAGTAGGAGTAGGGCCAGGTGCTGCTTGCACAACTAGAATGGTAACTGGATTTGGAGTTCCTCAGTTTTCTGCCATTTATGAATGTGGAAAAATAGCGGAAAAATTGAGAGTTCCTTTGATAGCCGATGGGGGGATTCGCAATAGTAGAGATCTTATTTTGGCATTAGCAGCAGGTGCTAGTAGTGTGATGCTAGGGAAAATGTTTGCAATGACGCTAGAAAGTGCTTCTCCAAAAAGAAAGTCACCTTCAGACCCAGATAGGATAGAAGCTAAGTATCGAGGTCAAGCAAGTGAGGATTTTCAGTGTTCTTTTTACGGTGAAGTAAAGGCCAGAACTGTAGCTGAGGGGATTGATTTTTGGGGGCCTATAAGCGGAAGCGCCGTCAATCTTATTGACCAGTTAATGGGGGGGCTTCGAAGTGGATTAACCTTTGGAGGAGCTAAAAGTATTAAAGAACTTCAAAGGAAAGCTGAATTTATGGAGGTTTCTTCTCACTACATGCATGAAAGCCGACCTCGTCCGGAGGGTTAATGCATTATTTCAAAAGGATTTATGATTCAGTTCATGGTTTTATTTATTTCTCTTCCTTGGAAAGAGACTTAATTGATTCATATGTTTTTCAAAGACTTCACTATCTTCGGCAACTGGGGGTTACTTATTTAGTTTATCCAGGAGCTACTCATACTCGATTTGAGCATTCTTTGGGAGTCATGCATGTTTCAAGTCAAATCTTTGACCAAATTATGCGAAAGTATAAAAAACCATTAGATGACTTATTTCTTGCTTATTGGAGGCAGGTAGTTCGTTTTGCAGCTCTTTGTCATGACTTAGGACATTTGCCTTTTTCGCATACGGCAGAAAATATTGTTTTAGGAGAAAAGGGACATGAACTATGGACTCTTAAATTAATTGAAAGTGATTTTTTAAGATCTATCTGGGGCCATTTTCAAGCAGACTTTCCTAAAGAAAATGTCTTAGAAGATATTATTAAAGTTTCTTTAGGGGAAGGACATCTTACTAAGAAGAGAGCAAATTCAGAATTTACTTCTTGGCAGAGAGTCTTAAGTCAAATAATTACGGGTGATTTTTTTGGAGCGGATCGAATCGATTACTTATTAAGAGATTCTCGTGCTACGGGAGTTTCTTATGGGCTTTTCGACTATCAGCAGTTAATAGAGACTCTTTGTATTCTTCCATGCTCGCATCAGGATCAAGGAGAGTTGTTGACTTTAGGTATAGAAGAAAATGGGGTAGCTGCATGCGAAGCTCTTTTATTGGCTAGGTACTTCATGCATAGGCGCGTTTATCAATATCCATCGGTTAGAACCTATTCTTTTCATATGGCACGATTTATTAAACAGTTTGCTCAAAAAAAACAGATGCTTGCTTCTTTATCAGACTATCTAGCTTATACAGACAATGAAGTTCTTTCTGAGTTGAGGGTTGCTTTTTCAAGTCAAGAGCATCCGGGTCATGATGATGCAGCAGCACTGATTGTAAAAGATCGTCGCTACTTAGCTATCGAACTTTCGAGATCTTTAAATCCACACGACATGGAATCTCTGAAAGATAAGTTTCAAGTAGGTTCTCTAGAAGTACATATAGTCGATGAAAGAAAAGAGCCTTCATTTTTATCTTTTCCAGTTCTTTCAAGAGGTCAAAAAGTCATGGATGCAAAATCTTTTTTTTCTATATCGATCCCTTCTCACGCATCAACCTGGATTTATGTTGATCCTAAATATAAGGAATTTATAGAATTTTTATTAGAAAACTATCCAATAGAGAGAAATAATGCAAAAAATTAAGCAACTATGGCAAGGAGTCCAAGATTTTTCTAGAGGAGAAAAGTTATTTTTGTTGTTTGCTATGTTTTGTAGCTTTTTGATTTCAGCAGATTACGCAATTATAAGGCCTGTAAGTAATTCTTTATTTATTCATGAATATGGTTCATCTCTGTTTCCATATGTTTGGCTGGTTAGTCTTCCTTTTAATTTGGCAGTTGTCACTCTTTATAATTATTTACTTCCTAAGATTGGATGTTTCAAGATGTTTATTGTTACTACACTAGCTGTAATAATAGGAAATGTTTTTTGTTCTGTTTATATTTCTAGGATTTCTTTTATTCCTTTTATTTTTTATATCTGGAAAGATGTTTATGTTTTGCTTATGTTTCAACAACTTTGGTCAGTTATTCATTCAACAATGAAGATAGAAAACGCTAAATATCTATATGGTTTTTTATTTGGAATAGGAGCTTTAGGGGCTTTTACAGGAAGTGTTATTCCTGGTTTCTTTGCGGTGAAAATCGGTTCAGAACCTTTGCTAAAATTCACCCTTCCAATTTATTTGTTACTTATTCTCTGTTACTTTGGCCTTTTGCGGTTTTCAAATCAGGTAGAGAAGGTTGTTAGTGAGAAAACAAAGTATGCTGCGTTACTCCCTCAAGCGGTTAAGTTGATTTTTTCTTCACGGTTATTAACTGCAATCTTACTTATTACAGCTTTTATGCAAATTACAGCGACAATTACAGATTTTCAGTTTCAAACTTATTTAGAAGGTGCATATCCAGATAAAGATATAAGGACTGCACTTTTTGGGAAAATAGCTTGTTTAGGTAATATTTTTACTATGTGTTTTCAGTTTTTTGGCACTTACTTATTAATCCAATTTTTAGGGCTTCAAAAATCGCATCTAGTAGTGCCTATTTTCTTAGGTATAAATGCAGTTTCTTTTCTTTTATTTCCTGTGTTAGGAGTCGTAACTTATTCTTTTCTTATGATTAAATGTTTTGACTTTTCTGTTTTTTCTGTAATTAAGGAAATGCTCTATATTCCACTACGAATAGAAGAGAAGTTTCAAGCTAAAGCCTTAATTGATGTTTTTATTACTAGAGCTTCTAAGGCTGTCGCTTCTTTTTTTATTTTATTTCTACAGTATTTTTTTGTAGCAAATTCAATTGTTTTTCTATCTTGGGTCAACCTGTCTTTGTTTTTTATTTGGTGTTTTGTAATTTTATCTATTAAATCTAGTTATCAATCACCTGAAAAAATACCTACTCAGTAACATTTTAATTGACAAGCTTGTTTCTTTATATTAATTTCAAAATTCACATTAAAGTTAGTAGGAGTTTTTATTTTGGAAGATATATATATAGATTTGTCTTCAGAGCAAATTCTAAATACGCCAATTTATAATAAAGGAAGTGCTTTTACTCAGCAGGAAAGGAGTGATTTGGGGCTTCACGGATTACTTCCCTATCATGTTTCTTCCATCAAGGAACAGGCGGATCGACGTTATGATAATTTTTTATCACAAGCTTCTCAATTTGCTAAGTTTATTTTCCTCAATGCCTTACAAAACAGAAATGAAATCTTGTTTTATTATCTAGTAGGACATCACGTTATAGAAATGCTCCCTTATATATATACTCCAACAGTGGGGGATATCTCTATGAATTATAGTTGTCTTCATTGGGAGCATAGGGGGCTGTATATTTCTTATCCCAACAAAGATCGCATAGATCAGATGATAGCATTATATAAAGATAAACCTGTGGATGTGGTGGTTGTAACTGATGGGGAAAGGATTTTAGGGTTAGGAGATTTGGGCATTGGGGGAATGACAATTCCTATTGGAAAACTTTCTTTATATACTCTTTTTGGAGGTATTCATCCTTCTCGTACTTTGCCTATTTTTTTAGATGTGGGGACTAATAACCCTCAGTATCTAAATGATGTGAATTACATGGGGTGGAGGCATATTCGAGTTGTAGAAGATGAATATTATAATTTTATCGATCTATTTGTTAAGGCGTTAAAAAAGAGATTTCCTAGTGTACTTCTTCAGTGGGAAGACTTTGCTAAAATACACGCAAAACCCTTACTTGATCTTTATAAAGATGAGATTCTTTCTTTTAATGACGATATTCAAGGAACTGCAACAGTTGTTCTTGCGGCTGTTTTTTCAGCGATAAAAAAACAGTCGGTACTATTAAAAGATCAGAAAATTGCTGTTTTAGGGGGAGGCTCTGCAGGACTTGGAATTTGCCAGAAGCTTGTTGATGCTATGATGATGGAAGGCTGTTCTAAGGAGGAGGCTTGTGGTTATTTTTATATTGTGGATATGCAGGGGCTTTTGCAAGCTGAAGGGCCTTATGATGAAAGTCAAAAAGACTTTATTCAGAAACGCGAAGCTTTAAAAGATTGGGAAGTAAAAGATCGAAAAAACATCACTCTTTTAGAAGTGGTTCAAAATATAAAGCCTACAGTGTTAATTGGGGTTTCAACGCAAAAAGGGGCGTTTACAGAGGAAATTATTAAAACGATGTCTTCTTATTGCAAGCATCCATTGATTTTACCTCTTTCGAATCCAAATCATCACTGTGAAGCAAATCCAGAAGATATAATTAAATGGTCTGAAGGAAGAGCTATATTTGCTACAGGGAGCCCTTTCCCCCCTGTAGAGTATGAGAATAAACTATATCCTGTAGCTCAGTGCAATAATGTTTATATTTTTCCAGGGGTTGGCCTAGCTTCGATTTCTTTTGGCATTAAAAAAATAACAGAAAAAATGTTTGTTGCTGCAGGTCAAGAGCTGAGTAATCACTCCCCGATGCTTATCGATTCTCAAGCTTCTTTATTTCCATCTTTTAAGGAATTAGGAGCCATTTCTAAAGAAATCGCATTAGCTGTAGGAAAAATGGCAATAGAAGAAGGTGTGGCTCCTTTTTACTCTGAAGAGGAGATGAGAGCTCTCATTGAAAAAAATACATGGACTCCTGAGTACCCTATGTATAAAAGAAAAGTATAGGTTCCGGTTAAGATTGTTTAAGGTTTGATTTTTTTGTATTTTATTGATTTTTAATATCTTGTAATTTATGCCTTTGCGGATTTTAAAAATCATATTGAGCATTTTCATGATTCTACGTGTTTCTCTTTCCTCTAATACTCAGACTTTTTTATCGCTCGAGCACAGTTTTTTATCAAAGAAAAAAGATTCAAACCTATCTAAGTATGTCGCTACAGAAATAAAAAAAATGAATCCGATAAAACCGTTAGATTATTTAAGTGCAAGGACTTCAGAGGATGTCTTATTAGAAATCTGATTAAGGATGTCTTTAGCGTAAAAGTCTCCCCAAAGTTTTGCGATATCATGAGGTCCTGCATCTGGAGCATTAGATGTTCTGCATTGGATTCCCATAATGAAAATTTCAGGTTTTTGAACGGTGGTATAGTTTTCCATTGTGTTTTCCTTTTTGGATTGGTTTGGATCAATGCTCATAGCGCTATGACTCATGCATGTTATAGAACTAAATAAGAGGGTAAGGATGCTTTTCATTTTTTGCCTTTAATATTGTGAAAATTCAAGAAAAAGGAGCTGTTTCTTTGAAAGGTTATATCGAATATAATCCTTATTTAGCTTAAAAAACAACAGTTTTGGTCCTTAAAAAAATACTAAATGGACGAATAGGGAGTTTTAGTTATTTTGTTATTTCCAAAAGATCTGGCATACATAGCTCCATTTGGTAGTGAGGCACGGGATGCCAGCTGGCAATAAACTCGCTAATGATCTTAAAACCTACTTTTTGGTATACGTGGATGGCTCGTTTATTAGTCGCTTCAGGATCTATCAAAACTCTTTTCACTTTCGGAAACTGGTCGATTAAAAACTCTTGAATCATGGGAACAGAAAGTCCTTTTCCTAAATAGTTTAGATTGCAAATGAACAAATCTAATGTAATCGCATCATTTCCTTCATGAGAAGTAATCAGAAATGCAAAAGCGGTATCTTTATCATAAGCGATCCAATAAGTAGTATTGGATTCCGCTTGAAAAAACTTTTCCAAGCCATTTAGGGTATTTTGAAGTCCTACTCCATGAATCCATTGAGCAATATGAGGTTGTAGAAGCCATTCGTGAACAAGAGACCTGTTTTTTACTTCCACGGGTTTAAATGTGAACCGAAATTTAGACGATATCATAACTTTCCTTATCCATATCTTTAAATTTCTAACTGCTTGATTCCTTGATGCAAAACCCAACGCTGACATAGTTTTAAAAATTGGTCTTCAAATCCTAAGTTTTGACACAGGCTATCAATAACTAAGATCAGTAATGTTGCAGAATCTTTGTCATAAAGTTGAATGTGTGCGTAGCCAATGATATCGGAATTTTTATAGAAAAGAAAATGGATGTGGTTTTTGTCTTTAAAAGATTCAGGGAAACGAGTTGTATTTAAAAAATATTGACCGCGTAGCGTATGTACAGCTTTCCATTCGCGATCAGTAAGAGCCTGAACCATGCGCCACCCATTAAACCCGTCTTTTACATCGATATTGGCTACAAAGGAATCTTTTCCTAAGCAATAGTTCAAAATGTCATCAGGGAATTTTTTTGCTAAAGCTATTTTAAGTTCGGCGTACTGTTGAGCATCATCAGAGTGTAAACGCATCCAATCTCTAAATTTCAGGTATCTGTTAATCTCAGGATCAAATTCTTCATAGACATGGACGTTGTGAGTTGTAATAGGAAGCCCCTTTTGAAAGAACCTTCGAAAAGCGATTCCGTGCTCACCTTTGGCTGTATATCCAATACGTTTCATTGCAGAGTTAGCATTATCTACTTCTAAAATATTTTTCACGACAGGGATTATGTCGATAATCGGTTTTGCGTTTAACCCAGGAACTGAAGTGGATCCAATATGATGTATGGCAATGCAATTGCTTCCTAAAGCTTCCTGGAGTAGTATGGCCTCATTTTCGAATATAAGAGGCCAGTTAGGATCGTAAAAGACTAGTTTAATATTATTGCTCATTTTGAAGTCCTATCTCTAATGAAGCGTCACTTGTGTTTTCCCAAGGAGCCGGATTAGGAAAGAGGTCATTGAAAATTTTTTTTAGAAGATTACAGGTCTTAATACCTTTTTTTGTTATACAGTCTTGTATGCAAAATGTATGTGGAGATGTTTTTATAAGATCGACTAGTTGTATTTCTGTAAGCAAAAACAGTTCGTCGTTGTAGATGGAAATCATTTTATTGGTAAGGCTTCCTCTTTCTATTTTATCTTGATATTTCCAGATGTACTGTAATAATCCGTTGGTTAAATTAAAATCTTGATCATTTCGAAATTGGTGTGATGAATTAGATGTAAATACAAAGGGAAAAAGGCATTCAACTTGTTCTATAAAAGATTTTCGAAGAGCAAAAGGAGCGTGGCAGAGTCGTTGTCTACGTTCTTCGAAAAAATAGGTGTTTAGTAGAGCGCTAGAATTGAGCCAAGCTTTACGGTACAAAGAGGCTTGTACTTCTGGCGATTTAGAAACAGTTAATCCTGGCTCAAAAAGAACTTTAATTTTTCCGCTTTCTGTAAAAAAATCAGAGGGAGCAACTTTATGACCTAAAAGTACATCATCGTTAAAGTAGATGAAATGTTCTGAAAGTCCAGGGATGCGGTGAATGTTAGATTCAATAGATTGTGAGTTAAAAGAGGGAAGGTCTTCAGAATTTTTAAAAATCTCTTGATGGTCGATTATCGTTATTTGAGGGTGGTTAATAAGCCATTTAGGGCGTTGATTCATTTTTACGATGTAGATGTGATTAAAAAATGGAGCAAATTTCACAAGAGATCTAAGTGAATATTTGAGTTCTTCATGATCAAAAAAACGATTGTCAGAGCAAGCTTCTTCATCAATCGTAGAGTATTGGTGATCTGGTTGTAAATATTGATTCTTAATAGATAGCCAATTGGGATCACTTCCATCGACCCACAAATATACAATGTCTATGGGAGGGGAAGTATGGATATGGCTAAGTGTGTGATTCTCAGAAGAAAAAAAAATCTGCATATGGAATAGAAGTAATGTAAATAGCAGAAGGATTATTCTTTTGTTTTTTTTATAGCTCATGAAATGTCCGAATTTTGGCTTATAGAAAGATAGCATGTTTAGTTTTGGCAACATTGTTTTTTATTAATATTTTGCATGTAATTTTCTATGTCTGCATTGGAGGTTTTATAAATAAAGCCTAGATAGGCAGCTAGGCTAAAAACCCCTAAGGTCATTTTCAATATAGCTCCTAGAGAGGAAAAAGCAGTTCCGGCAAGCAAAGAAATAACAGCAGCACGACTCATCCATAAAGCTGAACCTCCAGCTAAAGAAGGAAGCGTAAATCGAAAAATACAAAACCTCTCAATAGAAGCTCTGTAAAGTAAAGACGGTGCTAACATAACTCCAAATGCAACAGGAAAAGGAAGGGACAAGTTCTGCATAATGCTAAACATCGTAGAGGCTCTAAAGAGATGACAGGCAATAAGAATGTTTTTATATAAAGTTGGGTCTTTGTCCAGTAACGTTCCAAATTTAGTATATTCTTTATCTAGAAAATTAAGACAGGTTTGCAAATTTACTTGAGTAAGATTGTTCATGTGATTTCTTCTTTTTGAAGAGTTGAAATGTGATATTCTAAAGACCAATTTAAATTTTCTCTATATAAAAAGGATAAATAAAGAAGTTTTTTTGTGAGGAGTTGATTGTTTTATTGACGAATCTTTTGCGGTGTGTATGATAAAGAAGCTTAAACAAACTGGGGGGGGCGTTTTTTGCGTCGATAGTTAGATGAAATATATTGCTCTTTTAGGAAGAATTCTTTTTTCTTCCATTTTTATTATAAAATCGTTCCATCATTTTTCTTCATACAGTATAGAGTATGCAACAAATCATGGAGTTTTTTTACCAGCTATTTTAGTTCCTTTATCTGGGATTTTGTCCCTTTTAGGTGGCCTAAGCATTCTTTTGGGCTATAAAGCCCGTATTGGAGCTTGGCTTCTAGTGCTTTTTCTCCTTCCCGTAACTTTTGTAATGCATAGATTTTGGGAAGTAAAAGATGGTCACATTGTTATGTTGCAACATTTTTGTTTTTTGAAAAATATTTCAATGTTAGGTGCTGTTCTTATGATTAGTTATTTTGGTTCAGGGCCTCTAAGTCTTTCTAAATGTTGTGACGCAACAAAGAAGTAAAAAAAATTAGGTGCTAAAATGCGTAATTCTTTTTAGCACCTAAAGTTTTCTTGCTGAAAAAAGCCTGAATTTTTCTATTTCTTTTTTATTACCCAATCGGATTAAAGAGGGGCTTTTTTTGTTTTTTAGAAGAAGCTCATTATAGGAGATTTTTCTGCGAAGATGGGTTTTCCAAATCCAAGCGAGTATAGATTCTTTTCCAACTAGACGTGCAACTGATTCGTAGTTGCCGTTACAACAAGATTCTTTGTTTAAGAGTCTTCTTAGGCTTCTTTTCAGGGCTCTCCAAAGACACGTAGATAAAGGAATATCTAGCCAAATAATTATATCTGCAAATTTCCAAATCGGCTTTGTAAACTTTAAATAATTTCCACAAACTATCCACTCGTCGCTAGATATAACTTCTGTAATTTGGTTGAAAAAGTCCTCGTCAGAGCGATGTTCCCAGTTAGGCAGCCAATATAAATCGTCAAGATCAATATTTTTTATTGCGAGTTTTTTCGATAAATAAGAAGCTAGGGTTGTTTTTCCACATCCGCTTGTTCCTATGACAATAATTTTCCTGGGAAATTTTTCCATTTGAAATTTGCCTATTGGACTATCTGATATTCTTTAACGATTTGCCCATTTATAAGATGCTCTTGTAAAATTCTTTCCAAGATCTCTGGACTACAAGAATGGTACCAAATGCCTTCAGGATAAATGACCGCAATAGGACCTTTTTGACAAATTCTTAAACAATTAGCTTTAGTTCTCCAAATGTGAATATGACTGTGCATATTGAGTTCGTCTACTCGACGTTTAAGATAGTTCCAAGAGATAAGACCCTCTTCTCTTAAGCAACACTTTGCCTTTTCTGGATCTGCACATAAAAATATGTGATGTCCTTTTTGTCCGATTTTAAGTTTTTCAGCAACCTGTTGAATAGTTAGTTCCATCTAAATTCTCCTTGAATTAGAGCTTTCTATAAAAATCATACATGATTTCTTAAAAAAAAGAGATAAATTTTTCTGAGCAGTCTCGTTTTTAGATTATAGCTTTGGCGACGTTGAGATAATGCTTAACAATGACCACCGAAAAGTGTTAAACTTTAAAAAACGACAAGAGGTTATTAATTGAATATGGATATAAATAGTTTTCTAAATAAAAATCAACCTTTACTGGATGTTCGAAGTCCTTCTGAATTTTTACAAGGTCATATTCCGGGAGCTTTTTCTTTTCCTCTTTTTTCGGATGATGAACGTAAAAGTGTTGGAACAGCATATAAGAAAGAAGGGAAAGATGTAGCCTTGAAATTGGGCTTAGAATTTGTCGGTCCAAAGCTTCTTTCCTTTGTAGAAAAAGCAGAAAAACTTGCGGGGACATCTAAGAGTGTTCGTTTATATTGTGCTCGAGGGGGAATGCGTAGCAGCTCTTTGGCTTGGCTTCTTCAAACTTCAGGGTTTACTTGTACGTTATTAGATGAAGGATATAAGACTTTTAGAGGGTGGGTACTTGCTCAATTTAAAATAAAATATCTTCTTTTTGTTTTAGGGGGGTTTACAGGAAGTGGTAAAACAACGCTCTTACATCAACTAAAAAGATGTGATAATCAAGTCATGGACTTAGAACAGGTTGCCGGTCATAGAGGTAGCGCCTTCGGGCATCTTGAAGGATTTATACAGCCATCATCGGAACAATTTGAAAATATCTTGGCCATGCAACTGTCTGAAAGCGATATAAGCCGTCCTATTTGGATAGAAGATGAAAGTCGTATGATTGGATCTTGTCGTTTGCCCCAAGATCTCTGGGATTTAATGACGAAATCTCCTTTTTTATGGATTGAAAAAGATAGGAAAGATCGGGTGCAAGAGCTTGTTAGTGCCTATGGAAACTATCCACAAGAAGAGTTGATTCAAGCTAGTAAAAAGCTTCTTAAAAAATTAGGAGCCGTCAAGGTTGGGGATATTATCAGATCTATTCAAGCTAGTGAATTTGAAGTGGTAGCATCTTCTGTTTTAGAATATTATGATAAAACTTATGAGTACTCTTGTCAAAAGACGCCAAGAGCTCGGACCAATTTTACATATACAAAATCAGATCAGTCCCTTGTAGAAAAGTTAATAAAATTTGCTCAGGAATTTCAATCTAAAAAAATATAGATTTTATAAGAGTTTTTTATACAATTAATGTTGAATTAATTGAGGCAATATAGGTAGAAACAGACTGGAGGATTAAGACGTCGACAGGGGCTTTAGTATAGAGAATTTAAGGAAATCTGCCTAGTTGATTTGCTTTTTAAAAGTTTCAATGAAAAAGAACAGGCTCTCTCAATTTTTTTCAGGACTGATTTTCTTTACCCTAGTTCTCGATTGTTATGCTCTTCCTAAAGATCCTCAGGTGGCTTCTGGAGTCGCTAAAATAGATCAGTTAGATCCTTATAACATGGAAATTCATCCATCAGACCAAGCTATCATTAACTACTCAAAATTTGATATTGGAACTAACCCAAGTTCGACATCGCGGTCCTATATATAGGATTTGTAAGTTATTAAATTTCAACGACTTGTGAAACGGCAACTTAGAGTCTTAGTCGCTTACTATCAACGACTTAAGTTTTTGCTGCGTTTGTAGTGCCTATAAGTTTGCAGGCAGAGCAAAAAATGTTGACCGTGAAAAAGAGAGTTTGCTACCATTCATGCATTATGTTTTTTAGATGCAAATATGTTGGACAGAGTAAGGTTATTCAGCTAGTAGAGTCGTACAGGAACTCTGAAGGACGCCCGCGCCAACGTATTGTAATTTCCTTAGGAGACGCTCTCTTTCCACAGGCTTCATGGAAAATAGTGGCAAGCGAGATTCAAAGACGCTTGCAAGGTGTTAATACGTTTCTTTCTCTTCATCCTGAAGAAGAGCATTGGGTCGGAAGAATTCTGAAGGAAATAGAAAGGCAGAAAAAGAAAATTTTTGAGCAACCATCACAAGCAGAAACAACACCCGCGGCACCACTACACCAAGAAAACCAGCCTATTGCAAAGGAGATTCAATCAGTTCTTATTCAAGTAGACCCAACAAAAATTTCTCATCATCACACAACGGAGTTGGGGCCTGAGCTTGTAATTTTACATGTCTGGAAAAGTCTACGTATAGATTCTCTGCTTAAATCTCTAGGTTTTGGAAACCGTCATGTTGAACTCTCACTATTATCCGTAGCTAATCGTTTGGTCGATCCTAGGTCAGAGCATGCTCTTCCTGCATGGGTTGAGACCACGTCATTTCCGGATCTTTGTAATCACATTCCGAAAAATTTAGTAGACAATCATTTCTATCGAATTGCAGATTCACTTTTCAAACATAAAGCTCAAATTGAAGCTACCCTTGCAGAACAAGAGCGCTCTCTATTTTCCTTAAAAAGAACCCTTTATCTTTACGATACGTCTAACACCTATTTCGAAGGGAAACTCGAGCGTAATCCCAAAGCTCAACGGAGTAAAAACTCTAAAGAAGGACGAACTGATGCTAAGCTCCTCGCTTTTGGATTAGTTTTGGATGAAGATGGATTTGTCATAAAACATGAAAACTTTCCCGAAAACATGCATGACTCTCCAACATTGCTTAAGATGATTGCCGCGCTAGAAAGGAACATAGACTCTTCAGTAAAGCCTATGATAGTCATGGACAGTGGATTTAGTGGAGAAAAAAATTTAGAAATGCTTAGAAACAAAGGATATCCTTACATAGTTGTAGGAAGACGACCTACAAGAGTTGCTTACGAAGACGACTTTAATAATGCCACTTTTAAAATAGTTTCAGGGAGAGAAGGTAAAGAGCCTGTTTCTATAGCCTTTAAAGACGAAGATAACGAACGAATTGTTCTCTGCCACAGTGACGCTCGAGGGGAAAAAGAGAAAGCCATTCTCAGTAATGCAGAAAAAAGATTTTTAAAGGATCTTCAAGCACTTTCCGACCGTCTTTTAAAAAAAGAGGGCAGAGGTTGCTTAAAAAAAGAAAGCGCTGCAAATCAGGCCCTAGGAAAACTCAAAGGAAAGCATCCGCGTGTCGCACGTTATTACGAACTTTTCATCGAAGTTTTGCTAGAGAAAAAATCTGCAGATCAACCGGACAATTCACCTATAGATCCGGTTAGTAGTACTATTTCTGAAAAGCAGAATAAAACTAAGAAAAATAAACAGTCTAAAAAACAAGTTACCCAAGAAAAAAAAGCGGATCTAAAACTGCAATACAAACGAATAGATGACGAATATTTAAAAGCAGAAAAACTTTGCGGCTCTTACTATATGAGATGTAGCAGAAAAGACTTGGATGATGAAGCTATTTGGAAACTGTATATGACATTGACCCGAGTTGAAGCAGGATTTAGAACTTTAAAAACGGATCTTGGGCTAAGACCTATTTTTCACCACAAGGAAGATCGATGTGATAGTCACATTTTTATCACGGTATTGGCTTATCGTATTTTACATTGGGTCGAGTATGTTCTCAGGCAAAAAGGAGACCGGCGTAGTTGGGCTACAATTAGAAGGGTCTTGCAAACTCATTGCTATACAACAGTAACGTGTCCTTCTAAAGAAAATGTTCATCACATTCGCATACCCGGAACCCCTGAAGGAGCTCACATGGAAATTTATGAATCATTAGGTGTTTGCTGGAAAAATCTACCCCGCAATCATATCATCAAAGAAAAAGCTAGATTTTCCGATAACTTTGTAGTGCCTTTGAAGTGA
>CAMDHO010000028.1 GCA_945898205.1 Chlamydia trachomatis | reverse complement strand
CCGCCCGCGGAGTCGGAGCAAAGCTCCTCCTCCTCAGTTGGTACGGGTGCGCTTCGCGATTTAATTAAAAAAAAGAGAAGAGAAAGAGAGGGGGCCCTTTTCTCTTACCGTCCTTTTCCTGGATGTACATTCTCGTATGTGTTATACTGCACGTATACCACAGAGAATTTATTGCGCTTATTTGATTAGTCTTTTTTTAAATCCTTGTTGCACTTCAAATTTGAATCGGCGAGATGAAAACTCGCCATCCCTTTGCATCTTTTTTGAAGCGGTAACTAAGAGCTTTTTTTGCTAAAAAAGCATCTGAGATCTCTTTATACCCATAATTAAAAATAAGATTGGGAATAATAAGATAGTTGATTCCGTAGATTTTTATCAAAGAATCCGAAAGCCTCAATCGCAAGTGATACTGCTGATTTTCATCGACGGTTAAAACGCAGGTTTGGTCATCTTTAGATCCTAAACAGAAGAATTCAGAGCTTCTGACCGCTTTCTAGTCATAGAAAAACTCATAACCATTTTCTGCTAAATGATGCTGTGCATGAAAAAGCTTCTTTCCTCCAAAGCATATAGAGACAGGTCCTTTTTTATGAGCTAAGGCTAACTGCTTAAGTCTTATTTTCATCGAAGCCAGAGTTCTATTTTTCTGGTGTCGAGTCTTTTTTTTATTTTGAAAAGTTTTTTCTCTAAAGAAGAAACTTTCTCTTTGAGCTGATCAATGCTCTCTATACGGCATGCCTTTGCAGCGGCCATTTTTCCTTCTACAGAAACTCTAACTGCGTTAAACTGCCGAGCTGTGATCCGATGATTTATCAACTACGCGCTTTTTAAGGAGCCAACAGTTAGCGATTTATTAAGATCTTCAAACAGGTGACGCTCTACACTGCCATGTAGTTTAGCATAGGAATCAAGAATAGAAATTCCAAGCTCCTTTATGGTAAATCTTGTCTGATAGGTAAAGTTTTTTGACTCACTCATCTTTTAATAACACTTTGGCAGCTTCTAGCACATCTTTAGCTAAATCTTCTTCGAAAGACAGGTCTTCACCTTGGTTAATAATCACAACTTCTACCTGATGAATTTCACAGAGAGTAAAAATAAGCTCTTTCTGTCTTTGTAAATCTTCCTTTTGGTCATGGCTTGAAACTCTTGCATACGCATATGTGAGTGTCGATTCTTTCGACGACACCCCAACTAGACGATCTAGGTCCTACTAACGAGTTCCTCCTTTTGTTTTTTTATCCGGCAAAAGCTGACCTGATCGCTCCCATCTACGGAGCGTTTGAACTGTCACACCAAGGATCTTAGAGGCTTCATCGACTTTAATTAATCTATTTATTTAAACAGATAGCATCATAAATGACGACATTTTTGCAAGCAGCTAAACCCACCCCCGAGGTTTTCCATTAAAAAAATATTCAAAATAATCCTCTTTGAAGAGGTCGTTTTCAACTAAACTTTAACACAAAACCTTTCCTTTCTTTGAATTAAATCCATTCTATGCTATCCTCTACCAGCTTTTCCCTCATATTAAAGAGGAAATTAAGTGAAGCCTCCCCTAATCTAAAGACTTAGGGGCTTCCGTAAAAAGAACTAGTTCACAAGATCACAAATACGAGGACTAGAACTATTTGTAGACGATAGAACAGAAATAGGCACTTTAGGATACCGACTCAGTCCTGAACACTGCGGATTATGGTTAAACAAGTGATAGTGCTATAGTCGTTAAACCTGTTCATATCAGATCGAGAGTAAGTCGGATTGGTAGATTGATCCTTGCAGTCTATCGCACGCACTAGCTGCACCTCAGGGGAATTACTTAATATTAGTAGTTGTACTGGGGTAATTTTAACCAAGAAGTAGCGATTGATCCTCTAAGCTAAAGACGTAGAGGATCAATCGCTTACGATTATATAAAACAGTTCAATACTTTAAGGAGGATTATTATGTTTAGTTGGGCAAGCGTTTCTAGCAATACTTCAAAGAATACAACTCCAGCACCTGCTCCAGCAAGTTCTGAAAAAAAAACAAGCTCAGCTTCAGAAAAAAAACCAGGAGCGGGATGGACCAAAGCTGGCGGCTGCACAGGATCTTGTGGAATTGCAGGACACGGCCATAGCACCATTTCTTCCGGCAAGAAATAAGAACATATTTTAATTCATCGAAAATGCCCAAAATATGGGCATTTTTTTATTCGCTAACCGCTTTCTTACAGCCAACTCCTATTGTGATATGAAAATCATAATTGTTTATCTTTGGAGGAAGACCTAAACCTTTTCTTATTTCCAAGATTTGAGGAGATTCTATTCTTAATAAATAAGCCTCTGATCCCATGCTGCTATTTTCTAATATTACCCTTTCCAAATGCAACACAGAAAAGGAAACCTTTTTTCCTAAATAAGGAATATTAGAAGCTTTTACATTCTCTATTTCTGATGACATTGCTACTGTTATATGAGCTCCGACTTGACCTTTCTTAAAATAAGGAGGAGGACAAATAGAGCCTTTAGAAATCAAAGGTATAAGCTGAAAAATATATTCATCTGGAATTTCTACGTATAAAAACCCATCTTGGGTTTGCTTTAAAATACCTTCATGAGGGAGCTTTGCATCCACAAAAGTCATCACCTGAGGATTTTCTAAAATAAGTGGGGTTGAAGCGAAAGCAAAAAAATTAAAACCTAAAAATAATAGATATATAAAAAACAAAAGCACTCCTTTTGGAAATAAAAAAACCCTACTTTTAAAGTAGGGTTTTTAGTCTAATTTATAAAAAACTTATGGGTTACATCATTCCGCCCATTCCGCCCATTCCGCCCATTCCGCCCATTCCGCCCATTCCGCCCATTCCGCCCATTCCGCCCATTCCATCATCCATTGACATAGAAGATGCCTTTTCAGATTTAGGAATTGGCTTATCGGTGATAATAGCTGCAATAGTTATAAGCATACCAGAAATAGAGGCTGCATTTTTTAAAGCGCTCTTTGTAACCAACACAGGATCAATAACTCCAGCCTTAATCAGATCACAAAACTCATCCGTAAGACCGTTATAACCCCAAGCTCCTTCTTTTTCAAAGATCTTCTCAGCTATTAAACTTCCTTGCTTTCCGCAATTGTTAGCTATTGCTGTAGCTGGGGCATACGCCGCTTGACGAATGATTTCAACGCCTACCTTTTCATCTCCTTCAACTTTCAAAGAATCTAAAGCTTTTACAGCGCGTAATAGAGCAACTCCACCTCCTGGAACAATCCCTTCTGCCACAGCAGCAGATGTAGCATGCAAAGCATCGTCCAATCGAGCTTTCTTCTCTTTTAGTTCCGATTCTGTTGCAGCTCCTATGTGAATAACAGCAACTCCTCCTAAAAGCTTAGCTAGCCTCTCTCCCAGCTTTTCTTTTTCGTATTCAGAATTTGATAAAGCCATTTCAGATCGAATCTGAGCCGCTCTTTTTTGCACTTGAGAAGAAAGCCCTGACCCACCGATAAGAGTTGTTGATTCTTTATCTATCTTTACTTTCTTAACACTACCTAAGACTTCTAACCCTACTTCTTCTAATTGCAATCCTACTTCTTCAGAAACTACAGTGCCACCTGTCAAAATAGCAATATCTTCTAAAATTGATTTTCTCGTATCTCCAAAAGCGGGAGCTTTAACCGCACAAAGAGCTAAGCCTACCTGTACTTTATTGAGAACAAGAGTAGCCAATGCTTCACTATCAATATCTTCTGCTATTACAAGCAAAGGCCTTCGCTCACCTTCCATGACCTTCTCTAAAATAGGAACCAGTTCTTTAGCCGAGGAAATTCTCTTATCAACGATTAAAATATAAGGAGAATCTAACTCTACATTCATTTTTTCTGGATTAGTAATAAAGTATGGAGAAAGGTAGCCTTTATCAAACTGCATTCCCTCTACAACCTCTAAAGTAGTTTCTATGCCTTTAGCTTCCGTAATTGCAATAGTCCCATCTTTTCCTACTTTTTGCATAGCTTCTGCAATAATCGATCCTATTTCCGGGTCATTATTAGCTGAAATAGTCGCAACTTGACGAATCTCTTCTGGCGATGTCACTTGAATAGCCATAAGGTCTAGCGCCGCAGAAACTGCTTCTACCGCTTTATCAATTCCTTTTTTTACACTCATAGGACTTGCTCCGGCGATCACATTCTTTACTCCGCAAGAAAAAATAGCTTCAGCTAAAACAATTGCAGTCGTTGTTCCATCTCCAGCCAAATCTGAAGTTTTTGAAGCAGCTTCCTTAACAAGTTGAGCTCCTATATTTTCAAATTTATCTTTTAAAACGATCTCTTTAGCAACAGTGACACCATCTTTTGTCGACAAAGGAGCTCCGTGTCCTCGGTAGATGACAACATTTCTTCCCTTAGGACCTAAGGTAACAACAACAGCTTTTGCAAGTGTTTTTAAACCCTTTAGGATTGACTTAAGGGCTTCTTCATTAAATTGTAATAATTTTGCCATGACTTCCACTCCAGTTATATGATTGTAATAGGCTTAAACAAGAACACCGAAAATATCATCTTCAGACATAATCAAACACTCAGATGAAGAATCATCTGTTTTCACTTCAGTTCCAGCGTAAGAAGAAAAAAGAACTCTATCTCCCACCTTTACACTCATTGATTGTAAAACCCCATCTTCATTGCACTTTCCAGGCCCTACAGCCAACACTTCGCCTTCTTTAGGTTTTTCTTGAGCGGAATCCGGCAAAAGAATACCTCCCTTAGAAGTCTTTATTTGAAAACGCTTTACAAGAATACGATTCCCTAGAGGTTTAACGCGCTCTGACATAACCCTTTCTCCTTTTCTTATTTTAAAGTTAGAAGCAAAATCATACGACTTTCTTCCAGTTTCTGTCAATGACAAGAAGTCTATTTTTTAGCAAAAGAAAGAAGCGAGTGCTAATTGTATAGAAGGTATTTTTTTCGCGTCTCTAAAAACTCCCTCCTCCTATCGCTTTGATGCTGAACCATTTTAGATGCAGGGTACTTCTCTTGAAAAAGAATAGATAAGATTTGATTGCCCCCAGCTGCATCACAAAACATTTTTTTCTTAGCCTTAGATAAGGCTTCTAATTTTTTTTCAACAATTTCTGGGTATAAAGCCTTGACAACCCCTAAAATAAAATGTTGAACTCTAATTGGCTTATAAAGAAGCGGATCCAATACAACAATTAGAAAACCCTGACAATCTTCCCCTTTATAAAGTCCATATAAAGGTTTAAAATGGAAAGGAAGAAAATGAACACCGGGAATATTTAATTCATTCATTTTTTTTGATAATCCCTGAGCACTAATCCAAGGGGCCCCGATTACTTTAAAAGGCAATGTGTAGCCAATCCCAATACTTAAAAAACTTAATTCCCCAATCAATCCTGTTGTTGCATAGAAAAGCGGAGTATCCGATTCTGGAATATACGGACTTGTTGGGATCCAAGAAAGACCGGTATCCTTAAAAAACATGCTGCGCTTCCATCCTTTCATTGGAATAACTTTAAGTTTGCATTGAATCGCATACTCCCCATTAAAAAAACGAGCAAGCTCTCCGATTGTCATCCCATGACAATACGGGACATCAATATACCCTGTAAAAGAACGAAACCCCTCTTCTAATAAAGGACCATCGATCAAACTCCCACTTAAAGGATTCGGTCGATCTAAAACAATTACTTCTATTCCATTTTTAGCAGCCTCTTCCATTACATAGTAAAGAGTCGTTGCATACGTATAAGGCCGGCTTCCTACATCTTGAATATCGTAAATAAGAACGTCAATACCTTTTAACATTTTGTCTGTAGGCCGTCTTGTGGCTCCATATAGACTAAGAACCGGAACTTTTTGTTGCACATTGTGATCTTTACATACCTTAGCCGCTAACTCTTGCCCAAAAAGTCCGTGCTCTGGAGAAAAAATAGCAACCAAATCAAATTCTTTTTGATTTGCTAGAAAAAGTTCATATGTCAATGTTAAATTTCGACTAACTCCTGTATGATTAGTAATAAGACCCACTTTTTTTCCTTTCAAACTCTCCGCTACCTTCTCGGAAAAAAACACATCCACACCAAGCTGAACAGACGCCTCGCAATCAACTTCAAAACAACAAGAAAACAAAAAAATAACAATCAAATATAAATAACTTTTCAAAACAAACCTTTTTATTAAATAAGTTAATATGATACTAATATAATTACACGTACTAAGGAGATATTTATGCCAAAACAGCGCCCCTTATCAAAATACATGCAAAAAGCGATCAACCAGCTCGATCAAGCAAAAGGCAGAAAAAGCTCCTTGGAAACTCTCGAAAGAGAAGCTGTATCCCTTGCCTCATTAATGCTCCTTGAAGCTACTAAAACCCAATCCCGCAAAGAAAAACAAACTCAAAAGCAACTTTCTCGAATGATGGGTGATTCTAAAGGAAAAGCCTTTACAACAAAAATGACAGATCAGTGCTTTCGTAGCCACAAATCCTATCGCGTTGCTGACCAATTATCTCACCTTCTCAATCTTTTTGGAATCCCTAAATATCTAGACTTTTGGAAAAGATGTCAATTGTCAGCTTTTCAAATTCTTTCCCCATTTTTAGCTCCAGTCCTTATCCCTCTAGTAACTTTTATGTTACGAAAAGAAACCTCTTCAGTTATTTTACCTGGAGAGCCTTCTGCTCTTTCTAAACACATGAAACTTCGTAGAAAACAAGGGGTTCGCATCAACTTAAATCATTTAGGAGAGGCTATTTTAGGCGAAAAGGAAGCAAAACGTAAACTTCAAGTCTACCTCAACGACCTTTCTCGCCCAGATGTCGAATACGTATCTATCAAAATTTCCACAATCTTTAGTCAAATTAACCTTCTTGCTTGGGAAGAAACCCTTGAAATTTTAAGTGATAGGCTCAAAGAATTGTATAGAGCGGCAATGAAATACTCCTTTGAAAAAAAAGACGGAACAAAAACTCCTAAATTTGTAAACCTTGACATGGAAGAATACAAAGATCTCCATCTAACAAAAGAGCTCTTTCAAAAAGTTTTAAACGATCCTGAATTTCTAACCCTTTCTGCTGGAATTGTTCTGCAAGCTTACCTACCAGACTGTTTTCCAATTCAACAAGAATTAACCAAATGGGCTATAGCTAGAATGAAAAAGGGTGGAGCTCCTATTAAAATTCGCATAGTAAAAGGAGCAAACCTTGCAATGGAGCAATTTGAAGCTAGCCTAAAAGGATGGGCTCAAGCTCCTTACACCTCTAAAAGCTACGTGGACTCTAATTATAAAAGGATGGTTACATATGGTTGCCAAAAAAACCATGCCGTCGCTGTTCATTTAGGAATTGGAAGCCACAACCTCTTTGATATTGCTTATGCCATGTTGCTAAGGGTTGAAAATGGCGTTGAAGACTGCATTTCTTTTGAAATGTTAGAAGGCATGGCTGATCATATTAGGAGGGTTGTCCAAACGCTGGCCAAGGACATCTTACTCTATTGTCCGGTTGCCACAAAAGAAGACTTTCAAAGCGCTATAGCTTACCTTATTAGGCGCCTAGATGAAAATACAGGACCTGAAAACTTTCTTCGTTATACATTTGGACTCATTCCTGGATCTAATGAATGGGAAGATCAAGTTCTTAAATTTTCCAAATCGTGCTACGACATGGAAACAACTCCTGTTGGACCTAGACGACTACAAAGTCGCTTTGATCCGGCTATCCTTAATTGTGTAGACGACCCTTTTAAAAACGAATCCGATACGGACTTTTCTTTAGCTATTAACAGAAAATGGGCCCTCGAAATCAAAAAGAATTGGGAGCACAAAAAAATAGATTCCATTCCTTGCGTTATTGGATCTAAAAACATAGAACAATCTCATCCAGAAGGCAAAGGATTTAGTCCTTCTTCTCCTGATGAATTACTTTATACGTATTCTCTTGCTACTTGGGAAGAAATCAACAGCGCAATCGAAATTTCTAAAAAAGAAGAACATTCTTGGCAAAAAGTGTCAACGAAAAGTAAATCCGAGCTTTTTGCTAAAGCAGCCCAAAGACTTCGAGCTAGCCGAGGAGATCTTACAGGGGTCATGATGCTCGATGGAGGCAAAACTATTTTAGAATGCGATCCAGAAATTTCTGAAGCAATCGATTTCATAGAATATTACCTTCGAAGCATGCTCGAAATGAACTCTTCTAGTGAAGTAACATGGGCACCTAAAGGAACCGTCTTAATCACTCCGCCTTGGAATTTTCCTATCTCGATCCCTACAGGCGGAATTTTTGCTTCTTTAGCTGCAGGGAACTGCGTGCTTTTTAAACCAGCTCCTGAAGCTGTTTTAAGCGGATGGGTTCTTGTTAATGCTCTTTGGGAAGCTGGTATTCCTAAAAATGTAGTTCAATTCATTAACTGCTTAGATGATCCAGTAGGAAGTCAACTGATCAAAGATCCACGTATCAATGCTGTTATTTTGACTGGAGCCACTTCTACGGCCCTTCTTTTCATGAAAATGCGACCAGATTTAGACCTGCATGCTGAAACTGGAGGGAAAAATGCCTTAATTATCACAGCTATGTCTGATCGAGATCAAGCTATTAAAGATCTCATTCAATCTGCATTTGGGCATGCAGGACAGAAATGTAGTGCTGCAAGCTTAGGGATTTTAGAAGATGAAGTTTATAATGATGCTCACTTCTTAGGTCAACTTAAAGATGCCGTAGAAAGCCTCTCAACAGGATCTCCTTGGCAATTAAACTCAAAGATCCCCCCTCTTATCCACTCTCCAAATGAATCTCTTCTTAGAGGACTTACGACATTAGATCCTGAAGAAAAGTGGCTAGTAGAACCCAAGCAAGACCCCTCTAATCCTAATCTTTGGTCCCCCGGTGTTAAGCTCGGTGTTAAACCGGGGAGTTTTATGCATCTTACAGAACTTTTTGGTCCCGTGCTCGCCATTATGAGAGCAGACAATTTAGACCATGCCATTAAACTTGCTAATGCAACGCCTTATGGCCTCACATCGGGAATTAGTTCTCTTGATGAAAGGGAACAAAAACATTGGTTAAAAAAAATAGAAGCAGGGAATCTATATCTCAATAGAAGCATCACTGGAGCTATTGTTAAAAGACAAGCTTTTGGTGGATGCAAAGCTAGCTGCTTTGGATATGGATCTAAAGCAGGGGGGCCTAATTATATATATCATCTAGCCAAAGCTTCTCAAAATAAACTGCCCAATCAGATGACTCCTCCTTCAGAAGAAACCAACCGCTTAGTTGTTTTATTACAAAAAAACCCCATTTCTGCAGAAGAACTAGGAACTTGGTATGCTAGCATCTCAAATTACACTTATTGGGCTAAAAAGTTCCCTTCTCACTATAATCCTGACAGGCCTGAAGGTCTTTCAGATTTAGTTGTAGGACAAGATAACGGACTTTATTACGTAGCCCATACTCGCATAGCTTTTCGATTACAAAACGCCGATTCTATTCTTGATATCTTCAGGATTTTAGCTGCTGCGTTACTGGCTCACGTGCACTTAGAAGTTAGTTTTCCCTTGGATAACTGTCCTATTTCTATTACGAAGGAATGGTATAATTTTTTTCCTAATTTTATATTTATAGAAGAATCCGAACTTACTTTCTTAAAACGCGTTTCAGATGGCTATTTTGAGCGCGTTCGCCTAGCTTCTTCTCCAACTTGCGAGTTAAGAAAAGCCGCTACAAAACCCTGCTGCTTTTTAGATTACGATCCAGTCTTAGCAAGCGGACGCTTTGAACTACTCCACTATTTTAGAGAAGTTGCAGTTAGTGCAGACTATCATCGCTATGGAAACCTGGGAATAAGAGAACAAGAAGTGAGAAATTTGATTCTTTAAAAAAAAATCTCCGATCTGAATAGTCGCTCCAGATCGGAGATTCTAATTGTTTTTCAACCCTGATTTACCATTAGCTAGCAAACGAAAAAAGCCTTCGAAAGAAATTTGAGACATCTTCTCCAAATTCCTTAGGAGGCATTATAGGACTTATCTCCTTCAATTTTGAAATGATTAAAGATTGTATCTTTTCTGAAGTCACAGAAGTAAGTAATCTATCTTTTGAATCTACCGGAAATTTCTTTACTGTCTTCCAAAATTCTAAAGAACCGTTTTCTTTCAACTGGTTATGATCCGCTGAAACAACTTTTTCATCTCCTCTTATTCCATATTTCGAATTTGAATATGACATTCTTTTTATTGAAACAGCGCCCTTATCTACTGATGATACATGCTCTTTAGTATCATAAGAAACTTCTAAAGGATTCTTTGGTAAATTTTTAATAGAAATTGGATCTATAATAAATTTTATACTCAAATCTGGTTTGTTAAAAGAATTTCCCTCTCTATACCCAAATTTCACTGTTTCAGAAAATTGAGGGCTGTAAGAACTTTTAAAAGTAATTTCAACTTTTTGATTTTTCAAAACTTTTTTTATACACTCATCTAGTTTAGTCAATAACTCATCTTCCGTCTTCACCTTAAAAACTTCTGCTTTTGGTCTAAAAAAAATATTACTTAATATATTCATACAAATCTCCTGGGGATGCTTTAATTATAAATAAAGCATACTTACAAGTAAACAGTAACAAAAGTTTGCTAACAATAGTTAATTAAAATGTAAATAATTAATTATTTAAATAATAGAGTAATTCCTAGCCTAAGCTAATAGAAATAGAATCACATGTAAAGCCGGTTTACTTTTCCTCTCGAGGCCCTTTTGAAAAAATCTTTAAAAGGCGCTCTATTTCTTTTGGGGAATCTTGATATTCTGAAATTTGATTAAACGCTTTTTTTTTATGTTTTTTAAAAAGAAAGAAAAGGAACTCTGGAAGAGATAAGATTTGAGCTCCCAAAGCTTGAGCTTTTAAAGACAATCCTTTATCTGACGAAACAACGCAAAGATTAGCCCTATTTCGACTAAATTCCACAGCCTCTAAAATTGCATCATCCGCAGTTTTTTTAGCATGTGTATAAACAATCTCTAAACAGTCGTAATGTGATCTACTATCATGCTTTTGACTAGGATCTGAGGCATCAAAAACAATTGTTGATTGAAGAGACAGAAGCTTGGCCTGCTCATTAATTTGAGAAATTAAAACACGTCTTTTTTCTTCAAAAGACTCATTAGTTTTTGGGAGATAAAAAAGGAGATTATACCCGTCAATCCAATAATGCATTTTCTTTTAGCGACTCTAAAAATAAAGAAATGCGATCAAAAGCTTTTCTTCTATGAGAAATGCGATTTTTGGTGGTTTCATCAAGTTCTGCAAACGTTTTACTATACTCATGTTTTCTAAAAAGCGTATCATACCCAAAGCCCTGACTGCCTTTTTCTTTTTCTATAATTATTCCTTCGCAAACTCCCTTTTCTAGTTTCTGAAGCCCTTCGGGAGACGCAATAGCAATCCAACACTCGAAGTAGGCGTATCTACTAGACTCTTGCAGATCTTTCATATCAAAAAGAAGCTTTTGGCAATTCTCTCTATCTGTAGCATCCTCTCCTGCATATCGAGCGGAGCGAATACCTGGGGCCCCTTGAAGAGCGGGAACTACAACTCCTGAATCATCCGCTAAAACCCATTTATTTAAAGTTTTTGCCGCATGAATTGCTTTAGAAGAAACAATTTTTTCAAATGTGCCATCTATTTCTTCCTGAGGAATATAAGAAGGAAAGTCACGAAGTGAAAGCACATCAAAATGGTTTAGAAGCTTTAATAGGGATCTATACTCTCTAATCTTATGCATATTTGTGCTTGCTATAACAATCTCCACGACATTTCCTTTTGGTAAGTCTTAATTAGAGATAGCTCGAAATAGCTGTTATTGTAAACAGTTCTCCTAGAGCTTGAAATTTCTCTCCAACAGTAAGTCCTACCATAGATTGAGCTAACTTTGACTGAAAAGCAAGAATGTTTTTCTCCGGGTCCGCATCCCATGGCCCCAGCAATGTATATGTTATTTCTTTTCCTTCTTCATTTTTAGCTTGAACAATACATCCAATACTCACTTCATCCGTGGCTATATCATCTACAGTAATAACTCTCGATTGATTAACTTGATCAGACAAGAGCTTAAGCTCTCCTTGAAGACGGTCTCTTCTCTCTAGTGCCGCTTTAAATTCCGCGTTTTCTCTTAAATCTCCATGACCTCTTGCAACTTCAATTTCTCTAGCATTTGCAACGGTTTCTACTGTTGCAATCTGCTGCATTCTTCTTTTAACTTTAAGGGAACCCTCTTCTGTTGTCCAAATAACTGATTGATTTGCCTCTGCAGAAGATTTTTCTTTTTTGCCTGACTTTGCTAAAGAAGGATGAGCCACTTCCGCTAGCGAATGAAGGATTTTTATATCATGGTCGTTTAAAGAATGACATTTTGTTGCTAAAAGCAAAAATTCTTTTACCTCTTCTACGTTCGCATCCTTCATCATTTGACGCACAATTGCATATCTTCCAGTTGATATTATTGTATATATTTTTTTGATGAGATCTTTGAATTCAGGAGTTTGCTCTACATAGCTAAGGAGAATTAAAAGAGATTCAAAAAAACGAATCTTTCCTTGCTTATCAGAAAATAAAGTCTTTTTTTGCCCCATAACCTTCTGAAAATACCAAATAAATGTATCTGGATATCGAGACGGATGAGCAATGAGTTCCTCAATTTTTTCACCGACTTCTTTTTCAAGATTTTCAGCTAAAAGTTCAGAAAGCATATAATCTCTAAGGGTCCCTTGCTCCATAGAAAGAAAAAGATTCAAGAACAAACTAGCCCACTCAGTCTGTATTTTTCTTAATTCAGCAAGAGCTCGTTTTTTAAAGGAAAGAACATCAATCTGACCTATAAGTTCTTGAACGGCGGCTAACGATGAAAACTGAGAAAGTAAAGAACTTATTAGCTTAGAATCCGATTGCTTTCCTAGGTCTTGAGAAAAGAAATAAAGCTGTAACTTTTGCGGATTTGGGATTTCTGGATAAGCTAACATCTCTTCCAGCCTAGCGCAGAGAGAACTTTTAAAAACTGGATTTTTAAGAGTTTCGGGAAAATCTTTTAAAAATGAATAAACCAATTGAATAAGTGTATTAGCATCCGGCTTACTTTCGAGAGCCTTTTGAAGCCTTTCTTCATGGGGAACTTCTGCTTTTCTTAAAACAAAAGATTTTCTAATATCCTCAGGAGTTTCAATCATTGTATTTTTCTTAATTTTTGATCGAGCTCCCTGCCACCATTTCGTCCATTCTTCAGAGGGAATAACGAGATCACAAAGTTCATCTTTAATTTCAGCAGCGGTTTTTTTGCCAAGATCTCTAAGTAACATCTCTATAACAAGTGAGGGGTTTTCCCTTGCTTTTTTTTCTAAAGCATCCGGATCTCCAAAACGTTGCGCTAAGAAATGATCATCTGGAATAGGAATTAATGTTTTACAAGCCGTATCAAAAGACATTTCTTTCTTTCCCGCTACATAATCGAATTCAAGACAAATTTGCTCTCTAATTAGAGAATACTCTACAACTACACCAACACCCCATCCTGCAGTATGAAATACAAATTTACCCTTTGCAATGTGAGAAAGCAGTTCGTAATGGCTAATCGCTCCTTGAAACTTTTCTTTATTTCTTAGTCCTATAAGGCGAATTTTTTCTTGAAAAAACTCTTGATCCCCATATTTTTCTTTTAAATATTCATAGACTCTTTCTCCCATTTTAGGATTATTTGTCGTCTCTAAGTCTACAATGAGTTTAAATATTTCATGCGCTTCTATCGGATTTTCACTGATCTCCCAAAGAGGGATCACTCTTTCGACATGCTTTCCAAAAAACTCGCTAAAAGAGGATGTTTTAGCAGCCTTTAATATCTCAATAAGTTCTGGGCCGTCTAACTCATCCCCCGAGCAATACTCTTCCCAAAGCTTTAGAAAATTTGAATAGTCATGGTTTGTAATATGCTTGAGAAAATCCTTAAGATAGCTCATTGGTTCCTTACCCTTAATTTGAAATGACAGTGAATTGAAAAAGTCCTTCTAAAAACAGGAACGGCCAGTATTGCATATAAAGATGAAGGCTTGATTTCTCTGTTTCGGACTCTTCTTTATCTTTAGGAGTATAGAGGGTGATTTAATTATCTTCAATTAAAACGTTTAGGAATTAATTAAAGAGCCCTTGATTTTTCATTCTGAAAAAAATCTTAAGCTCTTTAATTTTTTTAAATTTTCTAATTAACTCGCTTCCTCTTGGAATTTTAAAGAGCAAAAAATTCTTTCCTGATAAAAAATCAACTATTTTTGCGTTGATTCCCAGATAGAATACGTTTTTTGTACAGGATCTGCTGCAACACCTCTATCAACAAGGTCTTTGATTCTCTCTAAAATTCCTGATTTTTTTTCCAACTCTAATAAATTAGGACTAGCCAATCCGATTTCACGCAAACGAGAAGCTAGCAGTTCTAAACTAGAAGCATTAGGATAGTTCTGAATCCCACCTGTCATCTCTATAGAACGCGCTGTTGGATTCATAGAATCTTCATCTCTTGGATGAACAAAATATACAATAGAATATCGTTCTGTATTAGCTTTTGCCTCTACTCTATGCAGGCTGCTTTTAAAATATCCGTTAGTTAGATTTTGCAACTTATCACCACAATTGACGATAAATGCTTCAGGAGGTACTTTGACATCAATCCATCTGCCTTGATGAAAAACTTGAAGCCCCTCTTCTGTTGACATTGGAAGAATTGTAAAAAAGTCTATATCCGTATGCTGTCCCGCCCAAACAGTTCCAGGAACCGGACCTGCTGGGTAATGAAGAGAACGCAAAAGACACTCCCCAGACTCTGTCATACGAATAAAATAATCTTCAGATTCTCCAAGCGCTAAAGCGAAAGCTTTTTGCAAATCATTACTAGGAACATCAAGAGCCGTTATTAAATTTTCTAGCGGGGATTGCAATTCCATCCAGCTTGGCCAAAGATTTTGACTTCTTCCTACATGAAGAAATTCTTTAAGATCTTTTTCTTTCCTACCCTGTGGAATTTCACTAGGAACATAGCCTCTTTGACCGTTGATAGAAGCTTTAAAAATTTCCGACTTTTCTTCAGTGCTATGGTCAAAAAAAGTTTTCGATGCCTCATATGCATTAAGAAGTGTCTCACCACTAATATTTGGATGAATAACAGCAAAAAAACCCACTTCATGCATAGCTTTAGCTAGCTGATCTACAAACAGTTGCTTCGTTTCTGGATTATAAAAATCATTCATATCCAAAACAGGAATTGTAGATTCAAAGCATTGAGTTGGTTTTTCATTAAAACTGAAATTAAAGCATGCGCCTAAAACTATAGAAGCAGTAACTATCATTCGAGTAAATCTCATATTATTCCCCTTGAAATTTAGGATAGGGAAAATTAGCAATAGTGGATCTTTTTTTACAAGTAAATCTCGATATTTAAATCGTCTCTTCATGAAAAAAACAATTCCACTAATATAAACCTCCTCTACGAACATAGAAATTTAACACGGTCCATTCCTCCATCTACGATCTCAAAAACAGCATATAAAGGGATCGAGATGATTTTTTCAAATTGACTTCTTTCTGAAACTGATAATTTAACTCCATAAGGACTTTTTGGATGAGAATTAAGAAACGAATGAAGGCTTTTTAAAGTGCTTCCCTTTCCAGATTTTACTTCTATAGGAATCACTTCTCCTTGAATGACAGACAAATAATCTACCTCTGCTTCGCTCCCTTTCTTTTCTTTATGCCAATAATAGAGACTATTTCGAATATCCGGAGAGGAGTAAGCTATTATTTCCTGACCCACAAAACTCTCTACTAACTTTCCTTGGTTAATAAATGCGGCTTTAGGATTTAAAAACCACTCTTTTACATCCAGCCCCAAAAGCTGCTGCATACTAGCTACATCAAAGCAAATAACCTTAAAAAAATCTAAGTCTGCTGTCGCCCCCAAAGGAATCCCTTGCCCAGAAGTATTATAAATTATGTGAGAAATATGAGCTTTTTCCATGAGTTCCAAGCAAGGGGCTAATTCTCTTTTACGATACTCTCCAACACCTTGAAACTTAATTTTTTTACCTACTTGCAAGGGAAGGTTCTGCAATAACAAATTGAGATACTTGAGCTGGGTTTTCTTTGCATATTTCTCGAAATCTTGCTGGTAGCTAGTAATAATGGAACGCAAAACTTCCTGGGTTACGGGAAGTTTTCCCATATGGATCCAACTAGAAACAACTTCAGGAAGTCCTCCAATAACAAAATATTCAGCAAGAATTTTCAAAATTTTTTCATGAATAGGTTCTGAAAAAGAAGTTTTTTCATAAATAGCCTGTAGCATTAATTTACCATCCCTTGCTAGTAAAAACTCAGAAAAACTCATAGGATAAACCGTAAGAGATTGAACTCTCCCCACTGGAATTCCCACTTGTTCTAACGCAAATTCAAGAAGCGATCCAGCCCCTACAACATGCAGATGAGGACTCTCTTCATAAAAATAACGTAAAGCCAAAATAGCTTGCGGGCAAGCTTGGATCTCGTCCAGAAAAAGCAAGGTTTTTCCAGGATAGATCGAAGATCCTCTATCAATTGAAAGTTCTTTTAAAATTCTTATAGGATCAAGATTTTGATTGAAAATGGCATGCAGATCCGGTCGTTTTTCTAAATTGATTTCATAAAAATCTTCATAAGACCCGCCTAGTTGCCTTACAGCAAAGGTTTTTCCCACCTGCCTAGCCCCCCTTAAAATAAGTGATCTTCTAACAACGGATCTTTTCCAGCTTATAAGATCTTGATCTATAAGGCGTTTCATAATTTTTGGCTGTTTTTACTGGTTGATTTTTTTAATTTTGGCGAAAAAAGACGGTTAAAAATATTCCGTTTCGGTTGTTTTTCTGGGTAATCATTATTTTTTATGAATAAAAGTTGGGGAGAGTAAGCAGCTGTTGCAAGTCTAGAAAGAACGCAAACTGTAAATAGCAATTCTCGCTTTTCCTTCCTAGAAAACAAAATCACAACATTGTTACAATAAACAACTTACATAATTTTTTAAATTAAAAAAGCGCATTTGTCGATTATCCGAAGTCTTTTCAATTGAAAATACACAAAGAAAAACGTACAATTGTCTATTATCAACACCAAATAGGTAGATTTTGAAAACCCCTTCATTTATAGGCCGTCAAGAAGAACTCTTTCGCTTAGAAAGCTTAACTCGAAAACAAAGTTCTAGCTTAGTTGTCATTCATGGAAGACGGCGAATTGGTAAAAGTCGTTTAACACAAGAATTTGGCAAAAAGCGTAGATTCCTTTCTTTTTCAGGACTCCCCCCTCACGAAGGCACAAAAGCTCAAGAACAACGAAATGAATTCGCAAGAAGACTTTCTAAACAAACCGACCTCCCTCCTCTACAAATGCACGACTGGGGAGATTTATTTTCTTTATTGGCTAGAGAAACAAAACAAGGCCAAGTCATTATTGTTTTAGATGAAATTTCCTGGATGGCTGCAGAAGACCCTCTTTTCTTAGGAAAACTAAAAAATGCTTGGGACTGGGAATTTAAACAAAATCCGGAGCTCATTCTTATCCTGTGCGGATCCGTTTCTTCATGGATAGAAGAAAACATTCTTAAAAGCACCGGATTTATGGGAAGACTTTCTTTGACTTTGTTTTTGCAAGAACTTTCTATTACAGCCTCTAATCAATTATTAGAGGCCCAAGGGTTTCAAGGGTCTGACTATGATCGCTTTAAGATTCTTTCTATTACAGGTGGAATTCCTCGCTATCTTGAAGAAGTACAACCTCACATTCCCGTAGAGGCCAACATTAAAGAACTTTGCTTTCGCGAAGGAGGGGTACTTTTCCGTGAGTTTGATGATATTTTTTCTGATATATTTTCTAAACGAAGCGGCACCTATAAAAAAATCATACAGACAATAGTAAGTGGAAGCAAAGAACTCAATGACATCGCAAAAGAATTGGATATTACCCCTTCCGGCCATTTAACCGAGTGTCTTACAGATTTAATTCAACAGGGCTTTATTACACGAGACTATACTTGGAATTTCAAAGGCGAAGGGAAAAAACTTAGTCATTTTAGGCTCAGTGATAACTATTTAAGGTTCTATCTAAAATGTATAGAACCTAATCGTTTTAAAATCGAAAAACATCATTTTGTAAATTCTTCCGTCACTTCTCTTCCCGGTTGGGATAGTTTAATGGCATTGCAGTTCGAAAATCTTGTAGTTAACAACCATTCTCTATTAATAAAATATCTTCCATGTTCTTTTGCAGACATCGTCAATGAAGGTCCTTTTTTTCAAAGAAAAACAGTTCGCGCTATGGGATGTCAAATTGATTACTTAATCCAAACTCGCTATAATACTCTTTTCGTCTGTGAAATCAAATTTTCAAGAAATCCAATTCGATCCGAAATCATTGAAGAAATGAAGGAAAAAATCCACCGCCTTTCTTTACCAAAAGGATTTTCTTGTTTTCCTTTTCTTATTCATGTAAACGGTGTAAGCGATTCCGTTATAGAGCAAGAATACTTCACACGAATCATAGATTTTTCTTCCATGCTACATGGGTAGCATGTGCCCAGCTGCTTCTAGTTTCTCATAGAGACAAACGGAAAACTTAATTGTCAGAGAGCGATTATAACGGTTTTTTTAAGCCTCATCTACTAAAGGCCTATCGATTACCATTTTCAAGCCAAGTTCTTTGGATTTTTCCTGGATATATGACTCTAGAAAAGGGCATAAAAAGGTCTGAAGGAGAGTGAAGTATTGGAGCTTTTTTTGAATTTGAGAAGAAAGACTATTCCCTATATGCGCTGTTTTTAATAGCGTTTTATACATTATGCCTTTAGCGTCATTAAGGGTAGCTTTAGCTTGAAATAGGTTTTTTTTCCCTTTTACTTCAAGTTGATATTCTTTTTTAAGGCCTTTGATTTCATCTTCAAGAGCTTTTATTTCCGAGTGAGCTCCTGGCTCTGCATAGAAAGCTTGAAGTTGAGTAGAAATCTTTGTTATTTTCTTTTCAAGAGGAGATCTCTGTGTTTGCTCTGTAAGTTGAATGCATTTTTTTAATACTTTTAAAGCTGCAGATGGCTGTGGTTCTTTATTTTGAAGAGACTTGTTATAGATGTATTGTACAATATTATCTTTAGAAAAAAGAGGTTTTGACCCACTTTTTAAAAGAGCGTTTCTCAAGATCATCAAAGTTTCTTCTTTGCTTGTATCGGCTATATCGACTCTATCGAAACGAAGAGAGAATGCGTTATTTTCTTTGACATGTCGATTATACTCATCTTCGGTAGTGATCGCAATGACATGAGGAAATTCTCCTCCCTCATCCAAAAACAGTTTAAGCTGATCTGACTTAGCGTTTTATTGCTGCCGCCTATTAAAGAAGCTTGCTGATCAATTAAATCTGCCATGTTGAATCGAAAGACAGATTTCCCTTTTAGCTCTGGGTAATCTCCTCTTTCGATCGCCTGAGGAAGAGCTTTTGCTGTCACACTTTTTCCAACTCTCGAAGGGCCCACTAAAAGAGCATGTCGGTTCATATTTAAGATTCCAGCAATTTCATCCAAAGATTCTTTTCTTCCATATACTTCTTTCATTTTCTTATTTTGAGTCCAGCGCTCGGCTCCTGGAGGTAAATATGACGGCATCGGTTTAACTACGGACCAGAGCGTACTAACTAGCACTATTCCTAAAACAACTTCCATCAGAAAGGATCCTGATATAGCAGCTATAGTTTGCATCAGCATCATAGGAAACAATGCTTTCAATTAAAGAAATCCTAGCATTAATCATTGCCTTGAGGGCTGTCGATATAAAAGAAGAATCTTCTGTTTCTATTGCTTTTAAGTAGAATTCCGCCTCTTTTATATAAACTTTACTTTTCTGTTCAATCTCATCAACCCCTTTAAAAGAGATTTGTCGGGATAAGTGTTCTAATAAGTTAACGGCATTTTCTATGGATCCGTCTTTGATCATAGATTGAAAGGCGTCTTCCAAGATCTGCTTCCATTGAAGTTCTGAAGCTCCTTTAAGAGATTTAGCAAGAGGGAGATCTTTCTTGAAAAAGAGAACAGCAACTCCTTTTAAGAAAGTCGATGTAAAATCTGTGGAAGTGCATAACTAATCATAAAGTCAGCTCCGGCTCTTTTTATACTAATGAGAGCTTCTAAAAAGGTGTTTTCAGCGTTTAGATACCCTTTTTCTTGCGCCGCCATAACCATGGCATATTCTCCGCTCACATGGTAAGCACAGACAGGAAGATGAGTAGCCTCTTTTATTTTTGCTAAGACATCGAGATAGAAAAGCGCGGGCTTAACCATGAGAACATCTGCTCCCTCTTCTTCATCAAGCTTAGCTTCTCTTAAAGCTTCTCTTACATTTCTAGGATCCATCTGATATCCTTTTTTATCCCCTATTTGAAGATGGGATTTTAGAGCGTCTCGAAAAGGGCCATAAAGTGAAGAGGCGTATTTAGCCGTATATGAAAGAATCCCAACATCTTGAAAGTTTGATTGATCTAAATGCTTTCGGATGGCTCCTACGCGTCCATCCATCATATCTGAGGGCGCAATAAGATCTGCTCCTGACTCTGCAAAAAGAAGAGAAATTTGAGCAAGCAACTTTACTGTTTCATCGTTGAGTACATGACCTTTACTATCGATCAGTCCGTCATGCCCATGGGAAGTATATGGATCTAAGGCTACGTCACAAATTATGCAAAGAGACGGGATTTCTTTCTTTAAAAGCCGAATTGCACGAGGTAAAAGACCGTTAGAACATAAAGCGCGACTTCCTATTGCATCTTTATTTTCACTGTTTTCTATCGGGAATAAGAGGATTGCAGGAATTCCCGCCTTATGTAGACCTTCTGCCTTTTTAACTATTTCATCGACAGAGAGTTTATAAAGACCTGGAAGAAATGGACTTGTTTCATCTCGCTTATCTCCATCTAAAACAAAAAAAGGCATAACAAAATCTTGAGGAGAAAGAATCGTTTCTTGACAAAGGGCCCGAATAGCGGGTGTTCTGCGATTTCTTCGAGGTCTTTTTAGCATATTTACTCTTTTGTTTGTGATTATAATATTAGACTACTCTAATTGTATTTTTTTTACTTCCATCATTTTTCACTTGATCGGACCAGAAGAATATGCCACGCTACTTTTCACTTTATACACGTACTATTGAAGGAGTTCAGAATGAACGAGGGTCGAGAAGAGTTTTCAGCAAGTCAAATTAAAATCTTAAATCGATACGTAACGAACACCACAAGTAATATTTTTGTTCTTCGCAACCTTCCAGAAGTTGTTAAGGGCTCTCTATTTTCTAGATACTCTCGCTCTAGCTTAGGATTGAGATCCTTACTTTTAAAAGAGTTTATCCTAAATGAAGAAACTGCTTTTTCCTCTATTACAGGCGCTACACACTCTCAAGATGGGGAGCAAGAATTAGAGGACCAAATAACTGCTGTAAAAAAGGCTCAAAATTTTTACGACCGTATTTTAGATGGATATGGAGATGACTCAATTGGGGAATTAGGAGGAGCTCATATTGCGATAGAACATATCTCAATGCTAGCGGCTAAAATCATAGAAGACTGCCGAATTGGAGGTTCTCCTTTAGAAAAATCAACACGTTACATCTATTTTGACCAAAAAAGTGACGGAGAGTATCTCTTCTATAAAGAATCTATCCTAATGACTTCTGCGTACAGAGAACTCTATGTTTCTACTTGCAATATGTTATTTGATACATATTCACAAATGATTTCTCCTCTCACAGAACTTATGGAAAAAAAATTCCCAAAAGAACATGACATCTCAAAAGTGGCATATACCGCGGCTTTACGAGCCAAGGTTCTTGATTGTTTAAGAGGTCTGTTGCCTGCTAGCGCTTTAACAAATATGGGCCTTTATGCTAATGGTCGTTTCTTTGAAACTCTTCTTCAAAAATTAAATGCGCATAATTTATCTGAAATGCAAGATATCGGAAAAAAATCTTATACAGAACTTTCTAAAGTGATACCTTCTTTTATTCGTAGATCGGAACCTAATCATAAATATCAAAAAATATTTTCCGAATATCAAGAACAGATGCTCGGCGATATTAAAATGCTTTCGGAAAAATATACAACTCCTATTGATGAAATGAAAAATGCAGGGGTTCGGCTTGCTTGTTACGATTTAGACTCTCCTTACAAAGTCGCCGCTGCTCTTCTTTTTTCTCAATCTAAAGTGGGCTTGCATGAACTCCAAGAGATGTGTAGAAATTTATCTCAAGAAGATTTGGGCCGAATTTTAGATTCCGGGTGCTCTTTCAGAGAAAGCAGAAGACACAAGTCGCCTAGAAGCTTAGAGCATTCGTATTTTACTTTTGAAGTTGTAGCCGACTTTGGTATTTATCGTGATTTACATCGACATCGTATGCTCACACAAGACAGGCAACTTCTGAGCTGTGATTATGGATATTTCATACCACATGAAATTAAAGGGACTGAGATGGAATCCCGATATCGCAATGCAATGAGTGAAGCTCAAAAAGCCTATTACACCATAGCCAGTGAACTTCCTGAAGAAGCTGAATATATTGTTCCTATGGCTTATAATGTTCATTGGTACTTTCATGTTAATTTAAGACAGTTACAATGGATTTGTGAATTAAGATCCTCTCCTGCAGGACATCCTTCTTATCGTTACATAGCTCAAGAAATGGCTAAACAGGTAATTCGTGTATTCCCTTCATTCGAACGATTTTTTCGCTTTGTCGATTATGATGGCTACGAATTAGGCAGATTAGGGCAAGAAATACGCATTGTTGAAAAATCTCAAGTTAGGAGTTTACATCATGAGTAAGAAGCCCGGAAGTTTGTTCGGAGGTATTTTTCTTATTACAGGAAGCTGTGTAGGAGCCGGAATGTTAGGATTACCTATTATGACAGGACTGTCTGGTTTTGGGCCTTCTCTTTTAATGTTTGTCATTGTTTGGCTTTTTATGACTGTTACAGGCCTTCTCTTGGTTGAGGCTAATGGTTGGTTTACTCGAAAAGTCAACTTTATGTCGATTGTAGAGCATTCTCTTGGAAAAGGAGGCAAGTCTCTTTGCCTTGTAACATGTCTTTTTCTTTTTTATGCTTTGCTTGTTGCTTACATCTCTGGCAGTGGAACTTTATTTTCTTTTTTATTAAAAAACAGTTTAGGATGGCAAGTCCCCAACTGGGTGGGGAGTCTTGGTTTTGTCTTTTTATTCGGTTTTATTGTCTATATGGGAACAAGGCAAGTTGACCTCTGGAATCGATTTCTTATGACTTTTAAGATCGTTTTTTTCTTAGCTTTAGCTTTTCTTGGAATGCGTTTTGTTAATCCCTCTCTACTTACATATAGCAAACCAGCCCTTGCTATTTTCTCTCTTCCTATTTTAGTTGTCTCATTCGGTTTTCATAATATGATCCCTACCTTAACCTCTTATATGAATGGGGATTTAAAACGTGTTAGAGCAGCAATATTAGGTGGTAGTCTTTTTGCTTTTTTTATTTATTTAATTTGGGAAATTGTAGTCCTTGGAGTTGTTCCTATAGAAGGACCTGATGGTATTATTGAAACATTTCGCTTAGATAGAGAGGGATCTCAAGCTCTAGTAGCCATCTTAAAGTCGCCATGGATAGCTCTTTTTGCTCAAGGTCTGGCTTTTTTTGCAATTCTTACTTCTTTTCTTGCTCAATCTCTTAGCTTGGTTCATTTTTTAGCTGATGGATTTAAAGTCGAAACAAAAAAAAGAGAAAGCCCACTACTTTGCTTTTTAGTTTTAATCCCTCCTTTGATTTTGGCTCTTTTATGGCCTCTTTTATTTTTTAAAGCCTTAAGTTTTGCAGGAGGTTTTTGCGCTGTTCTTCTTTTTGGAATTTTGCCTGCTTTGATTGTTTGGATTGGAAGATATCGAAAATATAGAAAGACACCATATACAGTTCCAGGAGGAAAAAGTCTTCTTATTTTTGTATTTGCTTTTGCTTGCTTTATCTTTTTATTTCAACTTTTAAATACCCTTGGGGTAATTAGTTTAGCAAAGACAGGTTTCAATGGATAAGCAAAACAACCGCCTGATTGGAGGCGTTCTTTTAATTGCAGGTACAGCTATTGGAGCTGGCATGCTAGCGCTCCCTGTTTCCACATCATTTGGGGGATTTATTCCGTCTATTTTAATCTTCTTTATTTGTTGGGCCTTTATGTTGGTTACGGCCTTCTTTTTCTTAGAAGTCAACCTTGCCATTCGCGGAGAACCTAACTTAGTATCTATGGCAGGAAAAACTTTAGGAACTTGGGGGAAATCCCTAAGCTGGATTTTTTACCTGCTTTTACTCTATTCCCTTTTAGCCGCTTATATTGCAGGGTGTTCTCCTCTTTTTCAATCCGCTTTTGCAGGTTTATTTCACATTACATTTCATACATGGTTTTATCATTTTATTTTGCCTGCTCTTTTTGGAGGATTTGTCTATTTAGGAACAAAAGGAGTAGATTATATCAATCGATTTCTCATGATTGGCTTGCTCGTTTCTTATTTCCTGTTAGTGGGATACTGTCCAACTTTTATAGAAATGCCTAGGCTTTTTCATACAGACTATTTGGCAAGCATCTTGGCTATTCCCATTGTCATTACCTCTTTTGGCTATCATATCATCATCCCCACTTTGACAACTTACTTAAATCATGATGCTAAAAAATTACGGAAAGCTTTGATTATAGGAAGTTCTATTCCTTTTATTATCTACATCCTATGGCAATGGATCATATTAGGATCTGTGCCTTTAGTCGATCTAGTAGCGACTTGGAAACAAGGACTACCCGCAACAGTTCCTTTATCCAAAGTTACAGCATTAAAATGGGTCGGAATAGGAGCTCAGTTTTTTTCCTTTTTTGCTATTGTTACTTCGTTTTTAGGAGTGTCTCTAAGCCTCTCCGATTTTTTAACAGACGGACTTAAAATAAAAAAGACTTGGGAAGGACGCTTCTTAGCTATTGCATTAACATTCATTCCTCCGTTAATTTTTATTTTTACTTATCAAAAGAGCTTTTACATTGCTTTGGAGTATGCTGGTATTTTTGTTGTTATTTTGCTTGGAGTCTTACCTTCTTTGATGGTTTTAAAGTTAAAGGATCACTCATTTTTCAAAAAAAAGAGAGGAAAATACTTCGCGTTTTTTATACTTTTTTTATGCTTCATTATGATTGTTGTTAACTGTTTAGAAAAGTTTGGTTTTTTAAAATGTTTCATTGCCCCCTACCTAGAATAAAAAATGTTTAAACTTAAAACACATTTTCAGCCTAAGGGAGATCAACCAAAGGCTATTGAAAGCCTAGTCGAAGGACTTCGATTAGGCTGTAAAGCTCAGGTTCTTTTAGGGATAACCGGTTCGGGTAAAACATTTACAATGGCAGAGGTTATTGAAAAAATTCAAAAACCCACACTGATCCTCGCTCATAATAAAACACTTGCAGCACAACTTTATCAAGAATTTAAGCAGTTTTTTCCAAGTAATGCGGTTGAATACTTTGTTTCATACTACGATTATTATCAACCCGAAGCGTATATTGCAAGAACTGATACCTATATAGAAAAAGACTTGGCCATCAATGATCAAATAGATCGAATGAGACTTTCTGCTACCAGATCCCTTCTAGAACGCTCCGATGTCATCATTATTTCCTCTGTCTCTTGTATCTACGGATTAGGAACTCCTGAATACTACAAAGAAATGCAGCTTAAAGTCGCTGTTGGAACAGAAAGAAAAAGAGATGATATTCTATTTCACCTCGTAGAGATGCAATATAAACGAAATGATTATGAACTAGTTAGGTCCACTTTTCGATGCCGAGGTGACACTCTTGATATTATGCCAGCTTATGAGGAAGATAGAGCCTATCGCATTGAATTTTTTGGTGATGAAATCGATCGAATTTCAGAAATTGATCCTTTAACAGGAAAAACAAGAAAAAAACTCGATGAATTTACTCTTTTTCCAAGCTCTCACCACGTAACTCCAGAAAAAGTCCGTTACTCAGCAATTCAAACCATTCAAGAAGAGTTAAAAGAACGATCTGAATTTTTTGAAACAAATGGACGTCTTGTTGAACGCCAAAGGGTTCAAGAAAGAACTAAACATGATTTAGAAATGATTCGAGAAATTGGATTTTGTAAGGGGATAGAAAATTATTCTAGGCATTTTAGTAAACGCCTTCCTGGAGATTCCCCCCCTTGTTTATTAGATTATTTTCCAAAAGATTTTCTTTTATTTATCGACGAATCGCATCAAACCATTCCGCAAATTCATGCAATGTATAATGGAGATAGATCTCGTAAAAACTCTCTTGTAGAATTTGGATTTCGGCTTCCCTCAGCTTATGATAACCGCCCTTTAAAATTTGAAGAGTTTTATCAAAAAATTCATCAAGTAATCTATGTATCTGCAACACCCTCTCCTTGGGAGATTTTAGAATCTTCTGGTTGTATAGTAGAGCAAATTATTAGACCTACCGGTCTCTTAGATCCTAAAATAGAACTTAGACCTGCAAAAAATCAACTCGATGACTGCTTAGAAGAAATTAGATTAGAGAAAAAAAAGGGAGGAAGGATTCTTCTGACAACGCTTACAAAAAAGATGGCAGAAGAAGTGTCTAAATATCTGAATGAAATTGGCGTAAAAGCAAAATACTTACATTCGGATATAGAAACTTTGGAAAGAATTCAAATTATTAACGATTTGAGAAGAGGAGTTTTTGACGTTCTTGTAGGGATTAACCTTCTAAGAGAAGGCTTAGACCTGCCAGAAGTCTCTCTTGTTGCTATTTTGGATGCAGATAAAGGTGGTTTTTTACGCAGCGAAACAGCTTTAATTCAAACTTGTGGAAGAGCTGCTCGTAATGTAGAGGGAAGAGTTATCATGTATGGAGACAACTTAACTACAGCTATTACTCGTGCTATAGAAATTACCTCGCAAAGAAGAGAGATACAAAAAAAATATAATCAAGAACATGGAATTACGCCTCAAACAACAAAAAGAACCAGCATTGAAGAACTTCAGCAGACTTTTGGAGAAGAGCTTGTAATCCCTCAAAAAGAAAAAGAAATGCAAAGCTATTTGACTGCTAAGCAACTAGATGAAGAGGTAAAAAGATGTGATCGAGAAATGAAAAAAGCCGCAAAAGAATTGCGTTTTGAAGCGGCTGCGCATTTTAGAGATTCTTTACGTCACTTCCAAAATCTTCAACTTTTGGAATAAATTTAGAATCTAGAACTTAGATTTTTTTAATGTTTTTTTTGATTAGATAAGCTATACTGGTTCACTATAAAGTATAGCACTACTAATTTCTATAAAATTACACCTTAATTTTTTTAAATGAAAAATAAAATCTAAAATTATTCAATTAAGAAAAAATGGTACTTTCGATGCTCAATTTTAACGTATTTCACAAACAAGCTGAATCTTCAGCTTTAAAAACCTTTCACTCCGGATTACCCCACACTCCCTAATTTCCCTGAAAATTATACATAGGTTTTTAGGTCCGCCCTTTCAACCTCGAAGTGCAACAAATGATGGTTCTCCAGTCAGCCGGCTAAAAACCTCTTGTGGCGTTTCAAAGTCTAACACTTTTCGTGGTCTATTGTTAAGAAGGAATTCAACTTTTTCAAGATCTTCTGAAGAAATTTCATTAAAGCGCTTTGCCTTAGGGAAGTATTGACGTACTAGACCATTTGTATGCTCATTAAGTCCTCTTTCCCATGAATGGTAAGGTTTTGCGAAGTAGAAACCTGCTTCTAGCTCGTGGCTTACTATTTGATGATGAGCAAATTCCTTACCGTTGTCTGAAGTTAGGGTGTAAATGAATTCTTTAAATGGCATTAGTCTTTTTATTAGAGCTTGGCTCACTTGGTCTGCTGTCTTATGAGAAACTTTGACAAGTTTTGTTAGTTTAGAAGTCCTTTCTACCATAGATACAATGGCTCCACTATTCTCTGCTCCTATAATTGTATCCAACTCCCAATCCCCAAATCGAGTTTTCGTCTCTACAATAGGAGGTCTTTGATCTATGTCTATACGATTTGGAATACATCCTCTTCCCGCTGTTCCCTTACTCCTCTTATTGTATTTTTTGCCATGACGACGAAGTTCTTTATAGAGAACGCCTCCAAGACGTTTATTCCACCAGATATATTTATAAATGGTTTCATGGCTGATATTGATCCCTTGTCTTTTTAGGCGCCCAGATATCTGTACGGGACTCCACTGCAATCTCAGATCTTCGTTAATTAAGAAAATTCTCTGAGGAGTCATCTTTATATTTGGATTGGAAACTTCAGATCTTCTTTTTTTAGAATTCTCCTCGGCTTGTTGATAAAGGTATCCTTTCTTTCCAGAATTCCGTATCACTTCTCGGCTAATGGTAGATCGATTTACTCCTAACTCCTTAGATATTGCTGCTGCTGAATCTCCTCTTTTTTTTAAAGTACAGATCTGACATCTTTGCTCATAGGTCAGATGTGAATAGCCTTTTGGCATATGGGTCTCCTTGATGGTGTTATTAGCGTAAAACCAACATAGAGATTTATTGACATCTGACCTATCTTTTTTTTAATTTATTTGTTGCACTTCCGACTTGAATCGGCGGTCTATATCAAAAGCATCAAACAGCTCTTTTTGCTTCTTAGTCAATTCAGTAACGATTCGTCCATTGTGACCTTCAAACTTTACTGTATTAAGAAGGTCTAACTCTCCCAGCAAGTCGGACATAGAGCCCAATTTCAGACATCCTGATCTCATAAACTAATTTTGAAACAAGAAAGGGGCTTAGAGAGCTACTCGAAGTCAAAAATCGAAATAAACAGCTTGTTAAAAAAAAGAAACAAATGATTTAAAAAAGATCCAAAAAAATCAGATTTCTGATATTAAA
>CAMDHO010000027.1 GCA_945898205.1 Chlamydia trachomatis | reverse complement strand
TTTAATATCAGAAATCTGATTTTTTTGGATCTTTTTTAAATCATTTGTTTCTTTTTTTTAACAAGCTGTTTATTTCGATTTTTGACTTCGAGTAGCTCTCTAAGCCCCTTTCTTGTTTCAAAATTAGTTTATGAGATCAGGATGTCTGATATTGGAGATTTCCTCTTCTGATAGATAATCATCATCAAATGTTTCTCTTTCAAAGGTGATAGGGAATTGTGACATGAGCCACATTCTATAGCCTTCAGGGTTCCATCCTCCTTCTGTCGATCGATTGATGAGGAACTGCTGGCCCATTTCAAAAAGGTCTGCGGCTTTTTTCTGGTCATTAGATCCGCAATTGTTAGATTGCAAGATAGTCTCCTTAGCCTTCTGCCATTCCGAAAAAAGCTTATCATTAGACCTTCTGTAATCTTTTGGATGGAAATCGGCATGAATCAAACTGGGGATGAGAAAGAAAAGGAGGAGTAGGCGTATCCGCATGACTGACTCAATTTTTTTAATCAAGGAGTCAGACTAAACCTTTTATGATTTCCTTACAAAAGAAAGGTAAATAAAAATTAAAATAGTTAAACGCTTATTATTCCACTGTCTAGTTTTCGGGGGATAGCACGGCGTTTTGATGCAAGGATCAGAGGACTCTCTTACTGCAGCGAGGAGTATCGCTCAAACGATGAGTTTTTCTGTTAATAAAATGCACATTGTCTTATGTCTTTTCGATTTTCCTAGCGTAGCACAAGTGTGATAGTTTTTGCCGATTATAAAATTATCTTAAAAATCATGCTTTTGTACTGAACGCTATCAGGGATAATTGCTGACTTCAGGAGGTCTGAAGTTGATATTGCCACCTGATGTTTAGCGTTCTGATCTTACTGCAGATCAGTTGCTAAAATTAGTTATGTGATTTTCTTTAAAAGAAGCTTTTTGATAGGAATAAGGGGAGAGATTAAGTGTCCTAATGCTTGGAATATAGAGGGTTTTAAGGTTTTAAACGATTTTTAGGCAGCTTTTTAGTTGGAGATACAGTGAAGTTGCCTTGAATGCCATAAAGAAAAATTTATGCACAATTTTGTGATTTAGTTTTGCAAGAGCCTCGAAAGATAAAATTACTGCAAAAGGTAAAGATAAGGCAGAAGGAAGTCTTCTGCCTATCAAAATAAAACTAGTTCCAATCAAGACTAGAAGATGATTGGTATTCGTTAACTCTGGTTTCAAAGAAGTTTTTCTCTTTACCAAGATCTATTGTTTCACTCATCCATGGGAATGGATTTTTAGAATTAAAGAGTGTTTTTAGACCGATTCTTTCAAGACGTCTATCTGCAATATGTTGTACATATTCTTTAAACATCGGAGATGAAAGACCTAAAATTCCTTTTGGAAGGCATCCATTAGCATAATCGATCTCAAGCTCTACAGCTTGTTTAATGAGATCAACAATGCGCTCTTGAAACTCAAGAGTCCAAACTTCAGGATTTTCTTCTTTGATTCCATTAATCAAGTCAATTCCAAAGTTTAAGTGAGTTGTTTCATCACGTAAAATATACTGAAATTGTTCTCCAATTCCTGTCATTTTATTTTGACGGTGGAAAGAAAGGATCATGACAAATCCACTATAGAAGAAAATGCCTTCCATAATGATATAATATCCGATCAGATTTTCTAGGAACTTTTGTATTCCTTCAGGAGTCTCTGTCGTAAAATGGGGATCTAAAATAGCTTCAGTCAGTTTCATTTGGAATTGGTCTTTAGCATGAATCGACTTAATCTCATTATACATATTAAAAATCTCTCCTTGATCCAAGGAAAGGGATTCTACTATGTAATGGAATGTATGAGTGTGAATAGCTTCTTCAAAAGCCTGTCTTAGAAGATACTGCCGAGCTTCCGGATTTGTAATATGCTTAAAGATTGCAAGTACGATGTTATTTCCAACAAGACTTTCAGCTGTACTGAAAAATCCGAGATTTCTCATGATTACAAGTCTTTCATCGGCACTGAGCTGATCTGATTTCCATAGTTCAATATCCTTTGACATGGGCACTTCTGTAGGCATCCAGTGGTTTGCGCACCCATTTAAGTAGTGCTCCCAAGCCCATTTGTATTTTAAGGGCATAAGTTGGTTGACATCTACTTTGGAGCAGTTGATAAGCCTTTTTTGCTTAGCATTAACTCTTGTACTTGTTCCTAGAGTGGTATCTAGAGCTGTTTCATTTTCAAAATCTAACATAGGTTTTTTCTCTCAAATAAGTTTTGTTTTTGCTATTGGCAACTTTCACATCCAGAGTCTAAGCTGCAGCTCATAGGTTTTGCGACATCTCTATCTACTTGTACGTTGCTAGATGCAGATTTACTCTTCATCCATCTAGGTTGTAATCCTCTTTTATTTATATCAGTTGTTGACTTTTCAACTTGAGTAGCCGCTAGACTTCTCAGGTAGTAATTTGTTTTAAGCCCCTTATTCCATGAAAGAATATACATCTGATGAAGTTTTTTGCCGCTTGGTTCAAAGAGATAAAGGTTTAAAGATTGGCCCATATCAATCCATTTTTGTCGACGGCTAGCGCACTCAATCATCCACTCGGGATCAATTTCAAAAGCGGTAAGGAATATTTTTTTGATCTCTTCCGGAATTCTTTCAATTTCAGCAATGGATCCATCAAAATATTTAAGATCATCTAACATGTTAGCATCCCACATGTCTAGTTTTTTTAGTTTTTCCACAAGGTAGGTATTGGGGATTGTAAACTCACCAGACAAATTGGATTTAACAAAGAGATGTTTGTACATAGGTTCAATAGATTGAGACACTCCAGTGATGTTAGAGATAGTTGCAGTAGGTGCTATAGCCATGGTATTGCTATTGCGCATTCCATGTTTACGAACACTTTCTCTAACCAGATTCCAATTCATCGTAGAGCTTCTGTCCATTTCAACGGGCATTCCTCTTTCTTGTTCTAAAAGATCTATCGTATCGATCGGAAGAAGACCTCGATCCCATTTAGATCCCTTATAAGAAGAATAGGTTCCTTTTTCTTCGGCTAATTCGGAAGAAGCTAAAATAGCATAATAAGAAATCATTTCCATACTGCGGTCAGCAAATTGGACAGCTTCATGGCTGGCATAGCTGATATTTTGCATATAAAGAGCATCTTGAAATCCCATAATACCAAGACCTATAGGTCGGTGTTTTAAGTTAGCATTTTTTGCTTCTTCAATAGGGTAAAAGTTGATGTTGATGACATTATCGAGCATGCGAACCGCTGTGCGAATGGTTGCTGCAAGTTTTTTCTCATCAAGACCGTTTTCTGTCATGTGCATAGGCAAACTGATTGACCCCAAGTTACAAACAGCGGTTTCAGATTGAGACGTATTTAATAAAATCTCAGTACAAAGGTTAGAGCTATGAACCACCCCAACATGATCTTGAGAAGATCTGATGTTTGAAGGGTCTTTAAAGGTGATCCAAGGATGACCTGTTTCAAAAAGCATGCTAAGCATTTTTCTCCACAGTTGAAGAGCTTCTATTTTTTTAAAGAGTTTTATTTTACCTTCAGCAGCTTGTTTTTCATATTCGGTATAGCGAGTTTCAAAAGCTTTTCCATAAAGATCATGAAGGTCTGGGGCATCGCTAGGGCTAAAAAGAGTCCAATTACCATTTTCTATAACCCTTTTAACAAAAAGATCAGGAATCCAGTTCGCAGTATTCATATCGTGAGTTCTTCTTCTTTCGTCTCCAGTATTTTTTCGGAGCTCTAAAAAGTCTTCAATATCAAGATGCCAAGTTTCTAGATAAGCGCACATGGCCCCTTTTCGTTTCCCTCCTTGATTCACTGCTACGGCTGTGTCATTAGCTACTTTTAAGAAAGGGATAATACCTTGACTTTTACCGTTGGTCCCTTTGATTTGAGCTCCTGTTGCACGGACATTTGTCCAGTCATTGCCGATTCCTCCAGCCCACTTAGATAGTTGAGCATCATCTGCAACTATTTTAAAAATGTGAGATAAGTCGTCCATAATGGTAGAAAGATAACAAGAACTTAGTTGGGAATGGCAGGTTCCTGAGTTAAAAAGCGTTGGAGTGCTTGATGTGAAAGCAAAAGAGGAAAGTAGGTTGTAAAATTCAATGGCTCTTTGGTTTTTTTGTTCTTTTTCTTGAATAGCAAGTCCCATAGCAACACGCATCCAAAAAATTTGAGGAGTTTCTAAACGCTTCTCATTGTCGTGAATAAAATAGCGGTCATACAGAGTTTGTAATCCTAAATAGCAAAACTGGTCATCCCTTTGGATTTGGATTGCTTGAGATAGTTTGTCGAGATCAAATTCAAGAAGTAGTGGTGAAATGCGATCTAAGGAAATTCCTTTATGGAGGTATTCTTTAAAATACTGGCGATGATTAGATTCTAAAATGGGAGAATCTGCTGGAATATTCATAGTTTCTCGATAGAGGACATCCAGTAAAAGACGAGAAGCTATTTTTGAGTAAGCGGGTTCTATTTCAATTCGAGCTCTTGCCGCCATAATGTTAGCTTGATCTATTTCAGTTTCTTTCATTTCTTCATAGAAATTTTTTACTGAATCTTCTAGAAGCTCATCGGCAGAGGTAAGGTCTTCAAGTCCTCTGCAGGCAAATTTAAGGCGTTGATAAAGCTTGGCTTCTGTAATGAACGTTTTATGTCCATTATCATTGATTGTTATGAATTGTCTTTGATTGACATCTTCTTGGATAGTTTCTTCAAGAGATGTTGCAGATTGCTCTCCTAAAGAGGCTCTATTGAGAATGAAATCTTTAGCGGCAGCGAAATAGCCTTCTAGCATTAATTGATGTTCAATTTCATCTTGAATAGCATCTACGGGAACAGCCTCGACTAGTTTAGCTAGAGACACAACTTTAGCAACTACTTTTTGCATGATTAAGTTAACGGCGTCTACAATCAATGATCCAGAAGGGCCTTCTACATTTTTACAGCGTCGGAAAGATTCTTCAACGGTGGAGGCGATTTTCATCGGATTGAATCTTACAGTGGATCCATCTTTTCTTTTTACTTTGACGTTTTGAGGGGAATCATCTCTCAAGGCTTTGTGTTGATCTCGATAGATAATATAATCTTTGGCTACATCGTGATGATCAAGTCTCATTAAAGTGACTTCTACTAAGTCTTGAATGCCCTCTACGGCAAGGCAAGTGCCTTTGCTGGCTAATTCTAAGAGGGTCTGTACAACGGCGTCAGATAGTTCATTAATAGATTGTAAAAGTTCAGCGGAGAGGGTGTTTTCTTTTTCGATTCGCTTGGTGTCTCTAAACGCCATCTCAAGAGCTTTAAAGATGCGCTCGCGTCTAAAAGGAACTAGAGAGCCATTTCGTTTGACAACTGTAAAAGAGTTTTGTTTTGTGCTAGTAGAGTTTTCTTCGCTCTTTTTTTTGAGTAAAGAAAGATCTGTTTTTAAAGCTTGGGGAATATTTGGCATTATCAAACTCCTCGTTTTTTGCAAAGGTCTATTTATGTGTTTAAACTGGTAAAAGGCAGAAATTCAGTCGACTATGTGTTGTGTTTTTCTTCACGGAATACCATATCTAGTAGAACTGCCCTGTATATATACCATATATAGTATCTTTCGGGTTTAAGTCCACAGAAAATTATATAGCCTCGAGAGATAGGTTTCGGGGTGGAAAAGTAAGAATTCTATTCCGAAAAGAATGCTGATCTTTCAAGGATTTTTGGGACTGGTTTCTTTATGGATCTTATGATAGATTGAAAATGAAATCAATGTTCAATGGAAGAAAAGTTATGCGAAAAATTAATCTTGTTCCGAACATGATCACTGCGTTTTCTTTAGCCTGTGGTCTTTTTGTTATTTTTAAACTGAATATAGTAGAACCGGGGACTAATACATATCAACTTCTTCATTCTTCGGTTGTTTTATTGCTTCTAGCCGGCATTGCTGATCTTTTGGATGGGGCTGTAGCAAGGGCAATGAATGCAGAGAGTGAATTTGGGGTTATGTTTGATTCTTTAGCAGATGCAGTTTCTTTTGGGGTAGCTCCTTCTGTTTTAATGTTGAAGAATCTCTCTTTAGAGCAGGGGACCGGGCTTTCTTTTTTTGCTGTGATAGGTGCAATGCTTTTTTCTCTTTGTGGTATACTTAGGCTAGTGCGTTTTAATGTAAAAACAGCAGAATCCAAGGGTAATGCAGCGTTAATGGCAGATCAAAAGAAGAACTTTACAGGACTTCCTATTCCAGCGGCTGCTTTAGCTGCAGTTTCTATGAATTTACTTTTAGCGTCTCCTTTGATGGATAAATTTTTCCCTATAACTGAAGAGTGTAAGGCTATTCTTTTAACAGTTGTCATGATTGTTTTAGGGTTTTTCATGGTCAGCCGTTGGAAATTCCCAAGTTTAAAAGTTTTGCATTTTAGAATGTCTTCTTTTTACCTAGTTTTTTTAACTGCTGTTTTAGCGCTTTTTGTTTTATATGGGATCTTTTACTTCCTTCCTGTAATTTTAGCTGTTATGACTTGGGGGTATATTGTTCTAGGATGGGTTCTTTCTATTATACGCTTAATAGCAGGTAAAAAATCTAAAACTTTAGAGGATTTTGAGCCGGAACAGGAAGACTAGTCTCAAGGCATTATTAGTGTGATCTACGAAATATACGTTGAGGAGATGGAATGAGATTTTTTAATAGAGTTGGAGCTATCAATCCTGAAGACCACTATTTCATTCCTCATCGACTTGACTGAAAGTTATTAGTAAGTTTTATTGAAAAAAAATATTACTTTATTCTTCACGCTCTAAGGCAAAGCGGGAAAACAACAGCAATCATTGAATTTGTTAATTATCTAAATGAACAACACCAATATAGCGCTCTATATCTTTCTATTGAGTCGGCACGTATGGCAGTAAATGACGTTCGTCGAGCAGTGGAAATTATTTTAGAGCAATTTAGAGATAAAATTAGATTTTTTCTTCGTTATGAGACTGCGGCGCTTGGCTATCTTGAAACGATTATAAATAAAAAAGATTATACAGAAACAGGGGTATATGCGTTTTTGAGATTTTGGGCAGAGCATAGGAAGAAACCTCTTGTTCTTTTTTTTGATGAATTTGATGTCCTTGCAGGAGAGTCTCTGATTGCTATGCTTACGCAATTTCGCACGGGCTATACAGACAGACCTGAGCATTTCCCTCAAACAATTTGTTTAGTTGGGGTCCGAGACTTGAGAGATTATAAAATCAAAACCAAGCAGCAAGAAGAACTTGGTATGTTATACAGCCCTTTTAATATCAAAGCAGAATCAATTCTCCTTCCTGATTTTTCAAAAGACGACATTAAAACTTTATATGGGCAGCATACTAGGGAAACAGGGCAGCAATTTACCGAAGAGGCGGTTACTTATGCTTTTGAGCAAACAGCAGGGCAACCTTGGCTTGTCAATGCATTAGCTTACCAAGCCTGTTTTAGAGATCAGAAGGACTCTTTGCAAGTGATTACCAAAGAGGTTCTTGAAAGAGCGAGAGAAGCTTTGATTAAAAGAGGCGATACACATATCGATGCGCTCTTAGATAAACTCCTCGAGCCTCGAGTAAGAAATCTTATCGATGCCATTATTAGCGGAGCCAAGGACATCGCAAGCTTTTCTCTTTATGATGTACAATATGTTCGAGACTTGGGATTACTTGCGCTAGATAGTTATAAAATAGCCAATCCTATCTACCAGGAAGTGATTCCTAGAGCCTTAATAAAAACGATGCAAGAGAGAGTTGGCCAGACAATGCCATCCTATCTCGATGCAGCAGGTCTTTTGCAAATGGACAAACTTTTAGAGGCATTTACTCAGTTTTTTAGAGAAAATTCAGGGGCGTGGTTGAAAGGTTTTGAGTATTACGAATCAGCTCCGCACCTTCTTTTGATGGCTTTTTTACAAAGGTTGATTAATGGGGGAGGCTCTGTATCTAGAGAATATGCATTAGATAGTCTGAAAGTAGATCTTTTTATCAGTTGGAAAACGCAACGTTTTGTTCTCGAACTGAAAATCGCTTAGGATAAAAGCACCTTAGAAAAAGGACTGGCCCAGATTTCAAGTTATATCAATAAATCAGGATCGGAAGGTCATTTAATTATTTTTGATCGAGATCCTAGTAAAACCTGGGCCCAAAAGATCTTTCATAAAAAAGAATACTTCCAGGGAAAAACAATTGATGTTTGGGGAATGTAAACCGGCAAATATTGAATTTTAAGCTCTAAAAGCAATCTGCTCCTCACCTTTTTTAAAGGACTTTTACAATCTCTATTTCTTCAGTGTTCTTGAATTAAATTACGTAGTAAGAGGTTCAAAAAGAGAATGAAGATCTTCTAGGTTCATTTCAAGAGGTTTTGTATTTGATTCATCAAAAAGACCATCTGCCATCGCTTTCTTTCTTGATTGTAAATGTAAAATCTTTTCTTCAATTGACCCTGTTGCGATAAATTTATAGACAAAGACAGGCTTAGTCTGACCAATACGGTGAGCTCGATCTGTCGCTTGGTTTTCCACTGCAGGATTCCACCAAGGATCATAATGAATCACGGTATCTGCGGCTGTCAAGTTGAGTCCTGTTCCACCGGCTTTTAGGCTGATGAGCATAAGAGGTTTCGTGCCGTCTTGAAATTCAGTAACAGGAGTGCTTCGATCTTTTGTGTCTCCTGTAATGATTGCATAGGGAATAGATCTAGCCACTAGTTCTTTTTCGATGAGAGCTAACATGCTTGTAAACTGAGAAAAAAGAAGGATTTGTCTTTTTTCTTCCAAAAGTTCTTCAACCATTCCCATAAGATAAGAAAGTTTTGCAGAGTCTTCAGCTGTAACTTCTACTTGTGAGTTTTTAAGAAGTCTTGGATCACAGCAGATTTGACGTAATTTTAAAAGCGCATCAAGTACGATAATATGACTGCGAGCAATGCCTTTATTTTCGACTTCGGAAAGAACTTTTTTCATCATAGTAAGACGTACAGCTTCATAGAGATCTTTTTGTTTTTGTGTCAATTCAATAGCAGATAAGATTTCTGTTTTTGGAGGAAGATCAAGAGCTACTTCTTTTTTTGTGCGCCGTAGCATAAAAGGATGAATTCTTTTTTGCAAAATAGCTTTCCTTTCAAGGGAACCCTCTTTTTCAATTGGCTTTCTAAAAAGCCTTTGAAATTGCTTTTCATCGCCAAGGAAGCCAGGAAGTAGAATATGAAAGAAAGCCCATAGTTCTCCAAGATGGTTTTCTATCGGAGTTCCTGTTAAGCAGAGCTTATGCTGAGCATTCAGAAGTCGGATGGTGTGATGAGCTTGCGTTTGAGCATTTTTAATATTTTGGGCTTCATCTAAGATAAGTAAGTGGAATTCGTGCTTGACTAAGATCTCTTGATCCCTAGCAAGTAGGGGATAGGTTGTCAGAATAATATCATATTCATAAAGAGTTTCGAAGTGTTTTTTTCTTTCTCCACCTTGAAGGATTAAGACTTTTAAACTCGGAGCAAATTTCTCGGATTCTTTAAGCCAATTATTCATGAGAGTTGTTGGGGCTATAACAAGAGCCGGCTTTTGCATGCGGCCACTTTCTTTTTCTAAAAGAATATGGGCCAGTGTTTGAATTGTTTTTCCAAGCCCCATGTCATCGGCTAAGATCCCTGAAAGTTGAGAATCTCTTAAAAACTGCAACCAGCTCACACCTTCTAATTGGTAAGGTCTTAGTTCACACTTTAGTCCTTTAGGAGGATCCACCTTTTGAATTTTTTTTGTGCGTTTTAAAAGCTCTTTAAGTTGGGTATACTGCTGAGGAGCTTGCCAAGCTAATTTCCCAACAAAGCTTTCCTGGAGATCGCCAAGAGCAGGTGTGTTCCATTTAGAGAGTTTGAGAGTGTCAGAGTTCTCAGTGCTATCTAAAATTCCTAAAAAGGCACTAAAAATCATTTTTAAACGAGAAAAGGGAATTGATATGGCATCTTTTTTTTCATAGGTAAGAATGAGGTTTTTTTTAAGGTCCTCTTCAGAAAAAGACTCGAAAGAGATTCCGTTTTTAGCAAAAGAATCTAGGACGCGGCGTAAAGCGGGGATCAAATTCACTCGCTTTCCATCGATGACCGAGCCTAGCTCCAAATCAAACCAATTGCTTTTTGATTCTACGGTATTCGCATACCATTCTTCTGCTATATACACATTTTGATAAGGAAAATCCTCTGAATAGGAAAAGGTCCATCCTTCTTTTTTTTTCTCATAGACAAAGGTTTGAAGGAAACTAATGACATGATCTTCAAATATAGGATCACCTGGTAACTTAAAAATAGAACGGGGATATTTTTCTTCTAGGAATCCGTAATCCAGAAGAATTTTTCTAGTCGCGCTTTCTAGAGAAAGATCTCTTTTTATTTGATAAATGGCATCTTCTGTTACCGCTAAAATTTCATGTTTAGGCATTAACTCATAAGAAACTTGAGCCTTCCCATAGGAGAAAAGAAGTGTGGTATCTATAACAGAACAGTTGAATCCAACCCCCTTACTCAAATATAAATGAGGGGAGGGCTTTGTTTTAGGTAAAATAATAAAGGGTTTTTCTTTTACGGGAACATTTTTCAAGATAGTGGAAAGCTTTTTTTGAATTAAATCAGCTTTGCGAATTTGAATAGGAGGACTTTTTAAAAGTTTTTTAGCGACATCGGTAGAAATGGGAAATGAAAGGATCCCACAACTATTGTTTTCGCAATCTACATAAACACATTCCTTATTTAAGAAAAAGCATTCAAGCCAGGGAGATTTTTTCAGTTGAATCGTTTGCTCTCCTTCCATTGCATAGTTCCATTCAAACTCTCCTTTCTTTTCCTTCCCCCAAGTCAGAGGTGCTCTATCAATTTCGTAAAAAAAGCATCTGCCGGAATTAATGAGTTTTTTTAGTAAGGTAATAGGGTTTATGTCAGCTTTAATTTTATTTTGTAGGATAAGTTGGATAAGCGCCCAGTCATCTAAAGCGATGTGTTTTTTTATCGAATCAGGCCATTCATAAATTTGCTCAATTAAGTATGTTTTAGAAGAAAGAGCTTTAAATTCCATATTCTTTTTTTGTTTTGCAGAGGAAATTCCTATGGAGAGAATATTCGGCGTTCTAGCATCTGCATAAAGCATATAAGTGATGAGCCCTTCGCTGTTTTTTTTAGGAACTAAAGGTTCTTCATCCGTTTCTTTCAAACTATCTAACCAAAATTCTTCTTCTGAAGAGATCTCGATATCGTAAAAAGTTTTTAAAAATTCAGGGTGTTTTATAAGGTAAGAGACAGCCTCTACTGTATGTATGCAATTTGTAGATTGGAAGCAAGAGCATCTGACTGAAAGGGCGTCTTTTTTTTCTTTAATCGTTAGATTATATGAAATAACCTGATTATAAAACACTCGGATAGCAACCGTCATGTTTGCAGAAGAGGAGATTTCAATTTTAAGATCCTTAACAGACCCTACTTGCCTAATAAGATGAAAGGGAGCTGTTCTCATCCAATCTTGAAGTAAATCAATCATAGTCTCTGTTTTTTTCACGGTACGTCCTTAAGTATTTTTTAATAGACATATTATATATATTGACCATTTTTTTCTATTTCAAATAAATTGTCCTAACTCTGTTACCATTTCCTAATCACGAAGAATACAATCTAATAGATCTTACTGTTTTTATTGTTTAATTACCATTCTTGCTATTAATTTTCTAGTTAACGTCTTAAAGTGTCAAGTGATTAATAAGAATTGAAATATATTGCAAATATTTGTTCGAGTTAATTCCAGAGGGGAACTGATTTGAGGTGTTTTAAAATGGCGTTATGGACATCTCCTTTTAAAGGAAGATCTTTTGCCGTTTTCCAGGCTTCCGAAAAGGATTGAACAGTTTCTTCTACTGTATTAAGGATTAGATGTTCTGGTAGGAGAGCTTTTGCAGCAAAGCGTTTGAATTGATCTAGTGTAAGAGAGCTAAAGTCTTTGTTATCTACAAAATTTAAAGCGAGTCGATCTTCTGGTAAATAAAGAATTGTTGAAGCAAAGTCATATGCGGGAGCAAGAGATAGTTTGTTGTTTTCTTTATAGATAAGGGACCAGTTTTTAAGATGCATGTCGCCATTTCCAATAAGAGCGTTAAAAACAAAGCGTTTAATAAATTCTACAATACCAGGTTCTCCGATTTCATTTCGGATGACTTCCGCAAGGTTGCGATAACTAGCATTTTTGTACTTTTTTTCAGGGTAAACGCCGAAGATTTGTGCAAAGTCTTCGATATGGATTTTATCTCCATTTTCAGCGCGATCGAATCTTTTGATCGCAAATGCATTTTCTCCTAAGCGATCAAATCCTTTTGGCAGACCTTTTACTTCTCTCATTGGGAGTAAAAGAGTTTCTGGGACATCAATTCCCGTTCTTCTTGCTAACTCCATCATGGAATATTCGTTTTCTGGAACTCCTTGGAATATAGTGTGTGGGAGTTTAATGATCCACCCACCTCCAACACCATTTACAGGAATAGTCAGTCCTTGGTTGTCTTTTTGAGTGGCGGAAAATTTTAACTGTATTCCCGCTAAGGAGAATTGTAGAGGGTGTTCATTCTTTTTTGCGGTGTCGATTTTGAAGGAGAGTTGTTCAAATTCAGTATTGTCCATGGGTTGAATTGTAATGGCACCAGGTAAATCCTGCCCAAGGGTTGATAAAAGGGCAAATTCGTGTTGGGGATTAACATTTGCACGTGCTGCAAGGTATTCCCGTAATGGGCCTTCTGGAAGCAGATTAGCAAAAAACGGAGGGAGGCGAGTTTGTGTAGTTTTTATGTCAGTGATGAGCCTTCCCATAGAATCTTTAAAAGACAAGCTAAGAGTAGGTCTAAATGGATTTTGAATATAATCCGGATCAAACGTAAAGAGGTTTTTGTCTCCAGGTAACCGCATCAAACTGCCAATTTGGAGGTTGTGAAGAAGGACTTTAAGGACTCTAATATCAGGCTTCATTATCTTCTTCTTCGGTTAGTTGATAGGCTGGGATTTGTTTTGATGTTATAGAAGAGCTTTGGATAGATTGAATTATCGGTAAGAGGCTTCTGGGGACTAAGACAAGTTCTAAATCAAGAGCACGTGCAATTTCAATGAGGCTAGATGTTTGAAGGTCAACAATTCCATTTTCAATTTTAGAGAGGTGGCTCTGGGGAATGCCTATTTTTGAACTAAGAGCTCGTTGGCTAATTCCTTTTTTGTTGCGCGCCAATTTGATGCTTTTTGCTAATTCTTGGACTGAGTAACTCATTTGAAGCGTTATCCTACATCGAGGTGATTAGATTATATGTTAAAACATATCTATCGGAATGTCAAATATTATTTTTTTTATTTCAAGTGGATAGCTGTAATTGTAATTACAACTTTTTCTCTCCTGATCTGCAAGACTTCCCCATCCTTGTATGCTATTCCGTTTTAAAATTTCCTGGAGTCCCCGTGTCGGTTCGACTCTTATTCCGATAGATATTTAAAATCAATGAGTTGTGGCGTTCATCTATAAGCAACACCAATCTCCGCATTTATGCGGAGATTGGTGTTGCTTATGCGGAGATTATTTGTTAATCTTAAGGAAACGCAAGATGAGGTGTGTCAATGTATGTACATGAGCTTGAAAATTGGCCAAAGTTTTTATGGGATCAAAACGGTCTTGCAAATTTACTGACACAGCTACACCATCAACAAGGTCGTTTAATCGGAAGCATGGAGTCTATTGGCATTCATGTACAAGAGGAAACGATTTTACAGACTTTAACAAGGGATGTTGTTAAATCAAGTGAAATTGAAGGAGAGATTTTAGATCCTTCTTTAGTTCGATCTTCAGTTGCTCGCCATCTTGGAATAGAGGTTGCCGCTGTGAACTCTAGAGATAAAAATGTTGAAGGTATTGTGGAGCTTATGCTTGATGCCTCTCAAAAATTTGACCAACCTCTTACAAAAGAAAGATTGTTAAGGTGGCATACATTTTTATTTCCAGTAGGACGCAAGGATTTTTCAAAGATTAAGGTGGGCTCCTGGAGAACGGGATTAGTTCAGGTAGTTTCAGGTCAGATGGGTGATGAAATTGTTCATTTTGAGGCTGTTTCTGCTGAAAGAGTAGAGTATGAAATGGAACTTTTTTTAGATTGGTTCAATTATGATATGAATATGGATCAGATCTTAAAAGCCGCAATTGCTCATTTGTGGTTTGTTACTATTCATCCTTTTGATGATGGAAATGGTCGTATTGGGCGCGCTATAGGAGATTTGATGCTAGCACGTTCTGAAAAAAGTTCTCGTCGTTTTTATAGCTTATCAGCTCAAATTCAATTAGAGAGAAAAAAATACTACAATATTTTGGAGAAAACTCAAAAGGGAAGTTTGGATATTACTTCTTGGATAGAATGGTTTTTGGGCTGTTTGGGAAGATCGATAGAAACTGCGCTAACAACTTTTGGAATTCTAGTCCATAAAGTGCAGTTTTGGGAGGCTCATGAGAAAGCTTCTTTTAATGATAGGCAGAGAAAGGTTGTTAATTGCTTGTTGGATGGCTTTGAAGGTAAATTAACATCATCAAAATGGGCTAAGATAGTAAAATGCTCTCAAGATACTGCCTATAGAGATATTCAGGATCTTATGAACCAAGAGATCCTTATGAAAAATTTAGAGGGAGGACGGAGTACGAGTTACTCTCTAATATCTATAGAGTGAAGGAATGTAGAGTTTTGTGATAAGTTTTGCCACGGCGTTTCTTGAATTTTCAAAATAAACGCATCAATAGACCGAAGTAATTAGACAAGGTTTTTGAAAAAACTTTAATCGCGCTAATTCCTTATCCACCTGAAAATCTAATTATTACGTAGGTAACTCCCGCTATCGAAGAACGAGGCGAGCTAGTTCCCCTCAATTGTTCCGGCGAGCCATTTTATCTTTCAAAATGGTAAAATAAAAATTAAGGAGAATGGGATTATAGACACAACTCTATTATACTAGTTAAATTAAGTGAATAATCGTTCTAAATGATGCGTTTATTTTGTGAACCCACAGCCAGAGACCCTCTAGCAGAAGTTGATTCTTTAAATGAAAAGTCTGGAGGTTTTTGTGCCGGGCAGGCCCATGTTTGTTTAGAAAATATTAAAGAAAATCATGGGATTATCGGGTCTTTGGCAGCGGCTGAAGATTCTATTGGATATTTACACCATGCAGCTCTGGTTATTGAATGTTCTGATGGGATTGTGTTTGTCGATAGCAGATCGTGTCCTGAAGATAGGTTATTTGCGATTCCTTATAGAACTAGTTATAAGCATGGGGAGCGCACAGGTTTTATAGCGGCATCAGAACCGGGAGTGCAACCTCCTTTAACGCAGATATTTTTAAATGAGAAAGGTAAAGAAGTAGATAGGCATCAATTTTATACGAACATTGTAAACGCCGATGATGGCATTGCAAAAATGTTTATGGCTCACACATCTACGCATTGGATGCCAATAGCTACATACAAAAAAGATGGAAAACCACTTAAGGATATTAAGGTTTTCTTACAAGAAGAGAAAATTGTTTTAAAAGACCACGTAACAGGTGCAAAAAAAACAGTCCGTTTTTCTGATATTCAGGAAAATGGGTGTTTAGCTGATCTTGAACTATTTATGGAGGAGGATTTTAATTATACACCTGAGAAAATACACAATCAGATTTGTAAAGTAGCCAGTCAATCGAAAAGGATTATTGCTTTTTTTGAAGGAGCTCGAAGAGACTATTTTCAAAAACTAGAAGATTTTGCTTGAAATCGCAGAGTCTCTCTTAAACAACCCCGTATTATATATGCTTACTCGCAAAAACAGCCCCTTCTTTTGTAGACTTAAATAAAGAGTTGAATTAGACTAATGAGTATCTCAAAGGAGAAGTATGAGACGAGATCGCACAGCATTTTTGGTTAACTGGCTGAATTCTAGCATTCGAAAGCCTTTAGTTATTCGGGGAGCCCGCCAGGTTGGAAAGACTTGGCTTATTCGAAATCTCGCTTATTCAGAAGGAAGAAGACTCGTCGAGCTTAATTTTGAAAAACGGCCTGATTTAGAGTCTCTTTTCTCTTCGAATGACCCTCAAGAGATTGTCATGAATATTGCAGCCTCAACGGGAATCAAAATCGATCCATTAAAAACTCTTCTATTTCTTGACGAAATTCAAGCAGCTCCTCATCTTTTAGAAAAGCTACGTTGGTTTGCCGAGGATATGCCAAAACTTCCCGTGATTGCGGCAGGCTCTTTGTTGGACTTTGCTCTGGCCAGGCATGAATTCAGTATGCCTGTTGGAAGAATAGGCTACATGTATCTAGAACCTTTATCTTTTGAAGAATTTTTGGATGCAACCGGACAAAATGAGCTTAGAGCTTATCTAGAAAGCTATGATTGGAATCTCAATATTCCAGCAGCAATTCACTCGCAATTAATAAACCAAATCAAAGACTATCTCATAGTAGGAGGGATGCCAGCGGCCGTTTTGGCTTGGGCTACTGAAAAAGCTCCAGATATTGTTAATCAGATTCACTTTGACCTACTTGCAACTTATCGTGATGACTTCTCCAAGTATAGTGGACGCCTCACAATTGATCGGCTTGAAGATGTAATGAGCTCAGTTCCTCGTCAACTTGGAAAAAAGTTTGTCTACACAGAAGCAAATTCCGAAATGAGTACAGCCCCATTAAAGCAAGCTCTTGATTTGCTTTCTAAAGCTAGGATATGTCATAGAATTGTGTCGACATCTGCCAATGGATTGCCTCTCGGAGCAGAATCGGATGAGCGCTTTTCGAAGGTAATTATGCTCGATTGCGGTCTTTGTGGCGCATCGCTCGGACTTTCTTTACACCAACTAAGATCGATATCTGAAATATCCATGGTCAATAGTGGAGGGATGGCTGAGCAGCTCGTGGGGCAACTGCTGAGAACGGTGACTCCTGCATACATTCCCCCCGCTCTCTATTACTGGCAAAGAGAAAAAAAGGGGTCTGAAGCGGAAGTCGATTACGTTATTCAACATGAGAATCAGGTAATTCCTGTTGAGGTAAAGGCCGGTACAACTGGGACTCTCAAATCTCTCCACCAATTTATAAAAGAGAAAAAGAAAACGATTGCCATAAGAATTAATTCAGATATTCCTAGAATGTGCCCTGTGCATGTGAAAGATTCTCTTGGGGCTTCTATTGAATACATGCTTTTATCACTACCTTTCTACCTTTTAGGGCAACTTCCCCGACTCATCAAAAGCTCAGAAAAACAAGAAATTACTGAAAAATTTTAGTAGTCTTGCTTTATTTGATTTTTTTCGCTTTACCTTTGTGAAATAATATAACGGACGGCAGCTCCTTCTCCTACTCGTTGTAATTTTTCTTTTTTTACTAGGTCTTTAAGTTCTCGATTGGCTGTTGATCTCGAAATTTTAAGATGTGTCATTACATCGGAAATACGAATCTCATCCCCTAGGTAAAAGAGTTGCATAACCATGTCTTGGCGTCCTATTACCTGGTTTTGTTTAGGTTCATGTGCTGATGGCCTTGGTAAAATGCATTTAACAAACCCTTGACCTTCAAAGATCAGTGGGATTTTAAGGCCTCTTTGACGGTAGGTTTCGAATAGAGTTAAGAATCCAGAACCTAGTTTTTCGATATATCCAGCTTCGCGGAAAACACGTGCGATAATTCGATTACGGATAAATGTTAATCCCATTTCCAATTGATGTTGAAGGATGGGTCCTGGGAAATTTCCCGGACTAAAAATTTCAATGCGATCATCAAAAATAGATATCTTTATTGGAGCTGATGTGTGGTAGTTGCGATGGATAATGGCATTTAAAATTACTTCACGCAGAGCTGTTTCGGGGATTTCTAATTTTTCAGAACGTCGACCAGCCCCTTTTATGGTAAAGCTTCGGTTTAGTTGACTCAATACAAACGCGAGGGCTTTTTCATATTGACCAAACAATTGTCCTGTAATATCTTTTGTAGCTAAAGCTTCGCGTCCACTAATCCCTTTAAAGTGAGTGCAAATTATAAATGCTTCTGAAAGGTATTTTTGAGGATCTTTGCCAAATAGCAAGAGACCACCTATTGTTGGATAGCTACGATTATGTTCTTTAAGGAGAAAGGAGTAATGATATAACAGTTCGTCATGGCTATATTCTTTTGCATGTTGTATGCGTTTGCTCATAAATGTATTGATGCTTTCTGTGTCAAGGTCCTCCGAATGAGCATGATGTATGGGCATCTCATCAGGGGATCTGCCTCTTGTTTGCCATTGAAGGTCTTGAAGCATTTCAGGGGTTGCTTTAATTGTTTGGGTGCCAATGCGACAGTATGTTCCTTTGTTTATGCCTTCGGATGTGAGATAATAAGGTTTTGTCATACCGGATGAAACCTCAATTAATAATATGACTTTATCGTCAATCCGTTGGCTATAGATACTCGGAATAATTAATGGAGTGCAGCTTTCGTAAATGGAACGATGTAGCGATTCTGATATTTGATCAACGGTATCCTCTGGGATTCCAATGATTTCGCGATTGTCATCGATCCCAAGTATGAGGCGCCCTCCGTAAAGATTGCAAAATCCGATCATCGTTTTGACGATCTGTTGTTTGGTTGGAATCTCTCTTTTAAATTCAAGGATTGATGATTCTTTTTCTGAGTATAACATGATCGTGATCTTCTATTGGCTCTTGTTATACTTAATTTTGCATATTTGGCGCGATTGAATCAATTTCAAAGTGAAAATTGTGTCAATTGGTTCATTTATGAATCAATTGACACAATTTTCATGTGCCTCTTAAGCGGCAGTTAATGAAATATTTGAGATTTGCTTCATCCTTTGCTTGTCGCAAAAAAACCTAATTTTTCAAAGCACTGGAAAAGTTCTTTGTTATCGGGTTTTTCAAAGGCCCCAGATTGAACCATCCACTTTATATAAGCTTTTGGAACTTGAGCTAGGGGGACTCCTTGATGTTTTCCGAAAGGCATTTTAGAGATTTGCGTAGGGGCTGAAAGAAGTTCGATGACAGTTTCTATAGAAAGATCATCAATCATTTGTGAGAATATTTTATAAAGAACAATGACGTCATCTAATGCTCTATGAGCTTGATTCGAAGGGATTCCGTAGATCTCACGTAAAAACTGTAAAGAATGTCTAGGAAGGTCTTTTCTGTATTTTCTAGCCCATTTTAAAGAGTCTACTTGAGGCCAAGTGGGAAGTATAAGTTCGTGTCTATTACATTCGTTATTTAAAAAGTGCCTATCAAAAGCGTCATTGTTATGAGCAATAAGAACAGCATCTGGACCGCAAAAATCGATGAAAGCCTGTCCTACTTCTTTAAAGGAAGGACTGTTTTCGACCATATCGTCTGTTATGTGATGAATGCTGGAGGCTTCAGGGGGGATCGGGATACCAGGTTTAACAAACTGACAAAAAGTCCGATTAAGAGTGGGGTCAAAGGCGGCGATTTCTACAATGCGATCTTTTTCTGAACGGATCCCTGTAGTTTCTGTGTCATAGTATATGGGGTATAGAGGCATTTTTGAAAAGCTCCTGAGTCAATTTTTTTTCAAGACTTTACCAAAATGGAGTCAAAAAGCATAGGAGAAAATCTTTTTTTACTTGGATTCAAAAAACTAACGCAATACCTCATAGAATAAAGTTTTTATGTTGGATAAACGCTGTCGAAAATAGAATTTATCAGATTTCCCTGGAGTTGAATTAAAATAAGTGCTGGTCGTCTGCCATATTGCTAGTGTGAGGTTGTCCTTTTAATAGGATTCGATAGTTTACCATATTATTCTGGGTGATGCGCTATTTTATTTAAAAAAGCTAAAAAAATAAGATTATTTGATGGATGAAAAGGCTCGTTTCTGCTTTCCTGTCTTTTCTTTACAGAAAATTAAAGGTTATTTTATGAGATCTTTTTGTTTTTTTGCGTTTCTTTTGTGTTTTTTAACAGCTCAGGCTCAAGAGACATCTCTTTACTTTACATCTCAAACAGATGTGTCGGCGATATTTATAGAAAAGATTAGGTCAGAACAAAAAAGTATTAGGTTGGTTTCTCATCGCCTTTCAGAAGTGAAGGTTATTGAAGCTTTAATAGATGCGCATCAAAGAGCTGTGTCCGTAGAGGTGATAGTCGATTCCGTATCAGTGACTAAAAAAACCCCTTTAAAATTACTTGTTAAAGAGGGTGTTCCTGTGTTTGTTTGGAACTCAGAGGGATTCCCCAAGAAAAAAAGTGAGGCTCCAAGACGTATGCATCACGGTTTTTGTGTGTTTGGATCGGATTTGTGTTGGACAGGCTCTTATAGTTTTTCTTTAAAGTCGAGGTTTCATCACTTTGAAAATGCTCTCCTTTTGCAAGATGAAAAGATCTCTAAGGGGTTTCTTAAAGAGTTTGAAGATATTAAAAAAAAACATGTAATTTCTTTTTCCGAATATCTTCGGTATCATGATTTAATGCATAAATAGAATTTTTCCTTCTCAATTTTCCTTGGCATGTGTATCCTTTGCGGAGGATATTTCTAAAATAATAGAGAAAAGGGATGGTGTCATGATTCGTGTTTTAGTAGGAATGGCTCTTTTAGGACTTTCTAGTTGTTATCAGATGAGCGATGATGATTTAAGGGGTGTTTCTGTAACAAATAATCCTAGCATAGTTCCAAGTCATGGATCAATGAGCCAATTTACAGCTATGCACCCTTAATTTAATTGTTGCTAGAGCAAATTGCCTGGTTGATTCTAATGTTTTTTTTTATTATGATTATAATAGATTCAATTTAAAACAAGTAGAGCATCTTAAATGACTAACCGAAGACTAAACTACCATTTTTTTTCTGCTGATCAAGGATCTGTCATTCGAGAAATGGGGAAAGAAAAGCTTGTTGAATGTTTTACTCAGATGTGTTTGATTCGCAATTTTGAAGTGCGTTCAGAATCAGCTTATCAACAGGGGAAGGTAGGCGGCTTTTTTCACGCCTACATAGGGCAAGAAGCTGTTCAGACAGCGGCGGTTGCTGCTATGGGGGTTGATCAATGGTGGGCTACGTCCTATCGATGTCATGCATTAGCGCTCCTTTTAAAGGTTAATCCGGATGAGCTCATGGCAGAACTTTATGGAAAAATTACAGGAAATGCTTTAGGTAGAGGCGGTTCTATGCACTTTTTCTCTGAAAACCTTTTAGGTGGTTTTGGAATAGTGGGGGGGCAGATCCCTATTGCAACAGGAGCGGCCTTTTCTTTAAAATATGCTAAAAATGTAGCTGGAGTAAAGAAGTCTTCGAAAGGGGATGTTGCTGTGTGTTTTCTAGGTGATGGAGCGGTAGCTCAAGGTTCTTTTCATGAGTCTTTAAATATGGCGGCTCTTTGGACCTTACCGTGTATTTACGTAATAGAGAACAATGAATGGGGAATGGGAACTCATGTAAGTCGATCTATAAGTGTAGAGCCTATAGCGGAAAGCAAAGCGGCTGGATATGGGATGAAAGGATACACATTCGACGGGATGGACTTTTTTCAGTGTTTTGCGGGCTTTCAGCACGTCTTTAATCAAGTAAAAAGCAATTCCAAGCCAGTATTAGTTGAGATATTAACTTCTAGATTTAGAGGGCATTCTATTTCAGATCCCGCTTCCTATCGAACTAAAGAAGCTCTTCAGTCGTGTGTAGATGGAGATCCTATAAAGACTCTAAAGCAAGTTTTAATAGATCATAAAATTTTAACGTCCGCTCAATGTGAAGAAATTGATCAAAAGCAGAAAGAGATCGTCGTGAATTCTATGAAATTTGCAGAGGACAGTCCTTGGCCTGATCCGATTCACTTAGAAGAAGACGTTTTTGCTCCATAACATAGAAAAGGACGATTATAGATATATGTCAAAGCAAACTATAGATATTCGAGAAGCTCTAAGGCAGGCTTTAGATGAGGAAATGCAGAGAGATCCAACTGTATTTATTTTAGGAGAAGAAGTTGGAGAGTTCAATGGGGCTTATAAAGTCACTAAAGGATTATTAGATAAGTGGGGTCCTCAAAGAGTAATAGATAGCCCGATTTCTGAACTTGGATTTGCAGGTCTCGCTACGGGTGCTGCAATGACAGGACTTCGTCCTGTTGTAGAGTTTATGAGCTTTAATTTTTCCTTTGTCGCTATTGATCAAATTCTATCTAATGCGATTAAGATGTATTACATGTCAGGAAATCGATTTTCTGTGCCTATTGTCTTTCGGGGGCCGAATGGAGCTGCAGCGCAAGTTTCATCTCAGCACTCGCATTGTGTGGAGGCGTTATTTGGAAATTTTCCAGGGCTTATTATTCTTGCCCCTAGCAATGCTTATGATGCTAAAGGGCTTTTAAAGTCAGCCATTCGCAATAATAATCCGGTATTATTTTTGGAAACTGAACTTTCTTATGGTGATAAGATGGAAATTCCTACAGAGGAATATCTTGTGCCTATAGGAAAAGCAGCTGTCGTAAGAGAAGGAATTCATGTTAGTTTAATTTCTCATAGTCGAATGGTTTTGCTATGCAAGACTGCTGCAGAAAATTTGGCTAAAAAGGGGATTCAAGTAGAAGTAATTGATTTAAGAACAATTAAACCTCTAGATATAGCAACTATTGTAACTTCTGTTCGAAAAACGCACCACTGCGTTGTTGTAGAGGAGGGGCATATGTTTGCGGGGATTTGCTCTGAAATCGGATTCGAGGTAATGCAACACTGTTTTGATGATTTAGATGCGCCTGTTATGCGAGTTACTCAAAAAGAAACTCCGATGCCTTATTCTAAAGTTTTAGAAAAAGAAACAATGCCTACAGTTCAAAGAATTGAGCAGTGCATTTTAGAAGTTTTATCGTAAAAAATATTAGGAGCTGACTTTCTATGCCTTTTACTCTGACAATGCCAAAATTATCTCCTACAATGGAAGAAGGTACGATTGTAAAGTGGAAAAAAAACATCGGTGATTTTATTAAAGCAGATGATGTTATATTTGAAGTGGCCACGGATAAATCTACTGTAGAACACACTGCTTTAGATGATGGGTTTTTAAGAACCATATTAGTTCAAAATGGTAAAGAAGCAAAAGTAGGTCAAGCTATTGCCATATTGACAGAAACCAAAGATGAAGATGTTTCCTCCTACAAGCCGGAAGGGGTCCTAGTTGAAGAAAAGAAGATTGAGGCTTCTAAGCAAGAAGTCTTGCTAGAATCAAAGCCTATAGTAACGGCAATGCCTACTATAGGACAACCCTCTTTTATTCCAGAAAAACCTTTAGAGAATTTTGATTTTCCTTTTCCTGTTGGTCCGGGAAATGCATATATTAAAGCATCTCCATATGCAAAAAAAATAGCTCAAGAAAAAGGAATTGATCTTTCGACTATTAAAGGATCTGGTCCTCATGAAAGAATTTTATCTCGAGATATTGGTTTAGGACAACCTGTTGCAGCAGTCACTTTTGGAAGTCGAGAAATTCCAACAATTCCCCCAGGATCTTATGAAGAAGAGGATCTTTCTCCTATGAGGAAGATGATCGCTCAAAGGCTTCAACAGTCTAAATCATCGATTCCTCATTTTTATGTAACTCAGGAGATGAATGCAGATAGGATGTTAGCGGTTCGAGACCAGTTAAAAAATGGAGGGGTCAAGGTTACTTTTAATGATCTTATAATTCGAGCTGCCGCTTTAGCTCTTAAAGAGCACCCAGAAGTCAACAGCGGATTTAACAGCGTTTCTAATAGGATAATTAGGTTTAAAACTATAGACATATCTATTGCAGTTAGCGTTGCGGCAGGCTTAATTACTCCTATAGTAAGGCATGCTAATTATAAAAATTTAGGTCAAATTTCTGTGGAAGTTAGATCGCTTGCTGAAAAGGCAAAATCTAATAAGCTGTTAAGAGAAGAGTATGTGGGAGGGTCTTTCACCATTTCCAATTTAGGAATGTTTGGAATTTCTGAGTTTAAAGGAATTATCAATCCACCACAAGCTGCTATTCTTTGTATTGGCGGCATTGAAGAAAAAGCTGTTATTAGGCAAGGTCAACTAGTTGCGGGTAAAGTAATTAGCATGACCCTTGCTGCGGATCATCGAGTTATTGATGGGGCGGATGGAGCTAAATTCATAAAAACGCTTCAGAAATTCATAGAGAACCCGTCTTTACTTTTAATATAAGTTCGTAAATTTTTAACTATCTAAGTTTTTTTAAGGCTCTGTTTTAGTCTAGAGCCTTATGTTTTTTTTCGCGACCATTTCTAGAGAGTGTTTATTTCATTATGTTAACTGCTTTATCTTATTCAGGTATCTCGAGTCAAAAGCTTGTTAGTTCAAATGAATCTTCAATTAAAGGGTCTTTAGTAAGATTTCTAAAAAGTCGATTAGAATCTCCAAGAGAAGTTTTTAGTTTGCAGTTTATTCAAGGAATCTATGAATTTTGTATAGGATCGCAAGATCTATCATCTGGCATAGAAGATAGATTGCTTGAAGAGTGTTTAGAGAGAATTGCTCCTAGTTTTGCATTAATAATCCGCAATTTCCAAAAGCAAAACCACGAAGAAAGCTCCATGTTTTTTTCTCATGCATTTTTAAAATATGCTGAAAAGATTCAACGAAAAGGATTTTTAGTAGATGCTCAGAATATTAGAGATTTTGCCGTAAAATTGGCTTTATTAGCAGAGCTCATAGAATTAAATATAGATGTTAAAAGTGGGTTAGAAAAATGTCTTAAAAAAGCAGAAGAAATAGAGCTGAGGATTTTAGATTTATCAAATCTTTCTGTGCAAGAATTGGATGTTTCTTATATTCAATTGTTGATTCAAAAAACAGTTCCTAAGAAAACCTTAGAAAAAAATATTCAAGACTATTCGCTAGCTCTAAAGCCTCACTTGCAAGGATTTTTAACGAAAAATATTTTTGAGGATAAAAAAAATTTTACATCTGGTTTGCAACTGCTAAACTTAAGAAATCTAGAAGAAAGTTTTATTTGGATGCATACTACTCCTTTGGGGATATATTTAATTATCAATTCCGGTGAAAGCAAAATAACACGTCGATCTAGTCATGTAAAAGAGTGTTTAGTTTCAGATATATTTATTCCTAAGACCGAGCCTTTAATCGGGAGAGGGCCTAAAGTAGGATCTTCAAGACTGGTTATAGATAATAAAATGAGTAAAGCTTTGTTTTCATTAGAATTAAAAAATCGCAAAACTGTATTTGAAATCCCCTTAGCTGAAAAGTATTTTACGTCCTCTCCTATTTTGAATACAGAGTTGTGTTTTTTGGTAAAAAAAGCAACGGGGTGCAAAAGTTTCCAACTAGAGTTAGAGAGATCTTTTAAGACACTTTCTCAGTTAGATGTTTTACAGGTTTTATATAATGTTGCTTTAGGAGTTCAATCTCTTGCTGATGCCAAAAAAGTTTCTTTAGATATTAGCCCAGAAAATATTACTTTTAAATTACAAGAAAGCGGAGGGTTTTTAGGTCAAATTGATCAGTTTTTACAGTTAACCTCTCCGGGTCTAGCAAATAAATCTAAAGATGAAAGAAAGAATGCCTTAGCTAAAGAGGGGTATATTTCTTTTGAAACAGATCGCTATGCTTTAGTCGTTTTGATTGCAGAAGCTTTTTTTCTTAATTTGCAAACAGGAATTCCTTTAATTCAAGCAAAGTGGGAAGCGGATTCTTTAAAGGAGCTTGAAGGTCTGATTTATGATCAACACTATCAAACGGTTTTACGATTAAATAGTCTTTATGAAGGGTTTTATGGAGATTTTTCTAAAGACCTTTTTAAATATATAGAAGATTTAGTGAAGGAGGAAGAGGAGAGCTTTCAAATCGTTGCTTTAAAGCAGTTTGCTTTTAAAGCAGCTCTGTTTCCTGAAATAAGCGGTTTGCTTTTAGAAACTTTGGAAGCAGATGCTATGCATCAAAAACTGTTTAATGAGGGCAAACTTTATGAAGAGATTCTATCTGCGGATTGTAAAATCCCTTCAATAGAGCGTATTTGTAGTGTTTTGCAAAATGGAATCGCAAAGCTTCAATCCATTGTTATTAGGCAAGAGAGATCTAGTTGTGAAGAAATTTCATTAGAATCTGTAGAACTGATTGTGGAGAAGATCTGCCTAAATCAATATAGAATGGATAAAAGCGCATGGATTAGAGATCTTCATCAAATTTTGAATGAATATATAAGAGATAATCCTTATGTGGGGTCAGAAATTCGGTTACATAAAGATACTCTTTGGATGGACGGTTCTAGTAGAATTCCACTTTCTATGTGGGTTCAGGTTCAGAAAAGTAGAGTGATTTTGGAAATCTTTCCACCTGAGCAGCCTTCTCCTTTAGGAAAAGGCGCTTATAAAAAAGTAAAAGAAAATATCCAGGTAAACATTTCAGAAGAAGGTGATGTAACATTCAGTCCAATTGCCATTTACAGACTTATAGGAAATGTTTTGAATCAAGAAGTAACTGCTGGAATTAAGCTGCAAGAGCGTCTTTTAACCATCCCAAATGCTAAAAACTATTTGTTAGGACTTTCTAAAAAGCATGCCAGTTATCAAGTAGGGGATAAGATGAAGTTAGAGTCTGTTTTTGCGCGATTCAATGGCACTCTTTCAACTGCAATTAAATCCCAATCGATACAGGTTGAAACGGAAACATTAAAGCTAACTACATTTGATTTTATTGATTTTTTACAAAATATTGGAAAGGGGCTTGATTTAATTGCTAAAGAAGGGGTTTCACATGGAGATATTAAATCTGCAAATATTGCAGCTTTAATAAAAGAGGGGAAACCCGTTTCTTTTATTTTTGATTTTGACCTGGCAGCATCCTTTGGAAAATCTTCTATTAAAGATAATTATTGGGACTGGAATACGATTCGTCAGAAATATGGGGTTATTTCAAAAGAAACAGATGTTTATGGCTATGTTTTAATGATAGCCGAGTCCTTACTGTTTGGATTTAAAGAATTCCTTCAAGGGTCTAATCAAGAGCGCTCTATTAATTTTCAGAAGATTTTCTCTAGTTCTAGAGATGCAAATAGGCAGATGAGGCTAATCCATGCAAAAGAAATACAAAAACAGTTTCCTGATTTAATGACAAAAGAGAGGGTTTTATTGCTTTCTGAGCCTCCTTTAATAGAAGAGATTACTAGTTCTCATGAAGAACTTTTTGAAAGCGTTAAAATATTACAAGCAGAAGGGCATCTTTCGGCAGCTCTAGCCTTAAAACGGTTTCTAATGGAGTCTTTGTTTTTTGAAAAGGTATTTAATTTATTGAATAAAACCTTTTTGGCTGATCGGCTTTCTGAACTTGATCTCATAGGGAATCAAGAAAGAATGTCATTTGAAGAGGCTGCTGAATTGGCTTTAAAAGATGCTGGCTTCCCAACTCTGGATGAAATTCAAGAGGTTCTTACTGATTGTAAAAGAGTAGCGGAGGACGTTGAATTTCAATCTACGAAACAAGAAAGTTTATTGACTTCCATATTCTCTTATTTTGGTTGGACGTAAACCAACTCTCACAGTGGTTGATTTATCTAAATTGAGGCCAGAAAACCGCCGCTCCTTTAAGTTTATGGATGGAAAAAATCCTGCAGGGAAACAGACTTGTTTACCAGTTCTTTTTCCCAGGGATTTTTTTTAAGCCCCATTGTGGTAATCATGGCTAAAAAGACCTGTTTGGGTTTTTCTAGATTCTTTTCAAAGGCTTCTAGTTTATTCATGAGGCTTTTGGCGTATGTTTTGTCTATGACAAAAGGTTCGGAAGAGTATTTTATTTCGCAAAGCGTTAGAGCTCCATCATCGCGGTCTAGCACAAGATCTACTTGTGCGCCTACAGTTTCTTTGTCTGTTAGATCGGGTTTGTATTGCCAGTGACTTGCCAGGCAGCTGACTTTTGTTAATTCAAGAACCTTTAGAATCTGATCTATATGTTTATAGCAGACATTTTCAAATGAATATCCACACCAAGAAAACCATGAGGATGTTTTGGATATTTTAGACCAGTAGTCAAGTCCTCTTGGAAACTTTCCGCTTTCTTCAATATCCGCGATCCATTTCAGGTAAAATAAAGAGTACTCATCGATGACTTTATAATAGTGGTCTCGTTAAATCCACAGGCCTCTAACTCCTCCAATCGGGTTTTAAAGCGTCCTCCGGCCTTTTTGTGCACATTAAGGACGAGCTCTTTAAAGGAAATTCCATAATGTTTTTTTGCCATTTCTTTAACGATGAGCATATGTAATTCAGATGCATTGAAAAGGGACTTAAAGAGCCGTGGGAATTCGGAAAATAAGAGCCCTTCTTTTGTAAAACAGAGCCGGTTGATATTTTGATCTAGAGATTCTGATGGGTCCAGTTGTTCTAAATAATAAGGGACACCCCCCAATGTCATATACAAGTCGACTATCTGTTTTTCTGGAAGTTTGATTTTTTTGCTTTGTAAAAACTCTTGGGTTTCGAAAAGGTTAAAAGGTTGTAAAAGAATTGTTCTAGTAATGCGATTGTGGAGTCCTCCCTTGGCATTGATTAAGTTATTTAATATCCAAGAAGCTGCAGAACCACAGACGATCAACTTGAAATTAGAGAGTTTATTCCATCGACTATTCCAAAAATAGTCTAAGTTTTGTAAAAACGCAGATTTAGGGCTCGCTATCCGAGGTAATTCGTCTAAGAAAACGACCACTTTCTTTGTTTTTGAGAGTTTGATAATCTCATTTGTCAGTAATGTAAAGGCGGCTTTCCAGGTTTTAGGAGGGGCGATGGGGAGTCCGGGATAAAAAAGTTGGTAGTGTAAGCTTGTGTCTGTAAATTCAATGATGTAAAGAAATCTTTTTAGGTGAAAAAAAAGAGCTTCTGAGATCACTCTTCCTTTGGTCAATCAAAACAAAAGGAAAAAAGATGATATCAGAAGCTACAAATAAACATTTTATTGAGGAGATCTTAGAAAAGTTCATCCTTGGTTCAGAGCATGCGCCTAGAATTCTAG
>CAMDHO010000026.1 GCA_945898205.1 Chlamydia trachomatis | reverse complement strand
TAAGCGTTCCATCAGGATAACGATGGTCGTTTTCAAGAATTAAACAGGCAAGATTTTTAAAATCATCTAGCTAGCGATAGTTTCTCAGATTATCGCAAAGAGCGCTCATTTTTCAGGTTTTATAAAAAAATGCCGTTTTTAGGTTCAATGTATTTCTTTATATAGTGAAAGAGCGATTTTGGATTCTTTCGCATGATCGGCGATTGGAGTCGGATAGGATGCGCATTGGCTATGATACTTTTCTTGATGCCATTTGTGGATTATCTCAGGATGGAGTGAGGTCAAATCGGGTATCCATTTTTTAATATACAAGCAATTAGGGTCAAACTTCACGGCCTGCGTCCAGGGATTGAAGATGCGAAAATAAGGCTGAGCATCGCAGCCTGTACTCGCTACCCATTGCCAATTCCCATTATTTACTGCAGGATCATAATCAATGAGTGTTTGCGCAAAATACCTCTCGCCACACCTCCAATCAATATGGAGGTCTTTAACGAGAAAGCTAGCCGCAATCATTCGCACGCGATTATGCATAAACCCCGTCTGATTCATTTCTCTCATTCCTGCGTCTACAATAGGAAATCCCGTCTTCCCCTCACACCATTTCCTAAATATTTGGTCATCATGGCTCCACTGAAGACGATCAAATTTAGCATGGAAAGCACCTGAAAAAACCTGAGGAAAGTAAAGTCCAATCGAAGTAAAAAAATCTCGCCAGTATAAGGACCGGATCAGAGCCGAAGAAGCTCCTAATTTTCTGGATATCGCCCAGTACACTTCCCGTACTGAACACGTGGTAAATTTAAGATGTGCAGAGAGATGCGTCGTGCCTTGCTCCGAAGGAAAATCTCTCAATGACTCATAGCAAGAAAACTGCTCCATTTTCTCTAAAATCTTTAAACCGGCAGCTCTTCCCCCACTCGGAGGAAGAAGACGCTTAGGAAGGATCGTCTTATAGAGTTTGCTGCCTGCAGCAAGAGGAATAGAGTCGGAGTAATAATTCTTATGTCGATAAGTAGCAGGCAGCTTTACATCCAAACGCATGGCATTGCGATAAAAGGGGGTAAATAGTGTGTAAGGCTTTCCATCCCCTTTTAGGGTCTGATCCGGCGAATGCAAGAGAGCATCATCGAAAGAACAAAAGGATACTCCTAATTTTTTACATGTCGCGTCGATTTTCTGATCACGCTTGATGCTATACGGTGTATAGTCTCGGTTCACAATTACAGCATCTACATGCTCCTTTTTAATCAATTCCGCAACAATCTTTTCTGGTTTCTCATAAAACAGGTAAAGCCTTCCCGCTTTAGCGGTTATATCCTTTTCTAAGTCCTCCAAAGACTCAATCATAAATTGTAAGCAGTGGTCGCTTCGATAAGGGTTATGTTCAATTTGTTCAGGGGAAAAAATAAAACAAAGGACGACTTCTTGGGCATGTTCAAGAGCAAAAGCAAGCCCGCTATTATCTTCCAAGCGCAAGTCTCTTCTAAAAATAAAAAGTGCCTTTTGAAATTTTTTACTTGTTTTTATCATTATTACCGTTTGTGTCGTGACAATTGAGTTTGCCGGTTTTGTCTATGAGAATATAGAGCAGCTCATAGAGCTGCTTAAGTCTATGAGTAGTCGTGAATTTGTAGCAAGGGGAAAAATAAAGCTCCCCAAAGATATTGCCACGGAACGCTTCCAATGTAAAGTTGATTATCACACTAGTGTCGAAAATATGAATAATCCTTTCCTATCTCCCTATATTTTTTCTTTTTCTCCACTGAGCCCTATTGAAAATTTACCGACTGCTAGAACTTTATCGGATCTTTTTAAAGAGAATGGACTTGAAATATCTAATTGGTTTTCAATGGGCTCTCTCTCTATTCTTTTTTCGATGCGAATCAACCAATGCACTTCAAACTGCTTTTGAAAAAATCCCCTCGCATAGACGAGAATCTCTGTGGAATTTTTTTGGGCTTGATTCAAAACAAACTAGATTGCCCCATAGAACTGTCGTAACCGATTGTTTGTCTCTGATTAACCAAGATGAAATTAACAATCTATTAGAGATTCTATTTAAATGGGCCTTGAAAGGTAAACTTTTCTATAATCACATGGAAAAACTATCTCCTTATTTTACATATCATCTAGCTTGCGATGGAGTTTATGTACACAAATACTCTCCGCCTCATTCTGTGAATAAACAAGGTCAAAATATCTGTCCTTACTGCTTGCCAAGAGTTCGTAATAAAGGAACAGAAAATGAGAGCACTTACCGGTTTCATGTCTTTGTAAATCTTGCTTTTATTTTACCGGGAGGAATTCATCTCCCTATTTATGTATATGCTTTGAAGGCTAAACAGCTCCAAGTTCTAGAATCTGCTAATGACAAAGATCGCAAACAGGAGTGCGAGATGCAAGCTGCTCATGAGATTCTCCCTCTTATAAAAAAACAATTTAATTCTAAGACAAGAAGGTTCTCTAAAAACAATTGCAAGGCATTGCGATGAATTGAGCAAGATAAACCTATACAAAAGCTCTTATACAGCTCAAAACATTATCAAATTAAAAACCGGAGGAAGAGTAAAACAAACTGTCAAATGGTTTAATTTTGTTAATATAAAAAAAGAACTGGTTCATGTTCTCCGATTTGAAGAAATAGAATATGATGCAACCGGAAAAATTGCACTGAATGCTAAAGGAAACGAAAAGAGATTTAAGACAGAGTGGTTGAGTTCAATACGCATTTCCAAGGCGAACTGCTTTAAACCCCCTTTAAGAGCAAGAATAAGAGCTGACCATGTGGATTTACACAATGCTTTGAAAAATAGAGGGTTTGCAGCCAAGCATGATTATGCCCGATCAAATCCTAACGCTTGTTTGATTTGGAAACTGCTCATATTTCTAGTTTTTTGGATTTTTGAAATATTTAGCTGCACTAAACTTGCTCAGGAATCCAAATGGTCCGGCTCTTGGATGGCTTTAGCTGCAGATCTCCTTTCGGATCTAGAAAAAATACACTGGAGAGAGCTCAGACTTTCTCCGAGCTTGCAAAAAGAAAAAATGCAATTCCTTTATGTTTTTCCATAAAATACTCAAACGCAGCAAAAGGAGGTGATAATTAAGAGCTGTGATTTTTTCAAAAAAAATAGTAAATCAACTTTAAAGAGAGTAATTCTTGTTTTCTAGTTTAAATAAATTAATTTTCACTAAGTCCTGATAAAAATGACAAATTTATCAGGAGTAGGAGGGGTTTCTTAGGGAATCACCCATCGCACACAATCGCTGACCCAAAAACACTTTTGGGAGCGTTTTTTTATGAGCATGAGTAGCCATAAAATGACTTACTGAAATTGTCGAAAATGATTTGAAATTCTTGAAGAACTTTGATCGAATCGTTTAGATAGGATAGAAGATTAAGAGCTTGATGGGACAGTCAAAAGGGACCAGAAAACAAGCGGCTTAAGCTAGTCACTGGCCGAAATTAAAGCAATAGCCGCTTTTTCTACCATCGCAATATATTCCTCGTCTGAGACATCGACTGTATTAGGTCCTATTTCTAGTAAAGACTCAGCTAGTGGCGTTCCTTCTCTTAATTTTTGATCAAGTAGATTGAGCTCTTCTTCTCCACCAAGCGTATAAAGGATGGCCATTCCCATTTGATGATCGAAAGAAACACCGGATTGGTAGATTTGAAAAAAATATTCTTCATCTTATGTGACATAACCGATAGATCCACCTGCCTACAGGGCCAGTGGATGATCTGCAATGATTGGATGTTTTTGCCTAAGACCCCTTAGGGCTTGGGCATAGTCTCCTTTCCCGGAAATGGAAACAATCGGATCAATAGCTACCAATGAATAACGATCTTTTTGGGGAGCTGATTCCAAAATACAGGAACCTCTCCTAGCCAGTGCGTGACACACCATAATAGGTGTATATTGATCGAAGGGAATTTCCCTAAAGACTAGTTTCTTCATATATCTCCTTGTTTTCAGGAGATGCTTTCTAAAAGTCTCCTAAAATCCTTGTTAATCATTTTTAAAAAATTGGACCCTCGAGTGATCTTGGCGATACTCACACCTAAATCCTTCGCCATCTCTCTCTGGGTCTTTTTTTCTTGAACGAGTTCTCTGACAATTAAATATCTGGTAGCGATATCTTTTCGCTCTTTAGGAGTTAGAAACAACCAAAGAAGTTCATCTAACTCCTTACTGGTTTCTACGGAAGAGCATAAGTTTAAAAAACCTCGCCAACCATCTTTCGCTAATTCTTGGGTCATACAAATTCCTTTCTTGTATATCTGAATATTTGTAACATTACAAAAGTACAAACTATTCGTCAAATAATATAGCATTTTTAAAAGGTAAATATTAGGATGGTAGGCATGCTTTTTCTTCCACTTACTCGACCTGAGTCGATTCAAAACATTCAAAATAAAGGATTTGGAATTGAACTACGGCTCGATCTGTTTCCGCACATCGACATAGAATATATTAAAAACTTTCTTCAAAAATCTACCTGCCCGGTTATGTTAACTCTTCGCAAAACATCTCAAGGAGGGCAATTTCAAGGAACTGAACTAGAAAGAAAAACCTTAATCGAAGAACTCTTATCTCTTACCCCCCCTTTTTTCGATCTTGAATATGACATGGACTCCGAGTTTCTTTACCGAACTATAAAAAACTATCCAAAAACAAACTTCATCCTTTCCTATCATAATTTTCAAGAAACACCCGCTGATTTAGAGAAGATCTACCAGTTTATGCAAAACTATCCGGTCTTTAATTATAAGATTGCAGCCATGGCCCAATCTACAAATGACGCACTCAAAATGCTTCTTTTCGTAAAAGACCATCCTAAAACAAGTGTTATTTGTATGGGAGAAAAAGGGCAATTTGCCAGGGTTCTCGGCCCTATTGCCGGTAACCTTATAGACTATGCAAGCTTTGACTCGAAGGAAGCTGTAGCAGCCGGGCAACTTACAGTTTCAGAGTTAGTTGATATTTACCACTACCCTTCTTTGAATAAAAAGACCTCCATTTATGGCCTCATCGGAGATCCTGTTGAAAAGAGCTCTGGTCACATCTATCACAATGCCGTTTTTTATCAACGGCAGTTAAATGCTGTTTATGTGAAAATGAATCTACAAGTAGAGGAGCTTTCAGAATTCATTCTCTTAGCTAAGAAACTGGGCATTCGAGGACTTAGCGTAACTATGCCTCTCAAAGAAAAAATCATAGCCTTTATCGAAGAAATCGAGCCTTCAGTAAAGCAGATCGGAGCCATCAACACCCTTCGAGTTCTCGAAACCAACCCCTCTGGCACTAATTGGGTCGGGACCAATACAGATGGTCTTGGAGCCCTCGATGCTATTGAAAAAAAAATTTCTGTTTCTAAAAAGAAAGTCGTTATTTTAGGAGCTGGCGGAGCCTCTCGCGCTATTGCTTTTGAAGCAAAAAAACGAGGTGCTGATGTCTTAATACTCAATAGAACCATTCAAAGAGCTCATGATCTGGCAATAGACATAGGTTGTGAATCTGGAAGACTCGATGAGATTCCAGCTAGCTATGACATCTTAATCAATTGCTCAGCATGTCCACTTCCAATAGATCCTGAAAAAATTAGATCAGGAACATTGGCAATGGATATCGTCAGAGTCCCTCGAGAAACCGAGTTTCTCAAAGAAGCATCCCTAAAAAATTGTCAGATTGTGTATGGAGAAGAAATGTTTTTAAATCAAGCTGCAAGGCAAACCTCTTTTTGGATAGACCTATGTTAAAAATCCTTATTCATCCTTTAAAAGATTCCAGCTCTACAGAAGTATATATCGGAGAAGGTCTTCTTAAAGGATCCCTACTGAAAGAATTTTTCAGCACATTTAAAGGAAAAATTATTATAATAGCTGATTCTGCCATCAAAGACTTGTATGCAACTGATCTTTCTAAGCAAATTGGCGCTGAGCTTCTCACAATCTCTAGCGGAGAAAAAATAAAGACTCAGGAAACTGCCTCCTATCTTATGGATGCCCTTTTCAAAATGGGAACTGGAAAAGATTCTCTACTCATAGCACTAGGCGGCGGTGTTACAACAGATCTTGTAGGTTTTGTCGCTTCGATTTATATGCGTGGAATTCATCTTGTTTTGATTCCCACAACGCTTTTAGGGATTGTTGACGCCTCTATTGGCGGAAAAACAGCAATCGACACTCCTTTTGGAAAAAATCTGATTGGAACTATCTACCCTCCAAAAGCTATTTTCATAGATCTTAGTAGTTTGCAAACTCTCCCTGCAAAAGAATGGTTCAATGGCCTTGCTGAAATCCTAAAAATGGGACTCATCCATGACGCTTCCATCTGGGAACTTGCTAAGACAAATGAAAAAGATCCAACTCTTACCCTCAAAGCAATCCAAGGGAAAATTGCGATTATTGAGCAAGATCCTAACGAACGTTCTTTAAGACGCATTCTTAATTTTGGGCATACGATAGGACATGCTTTAGAAACAATCAGTCAGTATGCAATGGCTCACGGAGAAGCCGTAGCCCTGGGCTGTCTAGCCGAAAGCCATTTAAGCATGCATTTAGGCTATCTCTTAGAAAAAGATTTTAAACAAATCGAGACACTATACAGCCTCTTTTCACTCAAATTACCAAGGGCCTATACAAGGACCCAACTTTTTCAAGCCATGGCCTATGACAAAAAAAGCTCACTTGGAAAAACACGCTTTGTCTTGATAGATAACATTGGTCACGCCCTTCCTTTTGAAAAAGCCTATTGCAAAGAGGTCTCCCCTCATGAACTAGAATCCACGCTCAATTGGATGGAGGAAAATTATTTATGAATAACATAGAAATTAATCCCATTAAAGAGCCTATAACTGGAAAGATTTGGATTCCTGGGTCTAAAAGCTATACCAATCGAGCGCTTATCATGGCGGCTCTCACAAAGGGTTCTGTGTCTCTTAAAAATCCTTTATATAGTGAGGATACAGAAGCTATGATTGGTTGCTTAAGAACCCTCGGCTTAAAAATCACAACAAGCTCCGATCAGATCACAGTGCATAATGATATTAGCTCTATTGAAGATAAAAACTACCAGTTATTTGCACATGATTCCGGAACAACAGTTCGATTTATGTTAGCTCTTTTATGTATCGTTCCCGGCGTAAAAACCATTCAGGGCAACAAACGGTTGAATGAAAGGCCAATCAAAGACTTGGTCGATGGATTACGTGAACTTGGAGCTATTATTGAATATTGCAACGAGGAAGGGCAGCTTCCTGTGAAAATTTCAACATCTACCCTGACTGGCCAGTTGATCCACCTAAAAGGTGATTTAAGCAGTCAATTTTGCTCCGCAATCCTTTTAATCTCACCCTATATTTCTTCAGATGGCCTTACAGTCCATATAATGGGACCTCTCATATCCAAATCTTATGTCGATATGACCATGGGTTGCATGCAAGAGTGGGGAGTAAAAGTCATAATGGAAAAAGAAGGAACTTATTTTATTCCTGGACACCGATGTTATCACAAAACTCAATATGTCATTGAAGGCGACTTTTCTAGCGCTGGGTATTTTTTTGCCCTCGCCGTTTTAACAAAATCCACAATCTCTTTAGAAAATTTAAATCCCTCTTCTTTGCAAGCAGATCGAAAATTTTTAGATATTTTAGTGAAGATGGGGAATCTGCTAAGCTTCGAAAAAAACATGCTTTGCTTCCAAGGGAGGCAAGTCATTCCCTGTAAGCTAGATATGGAAGATTGTCCTGATCAGGTGATGACAATGGCAATACTCGCTGCATTTGCAAAAGGAGTCACTCAAATTACAGGAGTCCGATCTCTTCGGTTCAAAGAAACAGAACGCGTTATCGCTCTTAAAAATGAACTGGCAAAAATGGGGATCCAAACAGACGACACACACGACACTCTGACTATTTATGGAGGATCTCCCCATGCTGCCGAAATTGAAACCTATAACGACCATAGAATAGGCATGGCATTTGCCGTTGCCGGAACCTGTTTGCCAGGCACAGTCATTTGCCATCCTGAAGTTGTCAATAAGACCTTTCCTTCCTTTTGGAAAGTTCTAAGGAGCTTGTCTTAATGAATATCATACTCATCGGATTTATGGGCTCTGGAAAGTCCACTATTGCCTTATGCCTGAGTAACCTACTAGATCTTTCTTGGATAGAGATGGATGATCTTGTCTATCAACAAACACACACCCAGAATATGAACGAAGTCTTTATAAAAGGAGGAGAACTCCTTTTAAGAGAGACTGAGATTGCCATTGCAAAAGAATATGCACTCAAAAAAAATTTGATCATTTCTACTGGTGGCGGAGTCGTTCTCAATAAAATTATTTTAGATTATTTTAAAGAACTGGGTGGAAAAGTAATTTTCTTGGATGCTAGCTTTGAACAAATCACAAAGCGACTAGAAAAAGATAGTTCAAGACCGCTTTTTAAGCAGTTGGCTTCCGCTCAAAAATTCTACGATTTCAGATTACCTCTTTATGTAAACTATGCGGATGAAATCATTGATGTGGACTCTAAATCTCCAGATGAAATTGCTTTAGAAATCAAAGAAATACTCAAACAGAAAGGACCTTCAAATGGCATCTAATTCTTTTGGACAAATTTTTCGCATCACGACATTTGGAGAATCTCATGGACCGGGAGTCGGCGTTGTGATTGATGGATGTCCAGCTGGATTATCTTTAACGGAGCAAGAGATTAACGAGCAACTGGCTCTCCGCCAACCTGGAAAAAATATTTATACATCTCCTAGAACAGAGAGCGACACTGCAGAAATCTACTCAGGTATTTTTGAAGGGAAAACAACCGGAGCTCCCATTGCCATTCTCATTCGAAATAAAGACGCAGACACTAGTCAATATACAGCTATTAAGGACCTTTACCGTCCAGGCCATGCTAACTTTACATATCTAGAAAAATATGGAATTTTTGATTATCGAGGTGGCGGGAGATCCTCCGCTAGAGAAACTGCTGCAAGAGTTGCCGCAGGGGCTGTTGCTAAAAAACTACTTGCTCATTATCAAATCGACTGCGTAGCCTATGTTGCTGAAATAGGAGGAATTGCTATTTCTTCTCAAGACACCTCCAATCTCCGAGTTCTTCGAGAAAAAACCTACTCGAGCCCCATTTTTTGCCCTGATGAACAAGCTTCACAGAAAATAATGAAAAAAATTACGGAAATGAAAGAAGAAAAAGATTCTTTAGGCGGAATTCTTGCCTGTGTGGCTCATTTACCCTCTCAGTTAGGGGATCCTGTTTATGGGAAGTTAGAAGCACTCCTTGCCTTTGCGATGCTTTCTCTTCCTGCCACAAAAGGATTTGAAATCGGCCTTGGGTTTGAATCTTCTAGGATGCTGGGATCGGAACATAATGATGGTTTTGAACTAGATGAAACGGGACACGTTCATACCAAGACCAATTCTTCAGGAGGAACCTTAGGTGGCATTTCAACTGGCTCCCCTGTTTTCTTTCGAGTAGCCTTCAAACCTACCTCTAGTATTAAAAAGCCGCAACAAACAGTCACACTCACAGGAGAAAAAGCCACATTTCAACTTCCTGAATCGGGACGTCATGACCCTTGTGTTGCCATTAGAGCGGTCCCCATTATTGAAGCCATGACCGCTCTTGTCCTTGCAGACCTCCTTCTTATGAACAGGATCTCAAAGCTATAAACCACTTAACTTGCCTTACTTTAATTTTCTGTCCAGTTTTTACCACCCAGTAGGATCCAGCAAACATCCCAGATCTCTAAAGAATGGCAGATACTCTATTAAGGCATTCAGAAGGACTTTTAGCTTATTATCCTATTATGCCGATATTTTATTTGCAAAAGCCTATTGAACTGCTCTTAAGCTGATTTTTACAATCTTTTTTCACTTCCTTGATGCTCGAATTATAGGAGCTAACCTGTGAAATAAATCCTGATCGCCATAAAGACCTGCCTCTAGATTAGGAAGGTCATGGCTAGCATCTGCTTCTTTTTTAAATCGAGCAATTTCAGTAACTGCTGAAGAATTGTCTTTTTTTGAAAGTTTCAACATGGCAGCGTATTCCTTTTTAAGCGGACAGGGTTCAGCGCTAGGCCTTCTTAGAGCAAATTGAATTAAGTCTCTATCATATTCATCATATTTTAAGAGGACCGGAGCTTTTAATTTTGTTAAAATTTGTTTGAGATCTGAATTTGCTTTATATTCTTCTATTTCTTGATCTGATTCATCCAGAGGAAAAAATCCATCCATTAGAAGTAATCCAGTTTCAGGTCTAAGTAATTGATATGTTTGAACAAGAGTTCCTATAGGATCTACCAGATGTCGAAAGGTCCAAGAGGAAACCACTAAATCAACTTTGCTTTCTAATGAAAACTTTTTTGCTGCAAATGCTGTATTCAAATTTTCGATTTCAAACGCACCTAAATTACATCTGATAACATTTCCTTCATCGATTATATTTTCACTTTTATTTGATTCTCCTCGGACGCTTATAATAGTAACTTTTTGATCGCGATTTAGAACTTCTTTATTTTTTTTAAAAAATTCTGCAATGGTTTTTCCAAGTGTAAAGTCTCCAGCTCCAAGATCTACAATGTAAAAAGTTTTTTGGTCTGCGGGAGCTTGTCCTATTATATTTCGTATAAGACGGCACTCATTTAAATATAATATTCTATAAGAAGACTCTCCATTATGACACCATGTGCTATCTTGTTTAGTTGAAATCTTTTGAAAAGCAGAGGTTATAGCGCGATTGACCTCTTCTGGTCTTTTTTCTGTAAAATCACAAGAAAAGGGTTTTATTTTAGAGGATTCTAATTGACGACTATTTTTAAGTTGATATAAAGCGGTAAGTGCAATAGTAACTATGGTAGATGCAAATACAACTGAAGAGATAGTCCCCTGTTGCCAGAGGAAAGAGGTTCCTGCTAGAGCAGCAACTGAAGCTATGTTTACCTCTAAAACAGGGGATGTTGGAGCTCTATTTGTAGTGAAGAGGGAACTTAATGACGTCATTTAGTTTTTTCCTTTTTTTATTTATTTTACTCTTTTTTTTATACTAACTGAGGTGAGCTGTTTTGCCTCGTTCTCGAGTGGGGCTTTTATTTAACTTTATCTAACTTAGAATAGAGCAGTTCTAAAATTTATCTTATAGAAATTATCCAAGATGGAGAGTCTAAGCCGTTTGATCAGGAGGAGATTCTAGGCTAGTCGACCAAGAATTGAATTCGTTAAAACCTTGAAATTCGACGCCTGGAAAAATCTTAAGATCAGCTAGAACGTCGTTAACAGAGCGATCTACTGTAATAGCAAGTATGGGTTTCCCTAATAAGAAACATGCAGCGTATCTGTGATGCCCATCAACAACATATAGTTTTTTATTAGTATTATTTGCAGAAATTAAAATCGGTTTTATGTTGCACGGGTTGAATATTTTATTAAAGCCATCATCAACCATATTCTGAACTTTTTTTAAATTCAATTCACTTTGAACAGGGGTTAAATTCTCTGCTAACACATAACCAGATCGAGTATTTATGCCAGACTGTTCGAGCCTACTTATGTAAGATTGAAATGTTATAGGATTTTCGAGTTGAGGCATGTCAGCTCTCTTTATTCCTAAATTATCATGACATATAGAAGGCCCTGATGAATGCGCTACACATAAATCATTAGCCCATGAGCCGTCTATGCGGCTACTCATTTCAATAATGGGGATATTAGGGTTAATATATTTAACGAAAAAACTTAAATTAGAGCTTGTTCGAATTAGCAAGTTTCCTTTGCTTAATAGCATACAGTCGAATATAGCTTCTCTTCCAGACTTATATGGGGTTGAACTATTAAGATGAAGGGGGGCTCCGCTTGTTGAGCGCTCTGATTTACTTGAGATAATTTGGTTAGGAAATGCTTCTTGTAAAAATGTAATAAAAGCATCTTCATCGCTAGCTGCAAATATGAGAAAGTCTTCCAGTTTTCTATCATTTTTTTCAAGTAAAATACGATCTTGAATTTCCTCATATGACACTCTTGTAGCTTCTAAATGACTACCCTTAACCTTATCAGTTCCTCGGTAGTGAACACTGATAACATATTTTCCTTTAAAGTGCTCTAAAACAAATGCATTAATTTCTATTTGAAGCTCTGGATTTACTTGAAAATACCTTTGAATATAGGAGTGCCCGATTTCCCTTGGCATTTCTAGTTGAGTTTCTTTATAATTAAATTCTGTTGAATAGGAAAGATACCTACGGGTTACCTTGCCTACAACTTGAACAGGCCCTTCTATATTTCCAACCTGAATAGGATTCAAGTAATATCCCCACCAATTATCCCCCCAGGTAGGTTCGTAATATGGGCCGGACTGTTGAAAGTTTATTTCTAATCCGTCATATTTATCTTTGCTTGTTTCAAAAAGATCAATTAGCCCAAGGGAAGCTATAAAAACAGAAAACATTCCGGATTTACTGCCAGAGTCATCAAAAAATAAATACTTCTTTGGGGCCAGATACTCGTTTCGAAATGGTGCTTGAGCTTTTTTCTCATCAAAGACTTCCCTATTTAAACTAGTTTGATTATCTATATTAAAATTCCAGGAGGAAAGATCCCCTTCATGGATTTTTTCTGCCAAATGAAATATAGGATTTATTTGTTGTGACGTTGCACAAATTGTCCATAAAATGCTAGTTGCCACTGTAATTAATGTAAAAATGCGGTTCATTATCGAGAACTCCCTCTCATTTTAAATAAATAATTATAGTTTAAAAATTAATTTAAATCAATTGTTTTTTATTGTATGAGCTAATTAGATATGTCAGGTTTAAATTACTAAAATAAAAATCATCACCTACCAAATATCCTGACCATGCCTGCAAAAAAAGGAGGTTAGCATGTGTAACGGAGGTTTTATGTCAGGAAAATCAATAAAACATCTTGAAGTTTTAGAGAGAGTTAAAGAAAAAATATATCGCAAAGCATTGCCGCTAAAAAACTTGACGATTCAGTTCGTCAAGTTTGTAGAATTTATCAAAAATTCCTAAAAGAAGGTTCAGGAGGTTTTTTATCCAAAAAAAAGGGAAGCAAAGCAATCATCAACTATCAAAAATTATAAAAGCAAAAACTTTATAATTAGCTACTTATGAACTATATGAAGGATTTAGTCCTACACTTAAGAATGAAAAACTGTTAAAACTAGTCGACCAGAAAATTTCTCAACCTGAAATCGGTAGGCAACTCGAAAGAAATCATTCTAGCATATCAAGAGAACTAAGGAGCGCTGGAATGAGTCGCTCTACCTACCCCCTCGCCGAAGCTCAGGTAGATCGAAATAAGAAGGCATCATTAAAAGGGCGAAAGCGCGGGATTGTGAAAGGATCTGATCTTTTAGAACTTGTGCATGAAAAGATCATTAAATTTCATTGGTCGCCAGAGCAGATTAGCAACTATCTTAAGAAAGATAAGCGGTTAAGACAAATTTCTTACGAGTCAATTTATCGCTATATCTATGCTCTTAAAGACGGGGAAGAAAAACGTGCCTGGATTCAAGCAGAAACGATATTCTAGAAAAGGTTGAACGAAAATCCCGATTAACGATCCTTCTACATCTTCCCAATGATAAAACTTCAGAATGGGTTGTAAATGGCTTTTCTAAGGAATTTGATAAAATTCCTGAAGAGCTAAAAAAGAGCTTTACATATGACAATGGAACAGAAATGACCGGGATGCCCGTTTATTTTGCAGACCCGGGATGCCCAGGACAAAGAGGAACCAATGAAAATAGCACTGGCTTAATCAGAGAGTTTTTCCCTAAGGGAACAGTCTTTAAAAACATTTCACGAATTGAGTTAAAACAAGTAGAAAAGCTGTTAAATCAACGACCGATAGAGGCCGCACTTAGAAAAAGCAAAAAAAATGGGTGCCTAGTCCTATAGGAACCCCTCTCATAGAACAAACATCGCCCCCCCCCCACAAAGAGAAAAGCGGCGATCTTATGCTAGGCTCTCTTGATCCTATATGGCAAGTTTTTTTAAAAAAACTTTAATCGCGCTAATTCCATATCCACATGCAAATCTAAGCATTACATAAATCACTCCCGCTATCAAAGAACGAGACAAGCTCGTTTTCCTCAATTGGAACCTGTAGACTAGATAGATAAAAAAATAAAACAAAGTGTCGGGGGCAAAAAAGCCCCCCACACCCCATTTTATCTTTCAAAATGGTAAAATAAAAATTAAGAAGAACAGGAGTATAGACACAATTTTATTATAGTAGTTAAATTAAGTGAATAATCGCTCTAAATGATGCGTTTATTTTTTGAATCGGCACAAGAAATGAACTTTGCCTTTGCCTGGTTGGAAAACAATTACCTCTCAGTTGTCTATTGTTTATGGCGACAGGTTGAGGTTAGATTAATGATTGAACTCGTTTACACAAAACATTAAACAGACTCCAAAAAAACAAAAAGCCCACCTATTAATAGATGAGCTTTTTATAATTTATATCTAAAAAAAACTAGAGAGCAATCTATACAGATCTTGATAAGTAAGATACACAAAGAAAGCTACAAACAAAACGATGAAAGGAATAATTAATTTTTCCATTGTTTTGGCTTTAATTCTTTTTTTCGTAATTAGCTCATAAATAGCGAAGCAGATATGCCCACCATCTAATACCGGAATAGGCAAGAGATTAACAATTCCTAAGTTAAAGCTAATTGCGGCAACTAGAAAAAGAACTTCTTTGATCCCTTGAGCCCAACCGTAATTGATCAATTGAACTATCCCAACAGGTCCAGCTAAATATTTAGGACTTGCATAGCCTGTAACTAAGGCATAAACCATTTTCCAAGCTTCTTGGAGCGAAGCTCCCATAAGGCTAAAAGGAGATGGATTATATTTAACAAGCCTATCTTCTAATGGCAATCCCAACATGAGCTGTTTCTGATTTTCTTCTAACTTTCTTAAATTACTATCCATTTCTTTAGATGCGTCTTTTCCTTCCTTCTGCTTTTTCTGAGAAATAACAGCATTTTTTACCCTGTCTTTTATAGAGTAGGTAAGAGGGAATTCATAACGAGGCTTAGGAATTATTGGATTTAATAAATGAAGGTTTCCTATGTTAGACATTCGATTAGGAGTCCCTATAGATCCTATCATCTTTTGAAGATCTGCGAATGAAATATTTTGCATAAATGTTTGATCCGCTTCTCTTGAAGCAACTGCTGGATAAACGCCTCCTCTCAACACAACCATCTGAACTTGACGTTTTTGAATAGACGAGAAAAAAGATTGCAAAGAAGGTGTATTCAATCCATCTACCGATAAGATTTGATCTCCCGGTAAAAGCGCAACTTCTAAATCTATATTAGAAGATTCAAAGGCTTTTTTCTCTAAAGCCATATCATCAATATAAGGAGTAGAACTTTCGACTACACACTGTTCTGTTAAATTATAAGGAATAAAATAAAGTCCCGCAAAAGGAGCCTCTATTTTTAAAGCATATCCAACATCTTGAAGTTCGGCTTTTTCTAAAGGAGTTAATCTAAGATCTCCAATTTGCAATCTTGGAATTCGAGTTAAAAAAATACGATCTCCTCTAGAAACAGTTAAAAGTGCCTTCGGCTGATTGACAAGAGCCGAGAGTTGGTTTCTAGAGAAAACAAGCTCTCCATCTATCCAGATAACTCTATCGCGATTTTGCAAACCACTTTTTTCCATAGGAGAGTCCGCTAAAGACCCTATTTTCTCATCATAGATCAAATAGCTTGCAGGTGACATCATCCTTACCGCTAAAGTCATCTTGTCCATGCCATTTAAGGAATCTCCTAAATCAAGTGTATAGGAAAAGGGACTCTTTGTGCCTAAGAAATAGTTGAACTTATCTCCTGTGATCGAATACGGACCTTGATCTAATAAAGCAGATGTCGCTAACTGTCGAAATCCTGTAAAAGGTTCGTTAGCATATGCCGTAATTTCATCCCCAGATCGGATCCCTTCTTTATATAAAGGAGAATTTGGATCTACCCAACCAATAAGATGAGTACATTCCGAAAAAGGTTTATCCCTTCCACCACTGATCCAAATAATTGAAAACACGATAAAAGCGACTATAATATTAACAAATGGACCGGCTAATGCTACCTTGATACGACTCCAAGGACCTTTTCCATAGAAACCATCTTCTATTTGATAGGGTTCTAATGGCCCTTGCTTTTCCATCCCAGCAATCTTAACGTAGCCGCCAAAAGGGATCCAACATAGCTGCCACTGAACATCATCTCTCTTCCAACTAAAAATAGGTTTTCCAAACCCAATGGAAAAAGCCTCAACTTTCATGCCTTCTCTTCGAGCCATAAGATAATGGCCAAGCTCATGAATGAAGACAAGAATGCCTAAAGCTAATGCCGCTAAAACGGCGTACAGAATACTGTAGATCATAAGATAAAAAAACCTTTTCTTTTTTTTGTTAAATAATTAATGCTTCAACTCTGGCCGCAGCATCAACAGCTATTATTGCTTCTAATGTTGATGGACTTTCTCTTTTATGACAAGAGAGCAATTTTTCTAGCTTTCGTCCGATCTCAAGCCAGGAAATCTTTCCTTCTAAAAATCTAGCTACCAAAACTTCATTTGCTGCATTTAAATAACAAGGAAAACTCCCCCCTTGCTTTAAAGCCTCAAAAGCTAATTCTAAGCAAATAAACTTTCCTTTTTCTAATTGAAAGAATTCTAATTTCGGATGCTTTGCAAAAGGAAAAGGAGGTAAAAAACCAGGCGCTCGGTCTGGCCATGTTACAGCATATTGAATAGGAAAGATCATACTTGGTTCTGACATTTGAGCAAATAAAGAACCATCTTGCATTTCTATCATACTATGAATAATACTTTGAGGATGCACTATCACTTCTATTTCTTCTAAAGGCCTTTGAAATAAATGAAAAGCTTCAATTACTTCAAGTCCTTTATTCATAAGAGTAGACGAATCTATAGTAACTTTAGGGCCCATCTTCCAGCTAGGATGCTTTAAAGCTCTTTCTAGAGTAATAGTTTCTAACTCATTTAAGGAATAATGAAAAAAAGGACCACCAGATGCTGTAAGAATCAACCTTCTTACTTCATGTTGTTTTTTATGCTCCAAACACTGAAAAAGGGCACTATGCTCACTATCTATCGGCAAAATACGAACATTATTATCTCGAGCTCTTTGCATAATAAGATCTCCGGCCGCAACAAGAACTTCTTTATTAGCAAGAGCAATAGTTTTACCCTTTTCAATTGCTGCCAAGGTTGGCGCAATTCCTATAGAGCCTGTAATCGCAGATATAACAAGATCTGCTTCATCACAACTTGCCGCTTCTAAAAGCCCTTCCATCCCAGCCACTACTTGAACGCCAGGAACCTGTCTTTTAAGTTCTAATGCTTTTTTTTCATCAAAAACAGCAACTATCTTAGGGTGAAACTCTCTAATTTGCTCTAAAAGCAAATCCGTAGAACTATGAGCTGCTAGACTTACAACTTCTAAATTTAAATGACGAACGACCTCGAGGGTTTGCTTCCCAATGGACCCTGTTGAACCTAAAATTGTTAAACGTTTCTTTTTCATGCTGTTTTTATTAGCCTTGTTTTTTTCAAGAAAGAACTTAAAATCACAGCCAAGTATACAAGAAATATAATTGTTACTACAAGCCCCGAAGTCGATAAAGGCGCTTTAAAGACGGTCAATATGTGCCTCGAAAGAGCTACTGCAAAAAGAGAGCTTCCCGCACTAACAACAAAACTTAAAGCAATCAACTTTTTAACAGAACAGGTATACCGTAAAGAAATAAGAGTAGGGCCTACTAGAAAAGATAAAAAGAGAAGCACTCCAACAGCTCGGAATGATGCTATAGCTCCAGCTGCAGTTAAAACCATTAAAACATAGTCCAAAAGACCTACTGGCCACCCTAAGCTCTTTGCAAACCCCGAATCAAACGCTGTTAAATAAAAACCTCTAAAAAATACAACGGAAAAAAACATACTAACAGCAGCTAACCCAGCAGCTACTTTGACATCATCAAAATGCAAAGCATCAATATTTCCCATCACAGCTTCTGTTCCAAGATGTAGATTTTTTGTATATATAGTTACGAGTAAAATCCCTAAAGCAAATAGGGTCGTAAATACAAGCCCTATACTCGCATCTTCTTGCAAATGAAATATTTCAGTACAAAACTGCGTTAATAACACAGTAATAACTCCCGATACCAAAGCCGCAATCCAAAGAACTTTCATCGAAGTAAAAGAGTTCTCTAAATTTTCTATGGAAAAAAGCGCTTGGAATAAAAGGAAAGAAACAACAATCCCAAGTAAAATTGTATGACTTAACGCATTCGCAAGCATTGTCATTTGCTTTAAAACAAGAAACGATCCTAAAAAAGCTAAAGCTAACCCCAAAAAAAGCAAAACAGAAAATTGAATCTCATCTGACGGCATTTGATCTAATGGAATTTTTCCCGAAATCAGTAGAAACACACGAGAAAAAAAGACAGAAAAAAAACCAAAAAAATCCTGTCCAGAATATGGATTACTCATAAAGGGACCTCTGAGCTTGGAATCGGTTGAAAATGTGGATCTACCTGCGGATGGTTTAAATATTCGGATAAGCTTTTTTCTAATTCTGGGGTGATAACATGCTCCATCTCTTCGGCACTAGCATGTACTTTTTCTGTACTTTGCCCTAAATGAACGAGATACACTTCCCAAAGTCTATGAAGTCTCACTACTTGGATTGCTTTAATCCGCCCGTCTTTAGAAAGATTATAGCCCTCTTTTTCTTGAATTACCCAGCCATAACGCGCAAGCCTATTTAAAAGCATCCAAGTAGAAAAAAGAGAACGTTGCCTATTTATACCTAACTGTTTTACTGTTCTTTTTTCTTTTTCCTTTAATTTCCAAAGAAGTTTCAAAAGATTCTCTTCTTCACAAATTTTAGAAAATCTTTTTCTACGAAGCCATCTTACGACAAGTCCTCTTTGAGGAGATAAAAATAAACTTAAAAAACAAAAAAACGAGCTAAATAAAACAATTAACGGTCCTATTGGAAGAACCAACCTCGAACTCGCTATCCATTCAGGACATTGTGCCGACACATAATTCCCAAAGAACGCACTAACTGCGCCTACCAACGCCGAAAAGAAAAACATCTTACTTAAACTATGGGTCAGCTGCCTTGCAGCCAATGATGGAGCTATCAACATCCCAGAAAGAAGGACTAACCCAACACCTCTAATTGCAATCGTAACGGCCAAAACTAAAAGACAAAAAAACAAAGACTCTACCCATTTAACAGAAAGGCCAAGACTCACAGCAAATTGATTATCAAAATTAACAAGTTGAATTGAACGATAAAATAAAAAAAGAAAAGCAATTATAATGAAACACAATACACCATACATCCAAATGTGAATGTCTGTCATGGTAGCAGGCTGTCCATATAAAAACGACTGAACTTGTCTATACCACAAAGGATGAATATATTGCATTCGACTCGACAGTAACACTCCTATCCCAAAAAAGGATGAAAGGATAAAGCATAATGCAGCGTCATTTTTTACACGAAAGTGAATTTGTAAAAAATGCAAACCCAAAAGACCTAGCAAAGAAGAAAAAAAAGCACCTATCAATAAAAAAGAAGAAAACCACTCAGGAAGAAAAGAAAAAAAGGCTCCAAAAACCCAAGCCCCCACCACAATTCCTGGATATGCTGCATGAGAAAGAGCTTCGCCTACCAAGGATCTCTTTCGAATGAGCACAATTACACCTACTAACGATGCTGTAATGCACATTAAAATACTTCCGATCATCGGAGCTCTTAAAAGAGGATCTATAAAAAAATCAGTCCAGTGATACATGATTAATTGAGTCCCATATTTTTCTTTTGTGCCATTTTAGCCGCTTCGTCCAAGAATGAAAAATAGCCTCCATAGGTTTTTGAAAGTAATTCTTTATGAAAAACCTCTTCAACAGGTCCACAAGCAATTAAAGATGTATTCAGTAAAATAACCCAATCAAAATATTGATCCACAGAGTTTAAATCATGATGTACAACAAAAAGAGTCTTTCCTTTAGCTCGAAGATCGTCAAAAATCGATATAATAACTTTTTCTGTAGTAATATCTACTCCGGCAAAAGGCTCATCTAATAAATAGACCTCTGCTTCTTGCAAGAGAGCTCTTGCTATAAAAAGCCTCTGTTGCTGACCTCCAGAAAGTTCTCCTATTTGCCTATGGGCGAAAGATTCAAGCCCGACTGCTGTAAGAGCTCTTAAAACAGCTTCTTTATCTGCTTTTTTTAATCTCTTAAAAAGACCTGTCTTATTATACCTCCCCATTAAAACAACATCAAAGACTGTAATTGGGAACTCCCAATCTACGGAGCTTCTCTGAGGAACATATGCAATAGATTTTCTCGCCTTTTTATATGATTGCCCTAAAAATTCAATTCGACCTGATAAAGGTTTTACAATCCCTAATAAAGCTTTTAGTAACGTGCTTTTACCCGCTCCATTAGGACCTATAATTCCAACCAACTTGCCCATTGGAACAGAAAAATTCAGATCCCATAAAACAGGGACTTTATCATAGTTCACTGACAGCTGCTCTACTGTAAGGGCTATCTTTTCTTCCATAATCACTCCCATTCTTTTATCAGAACATTCGCATCATATTCTATCATTCCAAGGTATGTTCCTGAAGTTGAGCCCGCAGGTCCCATAGAGTCTCCATAAAGAGATTCGGGTGAAAATCGAATATTCATTTTCTTTTCTTTACAAGCTAGAACGATTTTCCGTAAAGAATCCGGACTGACATTCGATTCTGGAAATACAACCTCAACATGATATTTGATCAAATAATCTACAATTTTCTGAAGATCCGCTGCTCCTAATTGTCCATCTGGGGCAAATCCTTCAGGTGCAGCCACACGCTTCCTCCAAGTTCCCAAAAGTTTTTCCTCGTTTGAGGCAAGATAGGCTCTTGTAAAATAAGCAAATGCATCATGACTTGTCACAAGATAGCGTTGAGTTTCTGGGACCCTTTGCAAAATATTTCGGAGATTTTGATGAAAAAACATCATTTCTTCATAGGCTAAAGCAGCTCTGCCTTCATAATACTCCTTCCCCTCTGGATCCTTGGAAATCAGCGCGGCCAAAATTGGCTCTATTGTATAACTCCATAGAGATACATCCATCCAAATATGAGGATCTGGCTGATTTTGCTCAAAAAGGATTTCGTCTGGATATTTTTCTAAAATAAACTTGCCTAAAGAAATGCTTGCGGGATGCGCCGCTATCTTATAGCGCAAACTGGCCCCATGCTCTAAATTAAGCCCATTAAAAAACACCAAGGCCGCCTCGCTAATTTTCTCATCATCCCCTTTAACAAGCTCATAGCTATGAGGATCGATCTCTCCAATGATCAAAACGGAATGAGCTATTCTATCCCCACCAATTCTTAAAACAACATCGTCTATCATAGCTGTTGTAGAAAGAACTTTTAGTAGGTTTTTTGAAGGAGGAGCCTCTTTTTCAACAGACGAACAACCAACTAGTAAAGCACAAAAAAGAGTTAGTATAAGACTGCATTTCCTTTTCATAGGCCCTCTAAATGTAAAGTTCTTAAAAAACTAAAAGTAAAAACACCTCGACTACATCCTCTTTTAAAATCTATACGGAGAGCATAATTCCCCACACTGGAAATTTTAACAGCTTGAACTTCTACGCCTTTCTCTCTTACAGACTCTTGACACCTTGCACATGGACAGTTTGATTGCAGGTCAGCTAAACAAAAAACGCTATATTTACCATCGCTCCACAAAATACGGAAGGCATCATTAGTAAGTTGATTTAACTCTTTAATTAGAACTAGCATCAAGGCTCATCTCCTTCCACACATACTCAAATTGTTTTAAACATACTTTCTCAGCCTCTTCTAAAGAGTAGACGATTTCTCTTATAGAAATAGCAATCTCTTGAAAAATACAACTTACAAAATTAACCGGAAACGCAAATGGAAGTCCTATTCCTAAATCCCCGCATCGAGAAACTTCATGGTCAATGGGAATTTGAGCCAAGAAAGGAACCCCAAAACTATCGGCTATTTTTTTCCCACCACCTTTTCCAAAAAAACAATGCTTCTCCCCTGATGGATCTATAAAATAAGACATGTTTTCTATAACTCCTAAAATAGAAACCCCCATCTGACGAAACATGTGAGCTGCTTTTTGTACATCAAGAAGGGAAACTTCCTGAGGAGTTGTTACTAATATACCACCCGAAAATGGAAGATTCTGCATTAATGTTAGTTGTATGTCCCCCGTCCCTGGAGGAAAGTCAACAATAAGATAATCTAATTCACCCCAAGAAACCTTTTCTATACATTCCAAAATAAGACCATTTGCAACAGGAGCTCTAACCATCATTGCCTGCAAAGGCTGTTTTAAATAAGATAAAGAAACTACTTTAACCCCATGAAATAAACCTGGATATATTCTTTCTTCTAAAATAGTAAGAGGGGTTTCTAAAGGCATCATCATACCTAAAGAAGGTCCATAAATATCTGCATCTAAAATACCAACTTGATATCCTAGTTTTTGAATAGTTAATGCAAGATTTACAGAAACAGAAGACTTACCCACCCCTCCTTTTCCTGCTGCAATTGCTATAATATAACGAATCTCTTTTATTTTTTTTTGTAAACGAGAATTCGGATCTAAAAGACTAGGACTCATTGCCAAAACCTTTTTAATTCTTCTTTAAGAAATCAATAATTTTATTCATTTAAGACTTGAACATCAAAAAGAATTTAGTCTTCCATAAAAAACAAAAAACTTCCATGAGAAATTTAATAAATTCATTTTTTATTTATTAAACTGTTGCTTAAAATAAGAAATAAAAATAACATTTTGAGAAACACGCTGAAAAAAAGTTAAAAAACCAGTTAATGGACTGATTTAAGTCTTATCAAAAGATTTAGTTTGAATAATAGCTTACACTGAACACTCAATAGATTCGAAACCCCTCTATTGATTTCTAGTCAGATTAACGATTTCATTTGCTTTTGTAGCAGAAAACAATTACCATCTTGAACGAATATAAAAACATAAGATAACAATTAAAAATTAAGGAACAATATTTATGCAAAGCAACAAAGAGCTAGCCATGGAAAAAACAAAGAATTTAAAAGAAATTGAAGACATCATTTCTAAAGCAATTAAAAAAGTAAACGGAAGAAAAGAAAACGACCTTTGCAAATATATCCCTGGAGATAGCGGAGGATATATGCACCACTTTACTTTAAAGAAAATGAAGAATAGACAACCTGCTGAACTCGGATCTCTCCTAGAAAAGTTTATCATCAACTCAGAAAAGCCTTCTAGCTTACCTCCTAAGCAGAGAGCTGCTAGAGGTTCTAGAAAGAAAAGAGACCAATATACATTCTCTAGAATGCAACTTGAAAAGATGCTTCAACTAGCTCGTCAATCAGGCGATTCTGAAATGGTAACAATGCTTTCACCTAAAAAATCTTTAGCCACAAGCAAAAGAGAACTAATCGCTTCTATTCGTCACGGAAAAGTAGAACCAGAACTGTGGAACTTCTATGTAGAAGCTCTACAGAACTACAGCCAAGAAGAAGAGATTCAAGCCGCATTACTCAATAGATAGTAAAATATTTTATCGAGTTAAAAAATGCCTCACCAAATTAAGGTGAGGCATTTTTTTTTGAAGTTAAAAACAGATAATTCCGATTTTTTACAAAGAACTTCTCTGAAAACCTTCATTTTTTCATTTTTACCTTGAAATTAAAGCTAAAACAAATAAACTGGTAATGTTTTAAAGCTACAAGCTTCTTAATTAAAGGTTTTTGTTTTATCGCGGCGATTTTAAACGCTGCTCATATTTATTAATTATTGTCTACGGAGTTATATAACATGTCTGAAACCAAAATACCAGCATTCGGAAGATGGCGGTCTTTTTTTTGGCCGGTCCACAATTTTGAGCTAAAAAAGCTTCTTCCAATGTTTTTTTTATTCTTTTTCATTAATTTTAACTATACAATCTTAAGAGATACAAAAGACGCTCTAATCGTAACAGCTCCTAATTCTGGCGCTGAAGCGATTCCCTTTCTAAAAGTTTGGGGAGTTCTTCCTTTTGCGATTCTTTTTATGATCGCTTACGCAAAATTAAGTAACGTAGTTAGCAAACCAAAATTGTTTTATATAACAGTTTCAGCTTTCATCGGCTTCTTTGCTTTCTTCGCATTAGTACTTTATCCAAATAAAGACTTTCTACACCCTACAGTTGTAGCTGACTCACTTTCAGCTTACCTTCCTCATGGATTGAACGGGCTAGTTGCTATTTTTCGCAACTGGACTTACGCTCTTTTTTACATTATGTCTGAACTCTGGGGAAGCGCAGCTATCTCTTTAATGTTCTGGGGTTTTGCAAATGATATTACAAAAGTTTCGGAATCCAAAAGATTTTACGCTATGTTCGGCCTTGGCGCTAACTTAGCTATGCTAGTTTCTGGACCTGCTATTATTTACTTCTCTAACATTCGTAGCAGACTTCCTATCGGAGCAGATGCTTGGGGAGCTTCCCTAAACTACATGCTTGCTATGGTTGTGGTCTCTGGATTTATCATTATGGGAATCTATTGGTGGATTAATAAAAACGTTCTAACCGACGAAAGATTCTTTAATGTTGCAGAAACTAAAAAACCAAAAAAAGAAAAGCAAAAACTCTCTTTAAAAGAAAGCTTCCTTTATCTTGCAAGATCCAAATACATGGGATGCTTAGCTATCCTAGTTATTGGTTATGGTATTGCTATCAACCTTGTAGAAGTTACATGGAAAGGGCAACTTAAACTCCAATATCCAAATCCTAACGAATATAGTGCATTCATGGGATACTTTTCTACCTGCACAGGAGCCGTTACTATTTTAATGATGCTCTTTGTTGGTGGTAATGTCATTCGCCGTTGGGGCTGGACTGTAGCTGCTTTAATTACACCTGTTGTTCTTTTAGCTACTGGAGCTGGGTTCTTCGGTTTTGTAATTTTCAGAGATTCTTTAGTTGGATTTATTAGCATGATGGGAACAACACCTTTAATGCTAGCAGTTATCTTTGGAACAGCTCAAAACATTATGAGTAAATCTGCCAAATATTCTCTTTTCGATCCGACAAAAGAAATGGCCTATATTCCTTTAGACCAAGAATCTAAAGTCAAAGGAAAAGCGGCGATCGACGTTGTAGGAGCTCGCTTTGGAAAATCTGGCGGATCTCTTGTTCAACAAGGTCTCGTACTTGCTTGCGGTTCATTAGCAGCAATTACACCTTATGTTGCAGGAATCTTATTCGTAATCATTTTTGCTTGGATTCTTGCTTCCAAATCTCTTGGAAGACAATTTACTAAGTTAAATGCTGAAAAAGACGAACCTAAAACAGCAGATGCAGTCGTTACAAAATCAGAAGACCTACAAGGGGCGACAAGCTAACTTTAGTCTTCTTTTTTTATGTCAACAAAGACCTTCCCCATGAGTTATGAGGAAGGTCTTTTTTATTTATACGAATTTGACTTATATCCAAACAGACTATAAAATGAATCCAAAAACCTAAAAAGGAACCTTCTTAAGGTGACCACTCTACACATACAACACCCCCTTCAATCAGTAAATAGAGAAACTCCCCTCACCGTTAACTATTATCTTTACAGACCTCTTATCGAAGTTAGTAAAATAGCTGTCGCTGCGCTATATGGAGCCATTCATGGAGCAACGCAAGCAAAAGACGTTATATGCACTATCGGAGCTCCTGCAGGAGTCTTTAGCGCACTCATAGCGATCTCCATACGCTCTGGACAAGCAGACGCCCCGATATCCAATCTCTACAAAAACTACTTTCAAATTCCAATTACACACCTTGCTAAAACATATTTTTTAAAACCCGAATCATTACCACCGTTTACAAATATATTGAACTCCGTAAATAGTTGGCTTATTAATTCTTCCCCTCAAGAATACTTTTTTTCCAGCTTACTCCAAGGGTCTTTATTACATGAGGCACTTTCTTCCCAACCTCTGGCAGCAAAACAAGGGATTTTGTCTAGTCAAGACGTAGAAGATTTTGTTTTTAAAATTGGCATAATCAAAAAGAAAGAAAAAAACTCTACTTATTACGCTGAAACCGCTGCTAGAGTTGCCGCTTGGGCCTCCAGTCTTGCAACTGTTACATTGTTAATTGAAATACTTCGCTACGGGTTTGATACTAACACCTATCAAAACCATACATTTTCAGAACATGTTAATAGTAACATCATCAATCCGATCCTAAAAACATACAACTTAAGAAAGTCTTTTTTTACTAAATACTAAAACAAAACCTGAACCTCCTATCTCCAAAGTTGAACTATTTTCCCCTAAATTCACAATTCTATTAAGAGCCATTAGTTTAACAAACCGCGCCTCAGGATGAGGCTCTAGATTCTTCTCCTAGATATCGACGATTATCTTATCCCTTGCTTTCTAATGAATTCATCAAGTACATTCATCTCTTTTATTTTGGAACCGATTCATGTTTAAATACGACAGAAAAAAAATTAGAAACTTTTCTATTATTGCGCACATAGACCACGGCAAATCAACCATTGCAGACAGACTTCTAGAAATTACCGGAACCATTCCCTCTAGACAAATGCAAGAACAAGTCTTGGATGCCATGGACCTAGAAAGAGAACGTGGGATTACAATAAAAGCCCATCCCGTGACAATGCTTTATAAAGCTGATGATGGAGACACATATCAAATCAATTTTATTGACACTCCAGGACACGTCGACTTCACTTATGAAGTCTCCCGCTCTTTATCCGCTTGCGAAGGAGCTCTTTTAGTTGTCGATGCTGTACAAGGAGTTCAAGCTCAAACATTAGCCAATGTATATCTTGCATTAGAGCGCAACCTTGAAATCGTTCCTGTTATTAACAAAATTGACTTACCCTCTGCAGACATTGACTCTGTTAAACAACAAATCGAAGATGTAATCGGCATCGATACTTCTAACGCCATTCTCTGCTCTGCAAAAACAGGAATTGGAATCAAAGACATCTTAGAACGTATTTTAATCGAAGTTCCACCTCCTAAAGAACCCACTGAAACTTGCCTTAAAGCCCTTGTTTTTGATTCTTACTATGACACTTACCGAGGAGTTTTAGTCTATTTACGTATTATAAGTGGTGAAATATCCAAGAAAACACAGATTCAAATGATGGTCAGTGGCAAGACTTTTGAAGTACAAGAAGTCGGTATTTTTTCTCCTAATGAACAACCGGTCGAAAAGCTGCAAGCTGGAGAAGTCGGATACATTCTAGCTAACATCAAAAAAACAGCTGATGTAAAAATTGGAGATACGGTTACTACACTACTAAACCCAACAAAAGAAGCCTTGCCAGGATTTCAACTTATCTCTCCTGTTGTCTTCGCTGGAATATACCCCATTGACTCTTCCGACTTTGAAACTGTTCGAGACGCTTTAGCAAAACTGTGCTTAAACGATTCAGCTTTACATGTTGAACAAGAAAGTAGCTTAGCTTTGGGCTTTGGATTTAGATGCGGATTTTTAGGTCTTTTACACCTTGAAATCGTCTTTGAAAGACTTCAACGGGAATTTGATTTGGACATTATCACAACAGCTCCCAGTGTGACTTACAAGTTTTCCTTAGCAAACGGTTCTAATTTAGAAATTGATAACGTGGCTCACTTCCCAGATCCTACTTTTATTAAGAGCATTGAAGAACCTTGGGTCAAATGTCAAATCATGGCTCCGGCAGAATACCTAGGCGCTATTATGAGTCTTGGGATGGAAAAACGCGGAGAACAGATTAAAACAGAAACAGTAGACAACAAAAGACTTCTACTCACCTACCTTATGCCCTTAAATGAAATCATTACAGACTTCAACGACAAACTTAAATCTGTAACTCGTGGCTATGGATCTTTTAATTATGAGCCTGACTCTTATAGACCGAGCGACATCGTTAAACTAGAAATCCGAGTGAACGAAGAACCTGTCGATGCTTTTTCCTGCCTTGTACATCGATCTAAAGGCGAAAACAAAGGACGCGCTATTTGTAAAAAACTTGTAGAAGTAATCCCTATGCAACAATTTAAAGTGCCCATCCAAGCTGCCATTGGAGGAAAAATTGTTGCCAGAGAAACAATTCGTGCTATTACTAAGAACGTCACAGCTAAATGCTACGGCGGAGATATCACTCGCAAACGAAAACTCTGGGAAAAGCAGAAAAAAGGTAAAAAGAAAATGAAAGAAATTGGAAAAGTCAACATCCCCCAATCCGCTTTCATGGACGTTCTACGGGCTGAAGAAGATTCGTCTTAAAAAATTATACGGATTTTATGCATAGGGAAAATTTTCTTCTTCTTTTAAATTCCTACAATCCAAAAGATTGCTCTGAAATCTTGTTTAAAAAACAATTTATTCAATTTGTTATGCAAAACACAAATTGTTTTCATAGGTCTTTAGAAATCGGTCACATTACAGCTTCTTGCTGGCTACTCAATAACATCGGATCCCATGCTCTACTCATGCATCATTCTAAACTAGACAAGTGGTTTCAATTGGGAGGTCATTGCGACGGAGACCCCGATGTTTTAGCTGTTGCGATCAAAGAAGCTACAGAAGAATCCGGCATCAAAAACATCCAATATGTAAATCCATATATTTTTGATTTAGACATTCATTTAATCCCTGAAAACAAAAAAGAAAAAGCTCACTACCATTACGATGTTCGCTTTCTCTTGCAATCCACAGAAGATGCAAAAATCATACAAAATAGCGAATCTAAAGGATTGATGTGGGTTAGCAAGGAAGATCCATTGCCAACAGACAATCTTTCTGTAGTCCGGATGGTTAAAAAATGGAAAGAAATCCCGATCTAAAATCGAGATAATTCAATATTGCAAGTTTTAAAATCAGCTTTCCTACAAAAAAATCATTGATTTTAAAATTCACCATGTTCTATAATCAGGTTTTTATGGACATAAAGAAAACATATGACATATATCCCCAGAATCATTTCAGATCGCCTAGTTAACATGCTCAAACACTTTCCAAGTGTTGTAATTATAGGTGCTAGACAAGTTGGAAAAAGCACTTTAATTAAAACACTCTTTCCTGAATATTCGTATGTTTTATTCGATCCTTATGAAGATGTGGAAAATGCACGTAAAGATCCCGATCTTTTCTTAGACAACCACTCACTCCCCCTTATTTTAGATGAAGTACAATATGCACCTGAAGTAATTTCTGCTGTTAAACGGAGAATTGATCGCAATAAAAAAGCAGGGCAATATATTCTAACAGGTTCCCAGCAATGGGGAGTCATAAAGCAAATGGCTGAAAGCCTAACAGGACGCACTGTAATCTTAGAAATGGAATCTTTTTGTTTGGCAGAAATTGCAAAAAGCTCTCCTCCTCAATCCTGGCTAAAAAAATGGATTTCTAATGACCCAAAACCCTTAAATCAAATCCCTCATCTTTTAGACTTACCTAGGCCTGTTTATGAGCAACTATGGAGAGGTTTTCTACCTGAAGCACAAGAACTCCCGCTTGAACTCATCTCTTCATTCCATGCTTCCTACCAAAAAACATATATAGAAAGAGATGTCCGTCTTCTATCTGATATTTCAGATCTTCATCAATTCAGTCGTTTTGTTCGTCTATCTGCAGCTTTATCTGCTCAAGAACTTAATTACCAAGAACTCGGAAGAGAGTTAAGTGTAGCTGGCCCCACAGCACAAAGATGGATAAACCTCCTAAAAGAAATTTTTGAGTGGCATGAGATTCCTGCTTTTTCTATGAATACAGTAAAAAGAATTAGTTTGAAACCTAAAGGCTATTTTTCAGACACAGGACAAATTTGTTTTTCTCAAGCTATTAGCAGTCCCACTGCAATAGCCTCTCACCCTCTTAGAGGATCTCTTTTTGAAACAGCTGTGATTAATGAAATTAGAAAACAAATCCTTTGGATGGGCACCAATATTAACCTATACCACTGGAGAAGCCATTCCGGCGCCGAATGTGATCTTATTTTAGAAAGCGATGGAGTCTACTATCCCATCGAAGTAAAAGCGAGTTCTAGACCTACCAAAGGCGATACTTCAGGAATTACCGCCTTTAGAAAAACATATCCAACCCTTTCCATTGCAAGCGGACTAGTCATTTGTTTAGGGGATAGTTTTTATAAACTTTCAGAAAATGATTATGCTTTACCTTGGAATACTTTCTCCTTATAGCCCTAGCAGTCTTTACGTAAAGACCCTCTTTCTCTATGATAAGAAAAAAGCCAGTTGAGGTTTCCTTATGCTCTCTCATCGTTTTCCTCATCCTTCATGGATTGAAATAGATCTTCAACAACTAAAGAAAAATATTGTTACCATTCAAAGTCACATAGGAAAAACTCTTTTTTGCTTAGTTGTAAAAGCCAACGCATATGGACATGGGCTTAAAGCCATTGCCAAAGCAGGAGAAGAAGCTAATGTTGACTATATTGCTGTTGCTCATCTGTGTGAAGGGATTCTTTTAAGAGAATCCAATATCCGCACCCCTATTTTAGTCCTTGGGGCTATTCACGAAGATCAAATCATCGATCTTATGAATTTTAACCTAGAATTCACTCTTAGCTCAGAATTCAAAGCTAATTTAGTTGCTAAGCTATGCAAACAAAGAAGACAAAAATGCTCTATCCACATTGAAGTCGATACGGGAATGCAACGGACAGGGGTTCGGACCAGCAGCGCCTCTGCTCTTTTTACACATGTAAAAAACCTAGACTGCTTTAACATCAAAGGAATCTACTCTCATCTCGCTACAGCTGACCGTCCTCAAGACCCTTTTGCTTTAAAGCAAATAGACCGCTTTTCCTCTTTGATTAAAGAACCCATATTTCAAGACCCCTCTCTAATTCGACATATTGCAAATTCTGGTGGCACTGCCTTTTTTCCAGAAGCGCATTTTGATATGGTTAGGCCAACTTTAATGACCCTTGGTTATAAACCTTCCAATTCTCCTATAAGTCTCGACCCCATTAAGCCCTGTTTTTCTTTAAAAACAAAAGTATCTTACTTTAAAGTAGTAGAAGAAGGAGAAGGCATTAGCTATGGCCACTCTCATATAACAAAAAAAAGGACAAGGATTGTTACGATCCCTATAGGATATGGCGATGGCTATAGACGATGCCTGTCCAATAAGGGATCCGTACTCATTCGAGGACAATCATTTCCGATTGTAGGAGCCATTTGTATGGACCAGCTTATGGTTGATGTAGGAGATAAAGAAGTAAGAGTCGGAGACGAAGTTGTCTTAATTGGAAGACAAGGAGAACTAGAAATCTCTATAGAACAAATTGCAGAGATATGCAATACCAACTCCTACGAAATCCTATGCTCTTTTAACGACAGGCTCCCTAGAGTTTATCTTTAATCAGTTCAACTTATAGCAAGTTATGGACGGTTATTGGCCATTTGCGGTATAAGCTAACATAACTAACTATAAGTAGGTATAACAATATGGATCCTATTAAAAACCCTTTTTCACCAGGAGCCGGCTCTCCTCCACCTGAATTAGTAGGAAGAGATCCAGATCTCGAACAAGCCCGAATTCTTTTAGGTCGTATTAAGTTAAAAAGATCCGAAAAAAGCATGCTGCTTACCGGCCTTCGAGGAGTAGGAAAAACGGTGTTACTTAAGGAAATTGAACATCTTGCAAAAAAAAGCGAATATCGAACGATTTTTATCGAAGCTCACGAAAATAAATCCTTAGGTTCATTACTTATTCCATATCTTCGAAGTTTACTTTTTGATCTAAATCGCATAGAAGGCGTCAGTGAAAAAGTTAAACGAGGCTTAGCAGTTCTCTCTAGTTTTATTGGCGCCATTAAGATTACTGTGCACGACATCACTATAGGCATTGATATTGACCCAGAAAAAGGATCCGCTGATAGCGGCGACTTGGAAATCGATTTACCAAATCTTTTTATTGCTATTGCTGAAGCCGCTGAAGATCGCAAATGTGCAGTAGCTCTCTTAATTGATGAAATTCAATATCTCAACAAAAAAGAACTTGGTGCACTCATTATGGCAATGCATAAAGTGCAACAATACCAACTTCCTTTAGTACTTTTTGCGGCAGGGTTACCTTTATTACCAGGCCTTGCCGGAGAGGCAAAATCATATTCTGAAAGACTGTTTAACTTCCCTGATATTCGAGCCTTATCGTCGAAAGACGCCGCATTAGCCTTAGAGGAACCTGCACGATCAGCAGGAGTTTCTTTTGAGCCTCTTGCTTTAAAAGAAATATATCGCCTTACAAAAGGCTACCCATATTTTCTACAAGAATGGGCATATCAAGCCTGGAATTTGGCTTTAAGCAGCCCCATTACTCTGCGAGTAGTACAAGAAGCAACTCCTGAAGTTATTCATCGCCTTGACAGGAATTTTTTTAGAGTTCGGTTTGATCGACTAACTCCTAGCGAAAAAAATTTCTTGCGCGCAATGGCAGAACTAGGGGCAGGATCCCATCGCATAGGAGAAATTGCGGACATCTTGAAGACTAAAGCTACAAGTCTAAGCCCTGTCAGAGCCGATTTAATAAAAAAAGGAATGATCTACAGTCCTTCTTATGGAGACCTTGCATTTACAGTACCTCTTTTTGATGAATTTATGATTCGAGCGATACCTGTCTTAAAAAACATCTAAAATAAAAGATCTTGAGACCTCGCCCACTCAATTGTTTCTTTTACCTCTATTCGAGAGAGATAGTCTATTTCTTGGATTTCAAATACCATGTGCTCTTCCGGAGCAGAGGTCTCTAAGATCTTTTTAATGGCATTTTTATATA
>CAMDHO010000025.1 GCA_945898205.1 Chlamydia trachomatis | reverse complement strand
GCAAACTTTTGCCATCAAGATTAATCTGCTCTCCTTCTAAAGAAGTAAGAGGTCCAGTCTTAGTCCATTCATTAAAGGCATTCGCAAAAGCCTGAGGATTCATGCGAACAAGTAGCCACCAAAAAGTACAATAGGATGGAGGCCCAAATAAATCTTGCAACAATTCACACTTTTGCTCGGCATAGTCGTAAATATCAACGATTGTATTGGCTCCTGAGAATACTGCTAGAAGGATTATTACTGACCATCCCCCGCACAGATCCGTACGTACAGCTTTCCCGCATACGGCTCCTCCTTCAGGTTTTGACACCCAATCGCCCTTTGGATATTTATGGTATATTTGCGGTTTTGGTAGCCAGTAGTCGATCAATTTATTCATCTTTTTTCACGTAATCTCACCCTTCTCTCCTCTCCTTCTCAGAGTATGAAGCCAGCTCTGGCTTATTAAGTGTCTAAAGTGACCCATCGCTTCATAGTTCCCTGGGACTCTTGGCTTCTTCCGAATTAGCCGAAGAAAAAGGAACCTATTCTTCTTATAAGGGATCTAAATGGGTTCGTTAGTCGTTTACCCTCCGCTACTCAATGCCGATTTTACCTGGCGCTTTCCCCTATTTAGGCAAGAGGCTCACGATAAATATTATTCCTTTGGCTTAGAAAGCTTTTGTAAAATTGCCGGGAAACTTTCCGATCAGCAAAATCAAAATTAAATAGAAAAGTTTTTCCTACTGTATTCTATCGTAAATATCCCACTTACTGATACTATTGCCTAAAACACAAAGGACCTGAAATCAATGACTCGCACATTTTTACAAATCGTTGGAGAAACATACCTAGACTTCAAACTCTTAACTTATACAAAAATAGACGAACTAGACTGTTATTTTAGAGAACTCGTTCATGAGCCAACAGGCGCTCATATTATCCACATTGAAAATGAAGACCCTGAAAATTTATTTTGCTTGTCTTTTCGCACCTTACCTAAAAACAATAGAGGAGCTCCTCATATTCTAGAACATGTAGCCCTTTGCGGATCTGATAAATTTCCTATAAAAGATCCTTTCTTCTCAATGACTCGAAGAAGTCTTAATACTTTTATGAACGCTCTTACAGGATCGGATTTCACCTGCTATCCTGCTGCTTCTCAAGTAGAAAAGGACTTTTATAACCTACTTAATGTATATATTGACGCTGTCTTTCATCCACAAATCAAAGAACTAAGCTTCTTACAAGAAGGATGTCGATTAGAATTCAAAAACCCTAAAAACTCAAATTCTCCTCTAGAATTCAAAGGGATTGTTTATAATGAAATGAAAGGAAGTATTTCAGCTGACTCCAAACTTTGGCATGATTCTTTAAAAGCTCTATTCCCAGACCTCCCCTATGCTTACAATTCAGGAGGAGACCCTGCAGAGATCCCCGACCTTACCTACGAAGAACTTTTAGAATTTCATAAAATACATTATCATCCAAGTCGCTGTCTTTTCTTTTTTTACGGTTCATTTCCTTTAAAACACCACCTAGATTACATCCAAGAAAATGCTCTAGTAAATGTTAAACCACTACCTCCATTACCTCCTATAGGAAGGCAGCCTCGTTTTTTAAAGCCTATAAAGCAACAAACTACCTATGCCGTAGGTGAAGACCAACTTTCCAAAGCAAAAACTTTTGTATCCTTTGGCTGGGTTACATGTCACATTACAGAGCAAATAGAAGTGCTTGCTCTTGCTCTTCTAGATTCTATCTTGATGGACTCTGATGCCTCCCCCCTAAAAAAGCCTCTTTTAGAATCTGGTCTATGCGCTCAAGTAGAAGCTCTAATGGATACCGAACTTAGCGAATTGCCTTACATCCTTACTTTTAAAGGATGTAAAGAAGAAGAAGTCGATAATTTAGAGTCTTTTTTATTCCAAACTCTAAAAAAAATAAGTGAAACCCCATTTCCGGAACATGTAATTGAAGCCTCCATCCATCAAATTGAATTTTCTCATATGGAAATTACAGGTGATCATGGCCCCTTTGGACTAAGTCTCTTTTTCCGTTCAGCTTTAGCTAAGCAACACGGTGGAGATCCTTTGCACATGCTAAAGATCCACTCTCTCTTTAAAGATCTCTTAGAAAAAATAAAAGACCCTTTCTATCTACCTAATCTTCTAAAAAAACACTTCCTTGACAACCCTCATCAAATTCAAATCACGATGACACCTGACTCTAAACTAGAAAAGAAAGAAATAGCAGAAGAAACAGAGAAACTTAAAAACATTAGTAAAACACTCTCTCAAAAGCAAAAAGAAAACATCCTACTACAAACTGAGCAGCTTGATTTAATGCAAAAAAGCATTGATGAACAAGATCTAGAATGCCTTCCAAAAGTCACCTTAGACGATGTTCCTTTGCTTCCAAAAGAGTTCCCTTTAAAGCATCATATGGAAGACTCTTCACTAAAAATTTTCCATCACGCATGCTTTACAAATTCGATTCTCTACGCAGATCTAATTTTTGATCTGCCTGCTGTCGATAAAGAAGAAATCCCTTATCTACGTCTCCTTCTTTCTATTCTACCTTCTCTTGGTTCTGGAGGCAGAGACTATGTAGAAAATCTTGAGTATACGATGTCTTATACAGGAGGAATCTCAACCTCTAGTTCCTTGTATGTTCAAGCAACTGACTCTAAAGAAAAAAAACCAGCTCTGAATATTCGAGGGAAATCTCTAGAGAGAAATGCTGAAAAACTATTCACTCTTATGTGTGACACTCTGCAGACTCCCGATTTAACAGATCAAAAAAGAATTAAAGAGCTTATAGAACAAATTCAATCTTCTCTTCAAAATAGAGTCCCTAAAAACGCTTTAAGGTACGCCATTCAGCTTTCTTTAAGCGGATATGATGAATCAACCTTCTTTGGTTATGAATCCTCAGGACTCCCATACTACCATTTTATAGACAAATTAGCGTCTCAATTACCAACTATTCTCCCTTCTTTAATCCAAAAACTCTCAGATCTTCATAAAAAACTATTTTCCTTTAATAATCTTCACTTAGTCCTATCGTGCGATCAACCCTTTTTTGATAAGATCTCTAAACAAGATCTAAACAGCATTTTCTGCCTTACAAAAAAACCATTCAGCCCTTGGATAGATCTCTATCCATTAACCCCAGTTTTTTCGCAAGGTCGCATTATTACCTCCCAAGTGGCTTATAACGTAGAGTCCTACTCTATTGCTCCCTACATTCATCCTCATGCTCCGGCTATCTCCGTAGCCTCGCAGATTTTTGAACACGTTGTGTTGCACAATAAAATTAGAGAAATAGGAGGCGCCTATGGAGCTGGGGCTACCTATAATTCATTAACCGGATCTTTTTATTTTTACTCTTATAGAGATCCTCACATTAATGCAACCTTCAAAGCCTTTGAAGAAGCTCTTGATATTGTTGGAAAAGGACAGTTTGGCGATCGAGACTTAGAAGAAGCTAAGCTTTCCATGATTCAACAAATGGATATGCCAGTTTCCCCTGGAAGTCAGGCTATTTTAGGATATAATTTATACCGCGATGGTAAAGATGTAAGTCTACGTAGAGAATATCGAAAAAACTTACTAGCTCTAACACCCTCTGACATCAAAACAGCTATTCAATCTGAATTCTTTTCCTCTAATAAAAAAGGAATTCAGATTAGCTTTGCAGGTAAAGACCTCTTTGAAAAACAAAAAACTCCTATCCCAGTATTCCCTATTTAAAAAAGAGAGGGCATCCTAGCATTTTGAGTTTGATTTTTTTTACCCTCCTAGCGAGAATCAGTTTTATTTAACTATTCACGCTAGGGAGCAAAAAATTATGTCTTTATATTGGATCTCGACGCTTTGTGCATTGACAACTTTGATAAGTTCAACCTCTTATGCTAAAGAATCTTCTCCCCCCACTGATTCGGCTTCTCCATGTAGCCCTAGATCCCTTTCTCGGATGTTTACAAATGTTGCTAAAAAAAGCATCCCAGCCGTCGTCTTTATTAAAGCTGAAGGAATAGAAAGCTCCGACGACGAAGGCCCTAATTCCGAAAACCCCTCTTCTGCAGATGGATTTCAACGTTTTTTTGGTGGGCCAACAAAGTCCAAGAAAAAATCTCTTGAAAAAAGTCAAGGCTCCGGGTTCTTTGTTTCTTCTGATGGATATATCATGACCAATGCCCACGTCGTTTCAGGAGCCACAAAACTCACTGTTAGTTTTGACGGAGGAAAAGAGCTAGATGCGACCCTTGTGGGGGCCGATGCGCCTACAGACGTGGCTATCATTAAAGTTGAAGGCCATGATTTTCCATTTTTACCTTTAGGAGATTCTGATACACTTGAGATTGGCGAATGGGTTGCTGCTATTGGAAGCCCCTTTCAACTAGAAGCTTCTCTTACGGTCGGCGTCATTAGCGCCAAAGGAAGACAAGACCTACAAATTACTGACTTCGAAGATTTCATTCAAACAGATGCAGCCATTAACCCTGGCAATTCTGGGGGGCCCTTAATTAATCTAGATGGTGAAGTAATTGGAATTAACACTGCAATAGTTTCTCGTTCCGGTGGGTATATGGGTATTGGATTTGCTATTCCAAGTAGTATGGCTAAAAAAATCATGGTTCAACTTATTGATAGTGGGTCTGTAACTCGCGGCTTTTTAGGAGTGTCTTTACAATCTGTAGATAAAGACATTGCCGACGCCTTTCAATTAAAAAAAATAGAGGGGGCCCTTGTTTCTGAAGTTTTCAAAGACTCCCCTGCAGATAAAGCCGGATTAAAACAGGGAGACATTATTATAGAATATGGTGGCGATCCTGTAAAAACCCTTGGCTGTTTTAGAAACGACATCTCACTTACTCTTCCAGGTTCTACTGTCAAACTCAAAGTCATTAGAAAAGGGCACATTATCCCTATTAATGTTAAGTTAGGATCTTCATCCGAATCACTAGCAGCCTCTGGTGTTGTAATGCAAAAATTAGGTATCGAAGTATCCAAGCTTACTCCAGAGCTCAGAAAACAACTTGGCTATTCTAAGGGAGAGGAATGCATTCTAATCACTAAAATCAAACCCGGTTCCCCTGCTGCTCTTGCTGGTATAAGACCAGGATTCTTGATTTTAGCGATTAACCACAAAAAAGTTTCGACTCCAGATGAACTTAATGAAGCAGCTTGCTCTCCTGATGACAAAAACCGAATATTACTTCTCATTAAACATGGTGCACTTACTCGTTTTTATTCAATTAAACTCCCTTAAAAGAGAAAAGAGCCTGTCAAAAAGTTGACAGGCTCTTTTAAATTACCAGTTGTAACTCCAATACTAGTTAACTTCTTTATCTCTACTGACCGGATCAGATTCTCTAGGTTTTTCTATTTTTGGAGGTTTTGGCAGTTTTGGTTTCGGGAGTTTTGGAATCTCTTTTTCAGACTTTATAGGCTCCATCTCTGAAGGCTCTGCGACTAAAGATGCCACAGAAAAAGACATTACCAAAGCTGCTAAAATCACTAAATGCATTATCTTGAAATTAAACATAATATGCCGCTAAAAAATTTTCAACATCTTTACCATATCTTAACTCGTCTTTTTACTGAAACAAGAAATCAACAGGTTAGACGCCCAATCGATTTTTTAGGGTCCTCTCAACTCTTTTCTATAAATCACTATCCAAGAATTCAAACATAAAACTCTTCTAAATTTCAGATTTTACCTCCTCTTTTTGAGAAGTTAGGCCAGGAATCCTAACATCTAAATAAATAGAAATACTATCTTCTAAAGGAGTTGTCGTTCCATTTATCTATTTTTAACAACACATTCCAAGAAGACTCTTCTTTAAAAACCACAATCTCATATAAATATTATTAGACACCAAAAGCACCTGTTTGTCAATTTCGATTTATTAACTAAATACAAAAGCAAATAAAAACAAACAACTTATGAAATAAACTTTTTAAGTTAGATAAAATTCTTTATATAGAAGAGAAAAAAGAAAGAGCTTCTTTTACAGGAGCATAACTTACTCGATGAATAGGACAAGGCCCTATTGCCTTTAAAACTTTTAAATGTTCTGCCGTTGGATAACCTTTATGCTTTGCAAAGCCATATTCTGGCCATTGCAAATCATGACCTTCCATTATTGCATCTCGACTAACCTTCGCTAAAATAGAGGCACAAGCAATTGAGTGTGAAAGACTATCGCCTTTAACTATTGCTTGAGAGTTTCTAGGTGAAAACGGAGAATGAGGGCCGTCTACTAAAATAAAATCAGCTGGTGTTGTTAAATGTAAGACAGCCTCTTTCATCCCATGAAGCGTTGCCTTAAATATATTCATTTCGTCTATTACTGATGACTCTATGACTTCAATAGAATAAATTATTTGAGGATGCATTGTAATTTGCCTATACAGCGCTTGCCTCCGGATTGGAGTAAGCTTCTTACTATCATCTACGCCTTCTATGATAAGGCCTTTTGGCAAGATGCATGAAGCAACTACAAGAGGACCTGCTAAAGGCCCCCTTCCCGCTTCATCTACTCCGGCAATCTTACGATAGCCCTTTGCAATCGCTTCTTTCTCAAAATAAAGAAGATCAGGCTGCAAAGAATTTTCGTAGAAAGAAAATACTGGTTGATTGAAATTATTCTTCTTTGACAACTTCACTCTGAACAGTTTTACTTACTTTTCTAGGAGCTATTCTTTCTTTTATCTTAGCGGCTTTTCCTGAAACGCCTCTTATGTAATAAAGTTTAGCCTTACGTACCTTACCAAACTTAATAACTTCGATTCTTGAAATTCTAGGACTGTGGATCAAGAAAACTCTTTCCATACCTGAACCATAAGAAACCCTGTATAAAGACATAGTCGCAGAAAGACCACTTCCCTTACGTGATATCACTGTTCCTGTAAATACCTGAACTCTTTCCTTCTCTCCCTCAACAATGCGAGTATGAACGGAAATGCTATCCCCTACTTTAAAAACAGGAATATCAGACCTGAGTTGATCCTTTTCAATAGACTGAATCAATTGACACTGTTTCATGTGTTCTCCTTTTTAATGCGCTCGGAGTCTCTGATATAAATCAGGACGAACCTTTTTTGTTTTTTGTAATGCTTGATGTAATTTCCATTTGCGGATCTCTTCATGGTGGCCACTCGATAATACAGAGGGAACTAAAGATCCTTCAAAATCATACGGCTTTGTGTACTGAGGCCCATCAAAAAGTCCATCTTGAAACGAGTCCTGATACACCGCTAACTCATTTCCTATTACCCCTGGAACAAACCTAGAGAGTGCATCTACAAGCACGATCGAAGATAGACATCCATTGGTTAACACGTAGTCACCAATACTGATTTCTTCATCGACTTCCTTTTCAATCACTCGCTCATCTATTCCTTCATAATGACCACAGACCAAAATAAGATGAGAGCTTAAAGCTAACCTCTCACAGACTTTGGATGAAAGCAAACTACCCTGCGGCGAAAGATGAATCACTCTTGACTCTGGAGTCTTAAGAGATCTAATGGCTCTACAAAGAGGCTCTGGCATGAGTACCATGCCTGGACCTCCTCCACAAGGACGATCATCTACTTTCTTATGCTTACCTTCAGCAAAATCCCTAATATCAACAAGCTCTATTTCTATAAGTCCATGGTCTCTTGCTTTCTTAATGATACTTACATCAAAAGGTCCACTAAAGTAATCCGGAAAGAGAGAGAGAATATGGATCCGCATATATGATCTTACGCTTTTTCTTTTTTAGCTCTTTTCTTAGCAACTTTTTTTGCTTTAAGTGCTAGCTTTTGCTCATTGAAAATCTTAAGTGCATTTGGAGCAAAAGTTGCTGCTAAAGATTTTACCTGCTCCGACATCTGAGCTCCTTGCTGAAGCCAATACATCATTCTATCAGCATCAATTTCACAGTTATTTTCCATTAGGTAAGGAAGGTAAAAACCCAACTTCTCTACATACTTCCCATCTCTTCTTGTCAAAGCATCCGCCACTACAATTCGATATGTCTGTCTATTTTTGCTTCCTTGTTGCCTTAAACGAATTCTTAACGCCATAAAAAACTCTCCTTTTTTCCAGTCTCTTTTTGAAATTGCTTCTTGAGACTAGGCATATCTTTAAAAAACTGTTTCATTTTCTTAAAACTTTTAACCATGCGATTCACATCATCTATGCAAACACCACTACCCTTAGCAATGCGCCTTCTACGGCTTGGAACTAACTCAACCTTTTCATCTCTTTCTTCAAAAGTCATCGATAAAATCATCGATTCAGTTTTGTTAAATTCCTTTTCATCGATATTTAATTCATCTAACGAAGGCATTCCTGGCAACATCTTGAGCAAACTCTTAAAAGAACCCATTTTTTTCATCATCGTCATCTGCTTAAGATAGTCACTATAAGTAAACGAGGCCTTAAGCAGTTTTTTTTCTAATGCCTTGCCTTCCTCTTCACTAAAATGCTCTTGTGCTTTTCTAACTAAGTTAACTACATCTCCCATTCCAAGAATTCGATCAGCCATCGATTTCGGAGAAAACAGCTGTAAATCATCTAATTTTTCGCCGATCCCCTCAAACTTCAAAGGCTTTCCTGTAACCTCACAAATAGAAATTGCAGCACCCGCTCTAGAGTTTCCATCTAACATCGTTAAAATAGTACCCGTAATCGAAATACGCTTATCAAACTCATGCGCTGTTTTTACTGCGTCTTGCCCTGTGCTAGCACTTGCTACAAATAAAATCTCTTGAGGATTGAGTAAGGTTTTCAAATCTTCTAGTTGCAACATCAACTCTTCATCTAAATGAAGGCGTCCTGCCGTATCTACAATAAGCAGATCAAACCCTTCTTTCTTTAGTTTATCCAAAGCTCCTTGAGCTACTTTTTTAGGGGAAGACTCTCCTTCTACAGAAAACACTTCAACACCGACTTGACTAGCTAAACGCTTTAACTGCTCTACAGCTGCAGGTCTTTGTAAATCACAGGCAGCGAGTAATATTTTTTTCCGAGGATCTTTTTTAAGTAAATAACGAGCCAGTTTTGCAGCATGCGTTGTCTTACCAGAACCTTGTAAACCACAGAGCATTAAAACCGAAGGTGTCTTTTCAAGGTTTAATAAAACCTCTTCTTTACCCATTAATTCTATCAGTTCACTATGAACTACATCTATAAATTGTTGCCCAGGAGTGATCGACTTAAGAACACTACCACCGAGCGCTTTTTCTTTTACTCTCTTAATAAACTGACTCGCAACAGAATAATTGACGTCCGCATCAAGCAAAGCGATTCTAACTTGCCTAATAGCATCCGCAATATTTTCTTCTGTCAGGGTTTTCTTACCCGTTAGAGAGCCAAAAAGCTGCTGAAATTTTTCTGTTAAAGTTCCAAACATAATGTATAAACAATTTATAGGTTGCCATATAAGATAAACGAGAAAGTCATTCTATTTCAAGGAAAAAGAATCGATCCTTTCCAGACCAGTCCTTCTTAACTTCTTTTCTCACCCAACAAGCAGTAGAAAAAATTTTACTTACATCTTCCGCTTGTTGATACCCAATTTCAAAAAACACTCTAGCTCCGTGGTTTACGTAGTTTGGAAGATCTGCAGCTAACCTTTGATAAAACTCCAAACCTGTAATTCCACCAACCAAAGCCAACTTTGGTTCATACCCTTTCACAGAAAAAGAAAGCTCTTCATACTCTAAATCAGAGATATAGGGAGGATTACAAAACACAAAATCTGCTTTTACCCCTTCAAATGGAGCCATCAGATCCCCCTGCATTAAAAGAACATCCAAATCATGCGTTTCAGCAGATCTTTGACTAACACTCAACGCTTCTTGGCTTATATCTGAAAGAAACACTGAAAGCTGAGGAAACTTTTTTTTCAAACTCAATCCAATACACCCAGATCCTGAACACACATCAAATAAAACTTTTCCTTGCAACTCTTCTTTTCCTAAAACCATCGCAGCTAGATCTACTAGAATCTCTGTCTCTTGACGAGGAATCAAAACACTTGGGGATACAAAAAGTTTTAATCCATAAAAAACCACACTAGATAAAATATATTCTACTGGTTCCCCCAACGCCGCTTTTTTTAAAGCTAGGCGAAATAAAGACAACTCTCTCTCCTCCAACGGACACTCAAATCTCAAATACAAATCCATGCGTTTCACATCAAGAATATGAGATAAAAGAGATTCCGCCACAAGACGAGGAGATGTCACTTCCTTTTCTTTTAAGTATTGCACTGAAAGACTAAGAACTTCACCTAAAAACTTCATACTGCTTTCTCCCCAGAAAGCTTTCGTTTATAAGAGTGCTGAACCAAAACTTCTGTTATATCATCCAGATCTCCATCCATAATATGATCTAACTTATATAAAGTTAGATCTACTCGATGATCAGTCACCCTATTTTGAGAGAAATTATAGGTTCTAATGCGCTCAGAACGATCGCCACTTCCCACTTGAGATAAACGCATCCCAGAAACTTCTAAATCTGCCTTCCGTCTTTGCTCTTCTAAGATTTTAGCAGAAAGAATCTTCATTGCTTTATCTTTATTCTTATGCTGACTTCTTTCTTCCTGACAATAAACTACAGTGCCTGTCGGCAAGTGAGTAATTCGAACCGCTGAATCTGTTGTATTAACATGCTGACCTCCAGCCCCTGAAGATCGATAAGTATCTATCCTCAAATCCCTTTCATCAATATTAATAGGCTCTTCTTCATCGGGTTCCAATAAAACAGCCACAGTAATTGCTGAGGTGTGAACCCTACCTTGAGCCTCTGTTTTAGGCACTCTTTGAACTCTATGAGTCCCTGCCTCATACTGCATCAAGCGATAAGCATTATTTCCAGAAACGAGCATAATATACTCTTTAAACCCCCCCATCTCAGAAGGACTCGCCGTTAAAAGCTCATACTTCCACCCTTTTCGATCTGCATAACATTTGTACATGCGAACGCAGTCTCCTACAAAAATAGCCGCTTCATCACCTCCCGTTCCTGCACGCAGTTCAAGAATGAAATTACGACTATCCGCAGGATCTGGAGGAACCAGCAAAGTTTCTAAACGCTTTAATTGAACAGGAATACTAGATTGCAGAGTTAGAATCTCATCTCGAATGATCTGTAAAAACTCATCATCTTCTTCTATCTTTAAAAGAGACTGATTTTCTTCTAGTTGTTTTTTAGACATAGACAAACAAGACCAAGCTTCCTTAATCTCTGATAAGTAAGCGTGTTCTTGAGTTAAAAGACGATACTCTTTTTGGTTCGAGAGAACATGCGTTTGTCCTAATAGTTCTTCCACTTTTTCTAAGCGAGATAGAAGCCCGCGTATTCTCTCTTCCATAAGTTAATCTTACTTCTTCTTTTTTTGACCTTTTTTGTCAGACGTTTCTTCTACAGCTTCTACAGCTTCTACTAGAACCTCTTTCTTTTTGTACTTTTTCATAAACTTATCAATTCGACCTTCAGAGTCAATAAGCTGATTACTCTTCGTAAAAAACGGATGAGAAGAAGAAGAAACAGAGACGCGGTAAACAGGATATTCCTTACCCTGATGCATTTGCTTTTCTTTTGGCTGTAATGTAGACCCGCAAACAAACTCAAAACCCGTAGAAGAATCTACAAAAAGAATCTCCTGATATGGTGGATGCACTTGCTTTTTCATAAAAAAACTCCTAATATATTCACATACAATAAAAACCAGACAGTAAAGCGTACTATCCAATTAAAAACAAGCCCTTTTACTCGACCTCTTGCTTTTTCCAAGCAAGATAAGCCATTCGAGCTGTTAAAATCCCCTCTAACACCCCTTCTTCATAACGAAAATAAGGATGATTCTCAAGAGCCGGAAAATCATTAGGCTGAAGCAGGTCATCCTCTGTAAGGCGAGGGATGAGCGTTCTAGCAAACTTCCCCAATCGCTTTCTTTGCTGATCTGCAAGCTCTTCAAAAATCACTTCACACATGTTTTTCCCCTCCTCGTTTCGAAAAAAGTTTTCATAAGACAAGAAGACGGCTCTGACAAAACATTTCTCGTAACAGCCACCTGATGAATTGGATGCTTTAACGTTAAAAGAGATGCAAAACTGCCATCAGCGCCCTGCCTTACATCTGGCGCCCCCCAAACAAGCCTATCTACTCGAAAAGAAAATAAAGCCCCAGAACACATACTACAAGGCTCCAATGTAGTATACAGAGTCACTCCTAAAAGACGCCACCCTCCTAAAACTTCTGCAGCCTTCCTCAAACAAAGCAACTCCGCATGAGCTGAAGCATCTTTTAAAGATTCCACCTGATTAAAAGCTCTAGAAATAACTACCCCTTTGTACGTAGCAACAGCACCAACCGGCACCTCTCCTAACACAAAAGCTTTCTTTGCTTCCTCTAACGCTTCTAACATAAATGATTCATCAAATTCAAACATGCAGTTTCTCTAGTTTTTTTTGAAGCTGACCAATTTGCTTTCGATAGCCATCCACTTCTATTTGATATTTTTTTAAAACACCCTGCATTCTCTTCTCATACTTTTCTTCTATTTTCTTTTTTTCCAATTCAAAAACTTTCTCCAACTCTTCTACAGAAGAAATTTTTCTAGCTGCTTCTAAAGATTCTTTAGATGAAGAAACCTCTTCCAAAGCAGCCTTGCGAAGACTTTCAAATACTTCAGATGAAAAAACAACCGAATTTAAAACACAAAATAGATAGACCCGTAAAAAACCAAATTTACTTACTGACAAATCCTTTATTTTCTGCTCTAATTCTAAAGGAATACCTACTAAATTTTCATATTGCTTGTCTATTAAAGAAAGCTCTTCATGAAAATGTTGAAAAATTTCCCCATTTTTACAAACCCAAGAAGAAGCTAACCACTCACCTACGTTTTCATCACCTTCTTCCACTATTTTTTTATAAAAAAACTGAGCAACTTCCTTCCACTCCACATTACTTTCACTCTTTTTAAATAGCCCCTTCTGAATAAACTCTTGCCTAATTTCTTTTTTAATTCCCTTACAAAGCTCTTCCAAAAATGGAGAAAGCAGATCAATTTTAATTTTGTATTGCGACTTTGAGATCATAATGTTTCACCTTTAAGCTGAATTCTGATAGGATTGTGTTCAGAAGAACTGTAACAGGCTACCTTTCAAATTGCAAGAAAGCCTCTCCTTGAAAGACATTAAAAAAAATTCAAAGAGATAGGCTAAAAAGTTTAAGTTGATCGCTTTAGCCGTTTAGGTTATAATTTTCACTATGTTTTATACTTTTTAAGTTTTGCCTACCGTTTAAAACTCTCAATAAAAGGGAGAATATAGATTATGTCTTTAGATAAAGGTACCAAGGAAGAAATTACAAAAAAATTTCAACTCCATGAAAAAGATACAGGTTCTGCTGATGTTCAAATTGCTATTTTAACAGAAAGAATAGCAGAACTCACAGAACATTTGAAAGTCGCCACTAAGGATCACGGCTCAAGGCTTGCCTTGCTCAAACTAGTCGGTCAAAGAAGGAAACTTCTCGACTATTTGAATTCAACAGACACTAAGCGCTATCAAAACCTGATCGTTCGCTTAAACCTGAGAAAATAACCAACCTCAAAAAAGCCACTTTATCATTGTAAGTCTTACAATTTAAAGTGGTTTTTTCTTTTTCTTTTGCTTTTCTATTCTTTTCTACTATACACTCAAACGCTCGAGAATTCGAAAAAATTCTTCAGCTTAAGTCGATGTTTGATGAAAGGTCCATTTGGGCAGAAAGAAATTTCTCGCTTTCTATCCAAATGGGTCAGTTCATCTTCCCGACTATAGATCACAAATAACACTTACAATCTACAGCTTTTAAGGAGCTCTTAAATGAATGATTCAAAACAGTTACACGTTTCGGTTGGAGGTAAAACAATTACCTTTGAAACAGGAAAAATCGCAAGACAAGCCAATGCAGCCGTAACGGTTCAATGCGGAGACACCCTATTACTCACAACCGTCTGCTCTGCAACAAAACCCGCAGAAAACATAGACTTTCTCCCCCTTAGAGTTGACTATCAAGAAAAATTCTCCTCCTGCGGAAAGACTCTTGGCGGATTTATTAAAAGAGAAGGCCGACCTGCTGAAAGAGAAATTTTAGCATGCAGACTTATAGACCGTCCTCTTCGTCCTCTTTTTGAAGATGGATACTATAATGAAGTTCAAGTTCTTTCTTATGTATTTTCTTATGATGGCACTATTTCTCCTGAACCTCTTGCTATTTGCGCAGCTTCTGCAGCTTTAGTCTTATCTGACGTTCCTTTTATAAAGCCTGTTGCAGCAGTTAAAGTCGGCATGATTCAAGATAAATTCATTATTAACCCTACTTTAGAAGAGCAAAAGATATCTAAATTAGATTTAATTTTAGCTGGATCAGAAGACGCTATTTTAATGATTGAAGGGTATGCAGACTTTCTTTCAGAAGAACAAATTTTAACCGCTATTGAAGAAGGTCATGAAGCCATAAAAATCATTTGTAAACATCTTTTAGACTGGCAAAAAATAGTTGGTAAAACCAAAGACCGTAGCGCAATCCGACTTGCCCCTCCTGCTTTAATAGAAGAAATTCAATCTAAGTTTAATTCGGATCTCGAAAAAGCACTTAACATTAAAGACAAGCTAGAAAGACAACTAGCAATAACAGCTATTTCAAATGCTGTAACATTAAACTTTTTCCCAGAAGGAAAAGAGCCTGTCTTCTCTAAAGTTGACGTTGCCTTTGCTTTTAAAAAAGCGCAAGCAAAAATCATGAGATCCACTATTTTAACAGAAAACCGACGCATTGACGGAAGAACCTGTGATCAAGTTCGTTCTATTACCATAGAGCAGGGATTGCTCCCAAGAACACACGGAAGCTCTCTTTTCACACGAGGCGAAACTCAAGCACTTGCTGTAGCTACACTAGGTGGAGAAACAACAGGGATGCGTTTTGAATCTTTAGATGAAGATGGCGTTCGACGCTTTTACCTACAATACTCTTTCCCTCCTTTTTCTGTCGGAGAAGTAGGCCGCATGGGAACACCAGGACGCAGAGAAATAGGCCATGGAAAGCTCGCAGAAAGAGCTTTATTAATGACTATGCCCAGCCAAGACAAATTCCCTTACGTTGTCAGATTAGAATCTAATATTACAGAATCAAACGGATCCTCTTCCATGGCTTCTATTTGCGGCGGATGTTTGGCTATGATGGATGCTGGAGTCCCTATTAAACACCCTATTGCAGGAATTGCTATGGGCCTTATTTTAGAGGGTGAAAAATACGCCATTCTCTCTGATATTTTAGGTGCTGAAGACGCTCTTGGCGACATGGACTTTAAAATTGCAGGAAATGCAGAAGGCATTACCGCTTTTCAATTGGATATTAAAATTGAAGGCATTACCCATAAAATCATGCAAGTAGCCCTAGCCCAAGCTAAACAAGGCAGAATTCACATCCTACAGAAAATGCTTGAAGCTTGCCCTAAAACAAATCTTGAACTCTCTCGTTATGCACCACGCATTGAAACCATGCAAATTAAACCTAGCAAAATCGGCACCGTTATTGGGCCTGCTGGAAAACAAATTCGCTCTATTATAGAAACAACTGGAGTCCAAATTGACATTAACGATAGCGGACTAGTGAGTATCTCTTCAACAAACCCAGAAGCCATGCAAAAAGCTAAAGATATTATTTTTAATCTTACAGCTGAAGTGGAAGTTGGGAAAGTATACACAGGTAAGGTTGTATCTATTGTTGCTTTTGGAGCCTTTGTAGAGATTTTTGGAAAAGAAGGCCTTTGCCACATTTCAGAACTTGCTCATCGTCGAGTAAACGTTGTTACTGAAGTGGTTAAAGAAGGTGATATCATTGCGGTTAAAGTCCTCGAAGTTAACGATCGCGGACAAATTAAACTTAGCCATAAAGCTACACTCCCTCCCGAGTCAAAATAATTCTCTATTAATAAATAAAATCATCATAAAACCCCATTTAAATAAATGGGGTTTTTATTTTTTATCACTTATATATTTCCTTCTTCACAAAGCTCTTCTATTAAATGTATTGAAAAAAAAGAAAGAAGTGTGGGAAACTATCTTTTTACTTTATCTAAACAAAATAGAAAAAAAATGCCTAACACCTATTTCTCAAAAAATCTATCCTCTTTCATGTGGAAGTTTGTAAAGTCCCAAAAATGGACGTTTTTCTTTCTCTTCGCTCTTTCCCTTGTTTGGTCTCTTGACGCTACCATATGGCCTTATATCCTTGGATTAATCATTGATGTTTTAACTGAATATGATTTTAACAGAACTTCTGCTTGGACGTTACTAAAATGGCCTCTAATTTCCGGAGCTATCTTATGGTTTTTTGTAGAAGCATCCTTCCGATGTAAGGGTTTTTTACAAGCTAAAGCATTTCCTCAACTCGAAGCCGACATCCGAATGACTATGTTTGATCATATTATGCGTCACTCTCCTAATTATTTTAATTCTCATTTTGCAGGGAGTTTGTCGAACAAGATCAATGACATGACCATTCAAGCCACCTTGATCTTACAAAATATGCTAACGCTATTTTTACCAACCATTGCCACTTGCATACTTACCATATTCTTTTTTGCTCAAGTCAACACCCTCTTTGCTCTTATTGCAACCGTATGGATAGCCATCCACTTTTCTATTTGCCTCGCTTTTGCTCGAAGATGCGCTAGATTATCCTCCACTCACGGAGAAGCCAGGAGTCTACTGGCCGGAAAAATTGTCGACAGTCTATCTAATAACTTTGCCGTAAATCTTTTTTCTCGCTTTTGCTTTGAAAAAGCCCGTATCGCCATCTATCAAAAAGAAGAACAATCCAAATACTACAAATCCAAGCACTCTATTGAAGTAATGTTCATTTTTGTATCTTCAGCCTTTTTAATAGGAGGGCTTTCCTTAAACGGATTTATGATCCTATATTGGACTCAAGGAAAGATATCTACTGGTGAAGTAATCCAAATTTTTAACACCACTTGGAACCTTATTTTTATCCTCTGGTTTTCTGGAGAAGAAATACCTCAGTTCTTTCAATCTATTGGTATCGCAAAACAAGCCTTAACCGTTATGCAAGAACCTCAAGATGTTCTAGATCCTCCAGGCTCCACTCCTTTATCTGTATCAAAAGGCGAGATCGTCTTTGAAAACGTCTCTTTTCACTATGAGGACAGGAAATTATTTACCAATAAAGATGTTCGCATCCAAGGCGGCGAAAAAATAGGTCTTGTTGGCTATTCTGGATCCGGAAAATCCACTTTTATTAACCTAATTCTACGCTTTCATCCTTTAGAACAAGGCAAAATATTGATTGATGGACAAGATATAGCCAATGCAACACTTAATTCCATTAGAACACAAATCGCCTTGATCCCTCAAGAACCATCTCTTTTCCACAGAAGCTTAAAAGACAATATTTGCTATGGAAAAATCGATGCCACAGAAAAAGAGATGATTGAAGCTGCTAGAAAAGCACACTGCGAAGAATTTATCAAACAACTACCCGATGGCTATGATACCATGGTTGGAGAAAGAGGAACAAAGCTATCCGGTGGTGAAAAACAACGAATAGCTATAGCAAGAGCCATGCTAACAAACGCTCCTATTTTAATTTTGGACGAAGCTACATCTGCACTTGATTCCGTAACAGAAGACTATATTCAAGACAGCCTAGAAAGCCTTATTCAAAATCGTACAACTATCGTTATAGCCCACCGACTCTCCACTCTTTCTAAGATGGACCGTATTTTAGTCTTTGATCAAGGAAAAATCATAGAAGAAGGTTCTCATTCAGATCTTTTATCTATGGGCGGCTACTATTCTAAAATGTGGCAAAGACAAGCCGGCGGCTTTTTATCCGACTAAATTTTAAATACCTCTACTCTTAGGATTATCGCCCTAAGAGTAGAGTCTCTTATTTCAAGACCTTATAACTTCTTTTTATATTCTCATAAACGTCAATACGCCAACTTAAATATTTAAAATAAATAATTTACAAAAAATAAAATAAAAGTATAATAAAACTATAATACAGTCGCGTTTAATACATCCATAGAATTAACTAAGGAAATTAAAGTGAACAATTTAATGAAAATCAGTTCTATTATTTGCTTTACATTCGGAGGCCTATTTGCCAGCGACTCCAGTAATAGCCCATCTCCAAACCTTGGAAAAACTGTAATTCTAGATGATGATGATGACAATGATGATTCAGGACCCTTCATTCAACCTCCTTGGGCCTGGCCAGGTTTTTACTATGACTCTTACGGGTATGGGAACCCCTACGGCGGATCTTATTATGGAGATTATAACCACGGCTATTGGAATGGAAATCGTAATGGCGATTGGAGCAGAAACCATAATGGAAATCATGATGATCGCGGTGGACATGGCGGCGGTGGACATGGCGGCGGTGGACATGGCCGTTAATTAGAAATAAAGACTCTCATCTCCTTGATATTCTATGGCAAGTTCCAACTTCTAACACTTGCCATCTTTCATCTAAAAAATGACGAATAATAGATTCAAGATATTCATCTTTTTAGGTCCCGGATCCAGTCTCTGCAGCTTAGAAAAAAAGACCTCTTTGCTATCTGATTCAAAAAAATCAAGAGAGATCTCAGCTCCTTCATTATTGCATAAGGACTTGGCGAAGCAAGACCTTGCGTTAACGTCGTTGTCCCTCAAAGGACGGATACCTCTAGTTCCCTTTAAAAGACAAAGCCTCTTTAATTCAACCTGAAGAAATTGTCGATAAAATTTCTCATCTGCTTAAAAGCTCTTCTTCTACCGGAAGTATTTTAGAAATAAGAAGAAAATATTCTTCGTAATTTACATCACAAATATAAACTTTGATTTGCCTGTTCATAACCCCTGCGGATTTTTTTTTAGTCGAACTCTTTTGGGCAGCTTTTCTAAATCGAGCAGAAAACCCATATCATCATTGCGCTGATCAATTAAATCCCCCAAGGGCGTACCAAAACCTAAGGAGAATAATGCGGCTGCATAAGCCCCTAATCCGACCATTGGATCCCCTTTCTCCATCTTGCTATAGGTCGACCTATGAATGCCAATTCTTTGAGCCATCATTTCAATGGTAAAACCACGTTTTAAACGTGCAATTCGAATATCGGATCCAAACTTCTTTAACGTCCTCTCAATCGGTAGGGGCAGAAGTTGAATTCGATTATTTTTCATAATGCCTCCCTTAAACAGCATTAAACCTCTTAAAGACGCTTAAAAACAACTTTACAAAAAAAGAAACGAACAAGCGGAAATGAGATTTTACAGCCTAAAACCGCACCTTTACTCAGCACCACAAGGCTTGCTATGGCAATCATAAAAAAACAGGAATTTACGTTCCTCTAGGGAAGATGGTAAAAGTCTCCGTAAAAATCCCGTGACCGAGAAGGTGAATGAGGCCAAATTTTCTCTTTGAGCTGCTCAATATACTCTATAGAGGAAACTTTTGCACTCGTTAATCAAAAGCTTCTTACTGACTGGCAGCGATTTACAGAAAAAAATTCTATCCCTTCTTTTTTACAAGCTAATAGCTGGAGTTTTTCTTCTATATTTAAAGAAAGTCCTTCAAATATTTGCCGAGTAAAAAAATTAGGTTGTGATATCGTAGAAATGGAAACCGCTACTTTATATGCCATTGGACAGGAAAAAGGAATTGGAACCTTATCTTTATTTGTCATTAGTGATTCGATTAGGTTAGAAGAATGGATCCCTTACATCAAAGAACCATCAGTCAGAAATAACCTCAACCAACTAGCTGATTGGTCTTTAGACTTTTTTCAGAGGATTTCTAGCAAAACCCCAATTGATCAGATCGACTCTAAATAGTTTCATATAAAGCCTCTGCAATTCGAATACTTTTCAATAAATCGACACTCTTCTTTTCAGAAGAAACTTCAGCAAGAGCTCTATACGGTAAACTAAAACGATCTCTTCTCCTTAATTTATGATGAATTATAAAGTTAAAAACATCGTAACTTCTATTTTCACAACTAAATCTTTTTGTTGAGTTCTTTTCTACAGTAATATCTTTCGCATCTAAAAAATGAAGAATAATAGATTCAAGATATTCATCTTTTTTAGGTCCAGGATCCAGTCGCTGCACCTTAGAAAAAAAGACCTCTTTGCTATCTGATTCAAAAAAATTAAGAGGGATCTCCGCTCCTTCATTATTGCATTCAGGATCGATGTGTTCCCCTATTATTCCTCGCTTTTCTTTTATCAACTCTATGGAATCTCGATACACCCCAAGGAATATGGGCTTTTCACCTTGAGTATCCTCAAACCCGACTTTGTCAATATTTTGGTATATACTCCGGTTGACAACATTAAAGAACGATAGTTCATCATCAATAGACCCTTTACGTTCAGCTTGAGGGCTTAGATCCGCATAAAACCAACTATTAGCAGCGTCTGATGAAGAAGCTAAAGAGACCGGAGATTCTAACGACAATTTTATAGGTGTAAATGAACTCATAAAAGCCTTTTATTTTTTTACTAATCTTACCAATCCGGGTACTGAGGAGGACTTTTTCCTACTTTTTTTATCACTCTAGGATAGCGAACCGTTTCTTCTTCGCTTTTAATCGATTCTACGCCAATTTGATGAAGCCACATATCCCCATAATCAAATAAATAACCAAGAAACTCACCTTCTTTAAGCTTAAGTTCTTGAATTGTTGTAGTCTCTATTAAACCACATTCTTCAGGCTCATCTTCTTCTTGCTCAGATAATACATATCTTTTGTCTGGAAAGCTCGTATTACTATCTAATTGGAACTCATACGAATGATCTTCTTCTCTGTTAAATGCTTTAAATATAGCGTGATGTAACTGTTCTAAAGTTTGATGCCCTTGAATCTCAATTGTTCGAGAAATCTTTGGATTAGCTTCTATAAATTCATCTTCCACTAGACCTTCTACTAAACCTATATCTAACACGTAAACCTGTCTTCTCATAAAACTCCTTTTTTTTAAAAAACCGACCGAATCAATATACGCTAAGGAAAGGAAAAATAGAAAGATAAAATCAATTTTTTATTAAGTAAAAGAAAACATAACTTACTTAGTGTCTGATAAGAAGACCGATTTTCGGGTGATTTTTTGTAAAATTTAAAGACTTTTATCTATAGAAATTTCCAGGGTCATTTATTGCGAGAACCCAAAATGAAAAGCTCTGATTCTTTATTAAGAGAGGTTAGACTTAACCCACTTAGTAAAAGCAGATCGATCTCTAATAGAGTCAAAAATAACATCTGAAATTAAATCTAACGAGCGAAGAACTCCAAGGCTTAGCGTTGTTTCAAGCCATCCAAGACACGCATCTACTTGCCCTTGATGAGCATGAGATTTAGCCGCTCTTTCAGACACCTCCGGCAAAGGAAAAGCTTGAAAACAAGCCTCTGATAATTCTGTCACAATTGCATATTTCCCCAATTCAAAAGCAATCTTATGAAGGAGATAAACCCCTTCTTTTGATAGATCCTTACGTTTAGGAAGAAGGATCTCAAACGCTTTTTCTTTTTGACCTTGTTCATACTCAGAAAAAGCGATGTATTGAGCCGCTAATGCGGCAATAGATCCTACTGAAGAACTTCGCAGAATTGAACGGAAACCTTCGAAGGCTTCTTCTTTATTCCCTAAAAGTAAACTTTCTTCAGCTTTAGTAAACCTACTTCGAAGATCTTCAGAGCCCTCTTGAGAGAAAGAATCTTTTTCATTTTTCCAATCCGTATAATTTTGATAAGCAAATAAAAACAAGAAAGCTCCAAACAAAATAATTTGATAGAAGAAAAAAACTATACTGGCAAGTAAAGCCACTAGCATACTTATAAAAAGGGCATAATAACGCCCTTTAGACTTGAAGTAGGCCTCTAATCCAATACGAAGTATATGCCCCCCATCTAAAGGCAAGACTGGAATGAAATTTGCAACTGTCCAAAAAAGATTGATCATTTGCAACAACCCTAACGACTGCATTAATAAAACATTTTGAAAATGAACGGTATGTAAAACAAAAAAAGAAGCTAAAAAAAGAAAAAAACCAAATAAAGGCCCCATAAAAACAATAAAAAACTGCTTTCCTAAAGATAAATTCTTCCCTAAATAATGAGTCAATCCCCCGAAAGCGACAAGTTCAATTCTAGGGCTTAAGCCTAATTTGTAAGCAACTAGAGCATGCCCTAGTTCATGAACAAGAACTGAAATAAAAATAACGCAAATCCAAATAAGAGTTCCTATCAAGCTTTTCGTATTAAAATAACCAATTAAAGCGGCTACTACCCAAAAACTTAAACTCATCGAAACAGGGATCTTCCCAAAAATTTTCATGTTTTCTTTCTCAATGCTATCGCCTGCTTCATAGATACTCCCATATCAGCAGGAGAAATAGCAACAATAGCTCCCGCTTTTTTTAGAGCTTCTATCTTATCCGGAGCGGCGCCTTTTCCTCCAGAAATAATTGCTCCCGCATGTCCCATCCTCCTTCCTGCAGGGGCCGTGGAACCTGCAATAAAAGCAGCTACAGGCTTGGAACAATACTGTTTGATCCACTCTGCTGCTTCCTCTTCAGCAGATCCCCCTATCTCACCTATCATAAGGATCCCTTCGGTCTCTGGATCTTTTTCAAAAAGAGCTAATACATCGATAAAATTAGTTCCATTTAAAGGATCTCCACCGATTCCAACACAAGTAGATTGCCCAAGATCGAGACCCGTTGTTTGCCAAACAGCTTCATAGGTCAAAGTCCCAGAACGAGAAACAATGCCAATCTTCCCTTTTTTATGAATATAGCCTGGCATAATACCAATTTTACACTCTCCTGGAGTGATTACACCAGGACAATTGGGACCTATTAAACGACTGGTTTTACTCATCCTCATGACTCTACTGACTTCAAGCATATCTCGTACGGGAATCCCTTCCGTAATACAGATAATTAAAGCAATGCCTGCATCTTCAGCTTCTAAGATGGCATCTGCAGCAAAGGGTGGAGGAACAAAAATAACGGAGGCATCACATCCTGTTGCTTTTTTTGCATCATATACTGTTTCAAATACGGGAAGGCCTAAGATCTCTTGCCCTCCTTTTCCAGGAGTTACCCCCCCCACAAATTTTGAACCGTATTCCAATCCTTGCTCTGTATGAAAACGCCCAGACTTCCCCGAGATCCCTTGGGTAATCACCTTTGTATTTTTATTAACTAAAATTGCCATGAATTTTCCTTACTTAACTCTGTTTTAAGGTTGCTACAGATTTTTCAGCTGCATCAGAAAGAGAGTCTGCTGTAATAATTTTGAGATTTGACTCCTTGAGCAAACGTCTTCCTTCCCCTACGTTTGTTCCTTCCATCCTTACAATTAAAGGAACTCGAATTTGACATTCTTTCATTGCAGCAATAATCCCTTCTGCTAGAACTGCGCAATTCATAATGCCCCCAAAGATATTCACCAAAATAGCTTTAACATTAGGGTCTTCTAAAATAATTTTAAATCCAGCGGCGACTTTTTCTTTAGAAGCGCCTCCCCCTACATCTAAAAAGTTAGCCGGCTTCCCTCCGTAGTGATAGATCAGATCCATTGTAGCCATCGCAAGCCCAGCTCCATTGACCATGCATCCAATATTTCCATCCATAGCGACATAAGCTAGTTCGAATTCTTTAGCTTCCACCTCGGCTCTAGATTGTTGAGAAGGATCGTAAAATGCTTCGATTTCAGGTTGTCTAAAAAGAGCATTTTCATCCACACTCAGCTTCGCATCTAGTGCCCAAAGAGCTCCTTTATCATCTTTAATTAAAGGATTAATCTCTAACAAAGCAGCGTCTGTTTGAATAAATGCCCTCGCTACTCCTTTAGCAATTTTTGCCCCCATCTTAGCTTGATCAGCCGTCCATCCCATGAAATTAACAAGACGAACTAACCGAAAAGCCCTGATTTCTCCAGAGAGTTCAATCGGCAACTTCAAAATCTTTTCTGGATGTTTTAACGCGATCTCTTCAATTTCCATCCCACCTTCTGGAGATGCTATTAAAATAGGTTTCGCCGATTCTCGATCAATAACAGCCCCGAGATAATATTCTTGCGCTATCTCTAAAGGTGCCGCAATGAGTATTTTATGAGCAATCACTCCCTCTGGACCTGTTTGATTATTAACAAGTTTCATCCCGATTAACTGCTTTGCTGTCGCAAGAATTTCTTCTTTATTTTTCGCAAACTTTACCCCACCACCTTTACCCCGTCCACCCGCGTGGACCTGTATCTTTAAAACAGCTTGAGTTAAAGACAATTCTTTTATTACTTCTTCGACTTCTTTTATAGTTGCAGCCACCCCAAATTTAGGAATAGGGATTCCATAATGATGCAAAATCCCCTTAGCTTGATACTCGTGTATATCCATTAAAATACCTCATCTTCTCTTCAATTACCTTATGTGATAGACTCCTGTTTTCCATCAACTTAAAATTAGATTTATCTATGTTTAGTTTTTTAAAAAACAGTTACCAGAAAATCAAGAAAGCTCTTTCATCCACGCGTTCGATGTTAGGCCAACGAATTAACTCCTTATTTGGAAAGCCTTGGGATGACTCTACCTTTGAATCTTTAGAGCAAATCCTTTACGAAGCAGACCTTGGAACTCTTTGCGTAGAAGACTTTGTCTCTCATCTCAAGACTGAGCTTCGTCTTAAACCCCAGCAAAACATCCAAGAAATTTTGCAAATCCTTAAAAATAGAGCGCTAGAGATTTTTTCTATTCCTCCTTTAGTTACCCCGTCTATTCCAGATTCAGGCGACCCTCTGGTCATCTTAGTTGTAGGCATCAATGGAAGTGGAAAAACAACATCCATTGCCAAACTGAGCTTAGCTTTTCAAAAAGAAGGTAAAAAAGTATTAGTCGGAGCCGGTGACACCTTTCGAGCGGCCGCCATTGATCAACTGAGTCTTTGGGCTGAAAAGCTTTCTATCGATATTGTTAAATCTAAACCTGGAGGCGATCCGTCGGCAGTTGCCTTTGATGCCATTTCAGCAGCTAAATCTAGAGGTATGGATATTGTACTTTTGGACACTGCGGGTAGATTACAAAATAAAACTGACCTTATGTTAGAACTTGAAAAAATACAAAAGACCTGTAAAAAGCTCTCAATGAAAGCCCCCCATGAGACCTTTTTAATTTTAGATGCAACTCACGGTCAAAATGCATTAGATCAAGCTAAAACTTTCAATCGATTCGTTCCTTTAACAGGTCTTATTTTAACAAAACTTGATGGTTCTGCAAAAGGAGGTATTATCCTTTCTATCTACAAAGAGCTCAAAATTCCTATTAGGTGGATTGGTATAGGAGAAAATGCTGAAGACCTCATCCCTTTTGACCCTGAAGACTATGTAGAAGCTTTATTAGGTCTAGACCTCTAATTTGTGAAGGATTTCTATGGGATTGAAGAGGAACGCTTGCACTTACACTCTTTTATTGTTTTTTGTATGTATGTTATTTCCTTTCTACGCTTTGGCAAGCTCTTTGATCTTTGTCCATTTAGGCAAACCCATTCCCTCTTGCATTTTAACAACAATAAAACAAGCTCGATATCTTAACCCGGATAGCGAGCTCTATTTGCTTTTAGACGATGAGACTTATTCCATTTTTAAAAATACAAAACTGGATTTTATAAATAAGGAAAGAATTAGTTTAATCAACATCTATCTTATTCCAAAAAGTAGCGAACATCTAGAGTTTTGTGAAGTAAATAAATTACCAGCTTCTCTTGAAAAAGGATTTTGGATCTATGCTAGGCAGCGCTTTTTTACTTTATACGACTTTATTAAAGCCCAAGGATTAACCGATATCCTTCACTTAGAATCTATCCCCTGCTTTCTATTTATTAAAGATACTGAGAGCTTAAGCTACTTATACTGCGAGACTTTAAGTTTTTTCGTTTTATAAGCTAGTCACATGAACACATTCTCTAGGACATTGTTTTAACGGTTATTTTTCTTATTTTCATAGAGGGTTTTTGACTTGTATAAATAGCTGAGCCGTGTTGAAGCCCAAGCATATTAGAAAAACTAATAAGCTCTGTTCGAAACTGTAGTTTTTTTTAGGCAAACTCCTCCTCTTTCTAAGAAGAAAACATCTGAAAGCGTAAAACTAAAAGACTTTTTAATTCTTCTTTCCACTCGTGGCCACATTTATCAATCGAACTAGAAATAGCCTCCTGAAATTCGGTAAAGGTTTCCTAGTATCTAGAGTTTAAAGATTTTTTTGAATAAAAAAACTAGAAAAACAAAAGCTATTTACGCTATTTTTTGCGCATGCCTTGGATTTTTGACCCAGATTCTAACGATGACATAATTCCCTTATCAGCTTATGCGAAAATTCGCGCGCAAGCTGATGCCTATGCAAATTCACAGTCATGGGGGATCTTCTTACAAACTTAAACTTCGTTTTAGACGAGAATTTTGTTAGATAGATTCTGTGGAAAAAGACGAAACAGTGTCTCGACTTGGCCGTTTGCGTTATTTTGGAGAAAATAAATGGAGTTTTGCTCTTTTCACATATAGCAATGAACGCTATGAACCCTGTCTTCTTCCTAAAGGAGAATTTGGTTCTTTAAAAGAATGCATTAACGTTTGCGCGTTTTATCTAGCCTAATAGTCATAAGATGTAAAAGCCTGTTCATCGGCATTAATAAGCTATGCTTCATATATATTCAGCATGGAACTGCAATTTTCTGGATTTAGGCCGCTTCTGTTCTCGATTTTAACACAATCGCAAAACACGATCCATTCAAGTCCCATCTGAGAAGCCATTTTTTTTATATTCTCTTGTAAAAACGAAAAAATTCAAAGCCTTGCAGTATAGAAAGCCTCTTATTAAAAATTACGCAGTCTAGCCAGAAGGACACATTGCAATAGACTTCGCAAAACTTTCACCAATAAAAAGTGAATTCGCAATCGGATAAGTAGAAGCATCGCTGGTTAGTATAAATTGCCCTAGTCCTGCCATAATAGCAATATCTGCATTGCATTCTATAAAGGAAAGCAGCCCAAACACTAAGGATGCAATCAAAGCTCTCTTCATTTTTTTCTCCATTTGTAAGAATGCAAACTGCTAGATAGCCATATTTTTTTCAATCTAAAATCTCTATCCTTACCTGAAGTCTACTTTTTTTATAAATAGGATGCTTAGGATCTTTTGCACTAAGTGGTTCAATACAGATGTATGAAGACCCTTGTGGTCTATATAACTGCCATGAAGGATCATCGGTTTTAAAGCTGATCTTCATAGTAAACTCCGTATTTTCATAAAAGACTTCAAAAAAACCCTCTGATCCTTTTTTAGGAATGAATCCCAAATCAACTTCTTGCAAGGCATCAAAACATAACTCATCTTTTCTACCTTCTACTGCAGCCTTAATCCTTCCTCCACTCGAGGGCAATCTATAATAATAGTGCAGCCCTATTACCGAGGGCTTTTCCGATTCTACAGAATAATCTAAAGATAGACCTCTTGGGAGCAACGAAGCTTCGAGATTCATTTGAAAAGAAAAACCTTCTAAAGACGCTAAAGATAGTCCATTCCAAAGGTCTTCTCCAGAAAGCGTTGCCAGAATAGAATTCTCTAAAACTCGCGTTTTCCAAGGAGCATATCGCGCTATGCCGTGAGAAAAAGGCTCCACAACACCTTTTGCTCTAACTCTTGCTATATGAGGAAACAAATTCTCGTTTGGCACCGGAGGTATTTGATCCGTAGCTCTATGATGAAAATGGGGACCAATTAAACTTCCAAGTCCTGCAAAGCGTTCCTCAAATAAAGGCTTACTAGTTAGTTCTATCAACTCTTTTTTTTCTACTTGCAATTGCATTAAGTTCATTCCACGCTCTGGAGAAAATACAGATAGAACTTTTTCAGATTTCAAAACAATATTATTCATTTCACTTCCTATTTAAAAAAACAAAATTAATTAATACAAACTAATTAGGCGTTGACCTCTTATTAACAACTTAATATAATTAAGAAAAAAATAAGGATCAAAAAATGATACCAGAAAAACAAAGCACAACAACAGACAATAAAAGTTATTTTCAAATAAAAAGTGAATCGTATTTAGGAGAGGTAGAAAAAACAACGCTTGCAGCAAAGAAGGCTTTTCCAGATCTGATCAACATATTATTTAATCCTGTAACCCTTTGCATATTTATTATCTTTGCTCTTGTAAAACCTGAGCTTCTTTTAACCGCTCTAATCATTACATTCCTTTTTACCGTGGGAATTCACTGTTATCGTCAGCATAAAATAGCGCATCCAACACAAACTATAACGAATTGAACTTCGCTAGTTAGATAAATTTCCATTTCCGCTAAACCAAGAGGGCTTTTTTAAAAAAAGCCCTCTTGGTTTCTTTAAACTTTCAAAAGTTAAATTGCTCAGAAAAATAGAAACTAATAGATTGTAGTTTTTTTGAATATATATATTTTTCTCTTGAGGGAAGGCAAAAGTTATCATCCCCTCAAGAATTATTTACACAAAATTTTTTACAGATCCTTTTGGACTAATGGATATTTTGTTTCAAGCATAGGAAAGGTCGCTAGTGAGACATAAACTCTTTGAAAGTGGCAATCTTTTTAAAGACATCAAATCCACTTGGAATGGAGATGAGTTTTGTGCAAAGCTTATGGGCAAAAAAGTATCGGGACCTTTATTTTATAATTATTCTATGATTCGAAAAGGAGCCCCTGCAACGATTAGCACGTTTAAAATATCTGCAGAGTTCAACTCTAAAGAGTTTAAGACGAATCCATATTCAGATCATGATGACCTTTGGAGCTTAATTCGATGGAAGCTATAAGCCTATCTTCACCTAAAACAGCCTTGACCTATCAGACAGGTCCTTCTTTAAATTGGATCTCTATTTCCAACAGACAGATTAAAAGAGCATTTGGAAAGATGCTTAATTAAAAAACTCTGGAAAGGCCCTTCTTCCAGACATGTAGGAACCGATTAAATCTCGAAGCCCTTATAGATTCCATAATTCTATCTTTAATCTCTTAGATTGCTTTTTCAATCCGCTTTTGCCATACTAGAAAAAACAGGTAGGTCGCCTTGCAAGCTAGAATTTACTTTCATTCTCCTTTTTCTGAAAGCAATATATATACAAAAAAAGATCAAGCTCTTTTGCTTTCTTTTGCGCTCTCAGAGTTATTTACTTGCGTTCATGAACTCCCTGAAAACTGGGCTATTTCTCTGCCTTCCTTAAGAGAAAGATTTTATGACGCCCCTCTAAATAAACTCCAAGAACACGCAACTTTGCTTCTTATTGCATTCCCTCAATACAAAGATTCTATCCTCCAAATGAAAGAAGAAATATCTCGTTTAATTTATTTCTTAATGCATAAAATAGATTTTTCTCAAAAAGCTTTTTTAAAACATCTTTTCTCCTTCTTAGAACCCTTAGTGAAAGAATGTCAAACAGATAAAAACCTCCTATTTTTCTTACTAAATCATAACGAAGAGATCTCCTATTTTTTAGATGTAAAATACTTGCCTGATCTTTTCAAAGAATTCCATCCTGAAGGCCTTCCTAAACTGCAAATCCTTCTTTGCGATTACTTTCATAAAAAGGGCTTCACAAGACGCCTTCCTGAAATCACCCTCTTAATTAAACAGCTAAACAAAAAAAGAACTTTTCCATGAATCATCTTCTTCTTGACACCTTACGTTTTTTGCAAGAGAACTTCGATGAGAATACAAGCTGGACCATAACAGCCTCTCAAATGCGCCTTAAAAAAAAGACTGTTAAAGAAGAGTCCATAACACCTGTGGTTACCCCTAAAGCAGAAGCCCCCCTCTTTCTGAAAAAACCTTTATCCCCCTCCTATGTAGATCAAAAAAACAAACCTCTTCCGATTCCACTACAAAACGTTGAAAAAGAGATTCCCAAACCAACAATCCAAACATCTCCGCTAAAGGTCGAATCACTTTCCGAAGCTATAAAAGGGTTATTTCCTCAATTCACAACACACATAGAAGCTCCCAAAGATAAAGACCTCCGAGTTAATCCCGTTTATAAAAGAGTACTCCAATCTGATGTTGTTATCTTTTCTTTCAGAGAAGGGAAAGAGTCTGATCTTTTTTTACAAAATATCAGCTTAGCTATCCAATCTCATTTTTCTTCAGCAGCTGTTTTTGACGTCAAGAAATGGGAAATTTCGGAAGGGAATTTCGAACTTTTCTTTAAGCAGATTCAAGCTAAACTATTTATATCTTCCGAATCCATTTATAAAAAACCCTCTCTTCTACCTTTCTTAAAAGAGATCCCATCTTCTTCAGAAAGATTTTTAGGTCCTAGCCGACTTCTCCTTCTTCATCCTTTTGAAACCTACTTCAACAACCCCTTGAAAAAAAAAGACCTCTGGAAAATTTTATGTGCGACAATGAAAAAAACACACCCTTTGCAGGGGTAGTCTTAGACGAAGCTGTAGAAATCGTGTTAGATTACTCTATTCCAAAGGAATTACTCGGCAAAGTTTTTATTGGCTCCAGAGTTATTGTGCCAGTAAAAACCTCTTTGCGAAAAGGAACCGTTTGGGCATTAAGAGCAAATTCTCACTATCCCATCTTAAAAGAAATCCATGAACTCGCTTCAGAACAATCTGTCTTAACAAAAGACCTTATTTTACTTGCTCAGTGGATCGCCTCTTACTATAGCTCTCCTATGCATAAAGTACTTAAAGCAATCCTCCCCTCCAGTATTCGAAATCACATGAAAGAACAAAATCAATGGATCGTTGAAACGATAAAACCTTTAGAAATACTTTCTACCCCTTTTTTAGCTCTACAAAAATCGTTTCCTAAACAAGCTCACATCCTTATGATGCTCCTCGAGCTCGGAGGAAAAGCACCTCTTTCTAAACTTTTAGAAAAAGCTAACGCTTCTAAATCCTCCATTCTTTTGTTAGAAAAAAAACACTTGATCTCTTTAAAAACAGATCAAGTGGACAGATCCCCCTCTTGGGATGATGACTATTTCATCTCCAAAGCAAAGCCTCTTTCTATAGAACAAGATGAAGCCGTTCAAAAAATCAAACAAGATCTTTTAACGCAGTCTTTTGCTAGCCACCTTTTATATGGGGTCACTGGTAGTGGTAAAACAGAAGTCTATCTTCAAGCTATAGAAGAAGCTCTAAAACTTAATAAAGGCGTTATTTTTTTAGTACCAGAAATTGCACTGACATCTCAAACCATTGAACGACTAAAAAGTCGCTTTGAAGAAAAGATCGCTATTTTACACTACCGTCTTTCTGATGGGGAAAAAAGGGATGCTTGGCATCAAATCCAAGAAAAAAAAGCAAAAATTGTTATAGGAGCTCGATCTGCTGTTTTCTGTCCCGTCCCCGACCTAGGCCTTATCATTGTCGATGAAGAGCACGATGGAGCCTATAAGCAAACAGGTGAAACCCCTGCTTACAATGCACGAGATGTTGCCATTGTAAGAGCAAAGCTCTGCGAAGCCGTAGTGATTCTTGGAAGTGCCACCCCTAGCTTAGAAAGCTATCAAAACGCCTTAAACAACAAATACAAATTAAGCTTACTCACACGTCGTCTTGGCAAAGCTCAAATGCCTGAAGTTCATATTGTAGACATGAAACACGAATGCATGAAACACAAGGGAACTACGCTATTTTCCGATAAACTCTTAACCGGAATAAAAAAAAGACTAGCTTCCGGAGAGCAAAGTCTCCTCCTTCTTAATCGACGAGGCTATCACTCTTCTCAAATCTGTTTAAATTGTTCTAACATCTCCCAATGCCCCCATTGTGAAACTTCTTTGACATTCCATTTAGGAGATAATATTTTAGCTTGTCATCTTTGTGATTATCGAATCCCTCCTCAAAATAAATGCTCTAAATGTCATAGCGACGCTTCTTTAAAATTTCGAGGAGCAGGAACTGAGCTTGTTGAAAAACAACTCTATCATATATTTCCCTCTTGTAGAGTTTTGAGAATGGATGCCGACACAACAAAACATAAAGGCAGTCACGACAAAATTTTCAAACAATTTCGTTCGGGAAAAGCTGACATCTTAGTAGGAACTCAAATGATAGCCAAGGGGCTCCATTTCCCATCAGTTACACTCGTTGGAGTTCTCAATGCAGATCTTACACTTTCCATTCCTGATTTTAGAGCGAGTGAATCTATGTTCCAGCTTATTACACAAGTTGCTGGAAGATCTGGCCGTGGAGAGCTTCCAGGAGAAGTCATTGTTCAAACTTTCCTTCCCGATCAATCCACGCTTCGGCACGCTGCTAACCAAAATTATACAGAATTTTTTCAAGAAGAAGCTACTGTTAGAAAACTCTTTTCCTACCCACCATTCACACATTTAATTAAAATATCTCTTTCCGGTTCCGATTTAGAAAAAACAAAAGAAGCGGCAGAAACCGCTAGAAAATTTCTGATTCAAAACCTACCCAATTCTTTTGACTTTCTACCCGTTGTCCCCTCAGGCCATGCAAAAATACAAGACAAATTCAGATTCCAATTCCTCATTAAATCTACAAAAGTTCTAGCAGCTTCTCCGGTCTTACATACTCTCCAGAATCAATTTAAAACCAAAGAAATACACCTTTTTATCGATGTAGACCCCACCTCCACCTTTTTTTGAAACTAGCGACTAGAGAAAAAAGAGCCCCCCCCCATAGACATCAACCTAATTTTTCTCTATGAAGCTCTCTAAGGAAAAATACATTTAATAAAGGACTGCTCTGAGCATCTAACTAGTCTCTTAAACTATCGATGTTAAAATATCAAAGGAAGAAAGCGAGCTGTGATCTTTTTTGATTAAAACAAGAAGCATACATCGACTTACAGTGTGTAGGCTGCCCCCCGAAAACTGGACAGTGGAACAAGAAATGAAATGACTGTAAAATCCTTCTCCAAAATCGGAGAAAAATCATGGCTAAACGCATTACCTATAGCGCGAATTTTAAAAAGAAAGTCGCTCTAGCCGCATTAAAAGAAAATAAAACCCTATCA
>CAMDHO010000024.1 GCA_945898205.1 Chlamydia trachomatis | reverse complement strand
GCTTCTCCCTCTGCTTCGCCTTCTGCTTTTCCATCCATAAATCTTTTTTCCATAGAAGAAAGATAATCATTTTTTGCTTTTTCTGCCCGGTCATAGGCTAAAAGCTCTTCCTCATTCCAGAAAAAGCGATTCAGTTCCTGATAAACCTTTTCGATGATCTCATCAGCTCCTATAAGTTTTTTTAAATCTTCAGGAGAAGTTTCTTCGGCGTGCTTAAAAAAATAACACCATTTTTCGCCTAGAGAGGAAAGTTCATCTATGGTTTTTATAAATTTTGGAAGTTCGATAAACGTAAAAGAAAAATCCTTTAAGTCATGTTCATAGGTTTCTTTGTCTAAAATAACATGGTCTGATTTATAGCTTTTTTTCTCAGGAAACATGACATAGTCCGCAATAGCAAGAAAGATGACTTCCTTGAGATTATGATATTTGTCTCCTATGTTTGCTTGAGAGCAATAAGCCTTAGACGCATAGTGCATAGCTCTTTTTTCGAAGCCCGTGGTGCCTGCAACTTGCATTTCTACAATATAGTTACAGCCTTTATCATCTGTACATAAGATGTCTACGATACTTGTTTTTTTAGAAGCAATTTCAGGGTCTTGGATTGTTTTTAAAAATGTCACGTCACAAATAGGATTCTTTCCGTTAAAAACAAGAACATCGTTGAGAAAATGAATCAAAATATCTTTATTCTTTTCACTGCCAAAGATTTTTCTAAAGGCTACATCATTTTTAGGGTCTAAAAATTTACCAAGCATGAAAACTCCTGTAAATCTCAGTATAGCAAGGGATAAAGTCCCTTTGCAATCATTTTCTTAGATTGAAATCTAAAGTGTTTTTTCAATAAACCTCTTAGCTTTACGATCAACTCACAACAGTTGGCTTTTCTTAAATCAAAGGAATTCCAATCCGGTATCTAGTTGAGGCTCTTGATCTCTAGTAAATCGCTTGTAAAAATTCTACCTTTAATTTGAACAAGTCCACAAGAGGCGTAGAAATCTCAATCCAAATTGTTTCGATGAACTAAAAAAAGCCGTTTGACATTTCCGCTTACATCAACACAGGTTTACATTTTTCTTTTCTTTATACCTCCTTAATGATAGTTTAAACATTTTCTTAATAATTTCACAGTAAAGTAACGTGTAAAAAACACAGGAGATTTGTTATGGTACCAGGAATTGATTTATCTAATAGAAATACGCAAATAGCTTTAGGTTTAGGATTAACTGGAGTAGCCGCAGGTGCTGCTTTACTAGCAAAAAGAAGCTCTACAACAATCGAAAATGACTCACATGATCATTGCTGTGGTTGCAGTTCAATTTCAAGCTACGAAGAAGAGGACCCTTCCTCTGAATCCATTTTCTCTCATGCTTATAAAATGGTTTTTGGACAAAAAGACATAGAAAACACCTCTGCTATAGATTTTTCTGTATTAGAGGCTCCAATAGAAATAGAAACTGAAGCCGTGAATATTACAGATTCATCCAAGAAAACATTTATCGGAAGCTTAGGACTTCTCGCTAAAGCTCTTATTCTACTACCTTTAGTCATTGTCGCCTCTATTTTTAAAGGAATCTTTACTGGGATCAGCAGTTTCCTTTCTTCCTTATTTGGAAAAGGAACAAATAAAGCATCTGCTTTATAAGCCCCTTAGTTCGTGAAGCCTCCCTTTCAAGAGCAGGCTTCATGAACTATTATTAGAAGGAAGCTCCTTGCCGAAAAATAGAGAAGTCCTTCATAATTCCGACATGGAAATTATTCTCGGATCAGGATCTCCCAGAAGGGAAGAAATCCTACATTTTTTTTCAGTGCCTTTCACTAAAATCCCCTCTTCTTTTGACGAGGAAACTATCCCATTCTTGGGAGATCCTATAACTTACGTTCGAACGTTATCTCAAAAAAAAGCAGAAAGTCTTTCTATTGATCATCCAAATCGAATAATTTTAACCGCTGACACAATCGTTTTCCATGCGGGCATAGTCTATAACAAGCCAAAATCTTTTGAAGAAGCTGTCTCCTTCTTACAGAAACTCTCGGGGCAATGGCACAGCGTATTCACCTCGCTCTCTCTCTTTCATAACGGCATGATAACAACTACAAACGAAGAAACTAAAATTTTATTTCACGAATTGACCTCAGATCAAATCCATAATTACCTGCTCCATGTTGATTTTTTAGATAAAGCAGGTGGTTATGCTATCCAGAAAAGCGGTTCTTTGATTGTTAAAAAAATAGAAGGATGTTACTACAATGTCATGGGACTCCCCTTAACCTCTTTAAGAGAAATTTTACTGAACGTTGGCATCAACTTATGGCAACACTTGAAAAGCTTATAGGTAACCAGTGATTGTTTTTTACTCTCTATTTTTTCTGTCTTTAATAACAGCTAACGGCATTTTTCCTGCTAAATGTTTTGCGGATGAAGACTTTAAAGAAGAACAACCTTTCCTTCAAAATAAACAACAAATCATCTACCTAACCCAAGTCAAAGACTGTAAAGAATCTTTAGCTCTCTATAAAAAATATCGACAAGAGCTAGGAAGGCACGACTTTGAGATCCTACAACAAATAGCCACTATTATTTTGGAACAAAGCGCTAAAAACTCGAGCCCCGAAAAACAAATTCTAGGTATTTTTGGATACTCCATAGGAGGATTAAGCGCCCCCCCCAACCTCTTAAGCCAAGCGCTATCAAGTTCTGATGTCCAAGTACAACTTGCTGCTATCCAATATCTTGGAAGGATGCAAGAAGACTATGCTGATATTTTGCTAAATAAAGCCATGTCCTCTGAATTCCTTTACACTCGTTTAGAAGCCGCTTTTATTTTAGCTCAAAGAAAAACTAAAAGCTCCACGGGACAAATTGAATCTCTTATGTATAGAATCCCTCCTCAAATGCGCTTTTTTTTTCCTGAGTTCTTTGCCATTATAGGAACTTCTGAAGCGACCCACATTCTTAGACATCTAATGGACGACTCTTTTCACCCCACAAGAATCGAAGCTATTTTAAGTGCTGCAAGACACGGAAGAGACGACTTACTCCCGCCTATTCGAGCGGCTGCAACACATCTAAATAGCGCAGAACAAGAAGCGTGTGCTGCTGCTTTAGGCTATCTTAAAGACATGAAATCCGTAAAAAAACTTAAAAGGCTTACAACACACGCATCTCCTTCAGTACAACTTGCTGCACTACACTCTCTTTTTCTCCTCGGGGATGACCGAGCTGCAGGAAAAATCGCGCTTGAAGCAGAAAATGGCAATGTTTTTGCTATTGCACTCTTATCAGAAATCAAAGGACAAGAGGAAGTTCTCTCAGCTTTACTAGAAAGTCGTAACATGCAAATACGATTCAATGCTGCATTTTCTCTTTTACAGAGAAAAGACGCCAGAAGCCTTCCTGTCTTATTAGAGTTTTTAATCCGAGACAGCAAAGATTTAGGATTTCAGCAACAACACTCCACAGGAAGCTCACTACGGGCTTGGAAAGTAATCTCTTCTTCGACTCAAAAAGCAGAAGACTCATTTTATGATATCAGAGCTCTCACTCTCGCCGTAAAAGAGTTAATTATTACAAAAAGCTTAGACCTTCCCGAAAAAGACTTTTTAAGCCTTGCAAACAAACTTTTTGCTAGCAAACAAAATGAACTGATTCCTCGAATCGTCTCTTTATTAGAAACTTTGCAAACCCCAGGAGCGGTAGAGCTTCTCAAAGAAAAATCCTTAACAACAGGCGCTCCTTTAATCCGAACTTACTGCAATCTAGCGCTATTGAGCCTCGGAGAACCCGGGCCCTACAAACAGATCATAGAAGACTTTATCCAAGAAAGTAAATCTCATGAACTCATCCGGTTTAGATCTTCGCTTCCTTGGAACCTTCGACTCACAGACACTCCCTACTCTCTTACTCCCGAAGAAAGCTCCTCTCTCCTTATTCATGCTTATGAAACATTAGCAAGAGAACAACCTGATGAAGCCATTGATTTTCTTTTAGAAGCCATAGAACTTGGGAATCCTCAAAACCGTCCCGTTCTTGCAGGTATCTTACTACACACTCTTCTCTAGTAAAATTTCTTCCTGTCCTATATCCTTTTTTCAAATAGGAATATTTAGGATCTCATGCCCGCTTATTTTAAATATAAACACAAATATCTATTGAGCCTCTTATTAGTTTTTTCAAAACTTGCTGCTTCCGATTTTTCTGGAAACATCGAAGTAAATCTTAAAGACCCTATCTTTAGCGATGGCATTTTACAAACAGATCAAGGCGGAGTCGTCTCGTCTCAAAATATCCACATTCAAGCTCAAACAATCAAATATATTAATAAAACAGAGAATGGAGAAACCATCATCTCTCTTACTGCTGCGGGGGATCTACTTTTTGAATATGGAGATAAAGTTTTTGTAGGGACACGTTTAGAATATGACTTCGTTCATAATACGGGAACTCTTTGGGATGGGCGCACTTCAGAGGGGCTTTGGATTATCGGTGGCGATAGGATTGATTTAGAAGGCTCTGGAAACTATGTTATCTATGGAGCGTTTGTCAGTTCCTCTGAGAGCATTGATCCTTTTTGGAAAATTTCTGCTAGCTCTATAGAACTCTCAAAACAATCACTTGTAAAATCTTCGAATGTTCAATTTCAACTTTTTAACGTTCCCTTATTTTGGCTTCCCTCTTTTAAAACCAACTTACAAAACATCTCTACCCCTCCCTTACGTTATAAAGTTGTATGGGACAAAGGGATTGGACCTAGAGTTAGTATGCGCTACCGTGTGTTTTCTTGGGAAGAGTTGAACCTCTTTTTACGTCTAGACTATCGACTTACCAAGGGCCCCGGTGCTGCCTTCGAATCCGAATATTTTTCTAAAGACACAAAAACAACTTTTGTTAGCAGAAGTTATGGGGCTTATGACAAAGAAGTTTCCGATGAACACGGCTTAAAAAGATATAGGTTACAAGGCCTTTTTCACCATGAAACTGAAGATGCAAAAACAATCACCCATGCAACTTATGACAAATATCACGACCTTAAAATGATCAGTGATTTTCCAAGTAGTGACTTTGAAATTAATACGCAAAAAAGAACACAATTTCGTTTAACCCATCAAGAAGACATCGCCTTCTCTTCTTTTACAGTGGAACCGAGACTCAACAATTTTGAGAGCATTAACCAAAAACTTCCCTTATTAAAAGCGGGCATTCGTCCCATGTCAATAGGGTCTACAGGGATTTTATCTGAAAACTATGTCAGCGCAGGATATTTAGACTATGTTTACGCCAGAGACCTCATTAAAGCCTACCCCTCTCTACATGAAACGCACGCAACTAGGTTAGAAACCAGGAATAGTCTCTACAGACCTTTTTCAGCAGGCCCTATTCATTTTACCCCTACTGTCGGCGTTCTCGGTATTTTCTATAACAATAACCCCTTTAATGAATCAGTAGGACAAGGAGTGCTCTCCTATGGGGGCAAAGCTAACGCTCCATTTTATCATCGTTACTCTACCTTTAAGCATATTGTCGAACCCTATATTGACTATACAGGAATTTCTCATCCTAAAGCGCATTTAAGCAGACATTATACTTTTAGTCTAGAAGATGGCCTTTATCAAATAAATAGCCTAAAAATCGGCCTTTCCAACAAGTTATTTTTAAAAAACAGCCCCTTTTTTTCCCCCTCTTTCATCTTAGACCTCCACACATATGCTTTTTTTAGCGATACAACCTATAAAAAAACCTGTCCTAAAGGATATTTATCGGCAATATGGAGCAGACCCTCTTATGAGCTTCAAGCGCATACTTGTTGGAATTTTGAAGAAGACCTCCTAGACTTTTCTAATCTACGCGCTGGACTTACTTTTAATGCCCACGTAGCTTGCGCTTTAGAGTTTAGGCATAGAAGTCGCTTTGACTGGAGAAAAGCCGACCATGAAAACTTTATGCTCGAGATGGCAAGATCCATCCCTGAACTTGAAGAGTCCCCCTTATCGGATAAAAGAAACACTTTCTTAAGTCAAATTAGCTTTAAGATTTCCCCTACCTGGGGCTGTTTTATTTCTTCTCACCATGGATGGGGCCGTCTCTTCGAACCCTCCTACAACAGCTATAAAATCGATCTATTTACACTCTTAGCAAGCCACTGGAAGCTAAGAACTTCTTATACCCATACGACGAATGACGATAGGGTCTCTGTTCAAATCCAATTAGTCAAATAACAAACTTCTTATAGATTCAAATCCTGTTTTTTTAAAAAAAATCTATACACCTAAAAATTAATTACATATGCCTATTACGCCAAACAACAAAAAAACACTAGCAATTAACTATAAGACACATATACAACAAGAAACACAACTAAACGCAATTAATAATAATTTGACATATTATACAATTAAATTTATAATTAGAACTTAAATAAAACAAAACACATTAATAATAAACTAACAAAAGGAAGATAAAATGAATACTACTACTCCTCTTCTTAAGAGACAAGAAAGTATGCTCTCTAGTTACGTATCTGTCACTGCGAGGACTCAGGAGAATCCAGAGAGACTCACCTCAAACACTAATGCTCAGCAATCTAAAATCTCAACCTTATCTGGCAGCGGCAACTCTTTCAATTCTGATAGTGATGATGACACCTCTATTACTAATAAGAAGCCTGCAGCAGTTACTAGCGCTCCAAATCCTTTAACTTCAGAAAAATCAACTAAGACTGCTAGTGCAGGTGCATCGAAAGTCCGAACTCCTGCAGTTGCTTCTAGTTTAGACAAGCAAGTACAAAAATCTAAAGATAAGCTAGATGCTGCTAAAACGGCATTTCAGACAGAAGAGGCTAAACAAGGCATGTTTTCGAGGGTTTCAGCACATAAACAGTCTATTCTAAATGTCGCAACCGCTGCTCAAAATCATATCCTGCTAGTAGAGCAGTCTTTGGCCCTCAAATTAGAAGAAGCCGCAAATTCACTAGTCCAAATCAACGAGTTAACAGCGGAATTAACGCAAACTAAATCAGAGTTGATTAGTGCGCTAGGGAGAGAAGAGACACTGAAAACAGACAAACAGTCTCTAACAGATAGTAATGATAGCAAAGCCCTTCAGCTTGCGGATTCTGCCGTACAAATTAAGACTTTACATGATCGACCGTTGGAAGCTGATTTAAAAGCTGCTCAATCATCATCCTTATCAAAGACTTTCGTTATAGCAACCCTAGCCGTTACACTAGTGGCTAGTTGCTTTTTTCACTATCAAAATTATACGGCTCAAACAAATGAAAAATAATAAGCAAAACTAAAAAAAGAAAACGGAAATGAATGTAATTCATTTCCGTTTTTATTATTTCATAAATAGACACTATTTATAGCATGAAAGAATTCAACAACTATATTTATTCCCTATAAAAATCCTATTTCCTTCATCTTTCTAATTCATACTTCATGAGCTCCCTCTCGATATTCCCCTTACTTAAAATAGTTAAATCAATCCTTTCTCCTAATTGAGAAACTGGAAAGACAATCTTTTATTGAGATCTCCAGAGATCAGATCTCCAGAGATCAAATCTCCGGCGATCAAATCTCGGATGTAACTATACCATTGCCCAACAGCTCCTTACCGTTCTTGAAAGGACTAAAAAGCTAAATCTATGTATTTACCTCCTCTCTATCGATCCAAAGTATTTTGGGATTTAGTTAAACTTCTACAGACTTTCTTTAGAGATCCATTCAACACGCCTATAGACCTTCTCATAAAATCCAAGTCATTTCAAACTTAATAAGCTTATATTAAGCAGGTTAAATACATACACAGCAGTATCTTTCTAAAAGAACCTTAAGTGTTTATTTAAAAAAAGTATAGCTTTGAGGATTTATGAACCTATTACATGTCAAACTAACAATCAAGGGCCTATAAAAAAACACTACAACTTACTACAAATAAATAATTTAAATAACGAATCAAAAAAATAGATATTAAATTATTAAATAAACATAAAAACAAATTGATTTATTATGTAATTAAATTTATAATTGATATTTAGAATAAACTTTAACAAACATATAAACATAAAAACAGGAGAATAATGATGGTACCAGATACAACAATACATACTTCTATAAATGCGAGCATGATTGCAATAGAGAATCCCACAGACAAAGACGCAACTAGTTCCGACATTATACAGACTGCAAAGACTGCCCTCGCGACCATCAAATCTCTTGCCCAAGCCTTAGGCACAGATGGAAAACTAAAACCTCAGATGGGGAGAACTAGTTTAGATGGTCAGCTGGCTGGCATTACAGCAAACGAACCTTTCACTACTTCCCAGTTGGAAACTAGGCTATTCCACACAACACTAGATCTTGCTCAGAGACCTTCTGTAAGTCCTGATTCAGATAAAACCGATCTAGATGAAAAAGTCGCTGATGCAACAGATGAGCTAACTCGTCTTCAGACAGAGGGAGCTGACTTATTAGATCTAAGCGATGCTGGATTGCCTGACATATTAGCCGACAAAGTAGCAGGAAACTATGATGATGAGCAGAAGACACTAATTAGTGGTGTTTATAAAAGACTAGTCAACCAGGGATATCAAACTATTGCAACACTAAAGCTGCAGCAGGCTAGTGAGGATCTAGATGCATATACTGCTTGGGAAGCGTCTCGAGAGGCTCAACGTGCGTTAGGAGTTACAGAAGGAAAAAGACAAGGAGACTTCTCCTCAACATTGACAGGGCTTTCTTTTGGATTTATAGCAGGTTATTTGTCTGCGCAGGGAGGGACAGCTGAAAAGATTGCTAATGTAGTTGCTCCTCTAGCTTTTGTTGGTTTTGCTTTGACCAATTGCCCTAACCCAATAAAAAATCTAGCCATTGCTGCTGTGCCTGCCGCCCTTACCTACGCAGCTTCTTCATACTTTACCGAGACTCCTCTCTATCAAATTGGAGCCGCAGCAGTTGCAGGGCTTACATCTGGATATGCAATGCTATCTCCAGAGAATAAAGCTACAGTAAGAAGTTACTTACCTTCGCTTAAAGAGCTAACTGTTTATGGTGTAGGTGGGGTATATATGATCTCCCAGCAATTGACAATAAACAATCTTACTCAGGAAATCAGCAACCTTACAGCCGCTTTAATGGAAGCTCAAAAAACAAAAACCGCTTAAACAAAACAAACCACAAAGGAGCCTTATGGGCTCCTTTGTCATTTACAGGTCAAATCTGATTTTTTAAGATATGTGGTATTTTTTTTGGATCTCTTTCAAAGGAAGTTCTAGTTTTTTGCGCTTACGTAAATCAACACGGTCGATAAATAACACCCCATTAAGATGGTCATTTTCATGCATACGGACTCTTGCATTATACCCCTCTACCTCTTCAGCAAAAGGAATCCCTTCTAAGTTAACAGCTTCAATGCGTATTTTTAAAGGTCTAGCCACTTCCTCTCGAATACCAGGAATAGAAAGACACCCTTCCGTATCAGACTCTTTTTTTAGACTAGGATTAGACAAAATAGGGTTAATGAAGACAAAAGGCTCTGAAAAAGTAAGATCTCCCTCAGCAGACTCTATATAGTTCCTAAGAACAAAAAGACGAATGGGATATCCAACTTGAGGAGCTGCTAACCCAATGCCTTTAGAGGCATCCATTGTTTCAATCATATTTCTTACTAGCTCTCGAATCTCTTCAGTAATCTCACCAACTGGCAAACATCGAGCCCTTAAGACGGCATCCCCATAATAACGAATAGGCAGCAACATTATTAAGACCCTACCTCTTCTATCGTATACGGGATGGGTTCTTTACTGGTTTTAGAACTTGATTCTGACCAGATAGAAAGAAATACACAAAAAACAAGAAAACAAACACTAAGCCATGCTGTAAACTTTTTTAATACATCTGCAGTAGATGTTCCAAATAAAGAATCTCCTGAATCGCCTCCAAAAGAAGCTCCAAGACCTAAACTTTTACTCTCTTGCACTAAAATCGCAAGACAAAGAACAGCTGTAATGACCAAGAACACAGTTAAGCTCAAATAAAATAAAAAACCCATAGACACTTTCCTATTGATTGTATTGAATGATTTGCAAAAAGGAATCGACTTCTAAGGAAGCTCCTCCAACAAGAACGCCATCAATGTTTTTTTGCTGCATAAGCGATTTTGCATTCCCTCCATTGACTGACCCTCCATAAAGAATAGATAGATTTGAACTTACATCAGATCCCCATCTTTCAGAAATTTGAGATCGGCAAAACAAGTGCGCCTCTTCAGCTATTTCGGAAGTGGCATGCTTCCCTGTTCCTATAGCCCAAACAGGCTCATATGCAATGATAATTTTAGAAACTTCCTGTGCAGAAAGACCCTCTAGTGCTTCATGAATCTGCTTTTGCAATGTCACTTGCATCTGTCTAGACTCTCTTTCTTCTAAAGTTTCTCCTACGCATAGGATTGGTTGTAAATCAGTTTCAAGAGCTCTTTTAATTTTTCTACGGATCCAGTCCCCTTGCTCATGAAAAAGTTGCCGTCTTTCTGAGTGTCCTATTAAAACAAACTGAGCTCCCATTTCCTTTACAAGCTTAGCAGAAACTTCGCCTGTAAAGGCTCCTTGTTCCAGATCATGAATATTTTGAACCCCAATATCTATCGCAGAATCTTTTGCCCATTCAACCATAGGGGCTAATAGGGGAAAAGGTGGAGCTAGAAGGATACTAGAGTTTGTAGAAAAAGAAAGTTTTGATAGAAAATCACGCATAAACTCTTTAGCTTCCGCAAAGGTCTTATGCATTTTCCAATTGCCTGCAATGATCGTCTTCCGCACAAAATACCAGAAATTATATTGACTTAAAGGCATTATCATATCCAAGCTCATTGTTCTAAAGCAAGAGATTTACTAAAAAACTATGATGAAAATTTTAAGTGTATCCGAGCTCACTCAAGAGATCAAAAAACAACTTGAAGGCAATCTAGGGACAGTTAGCGTCCGTGGAGAAGTAATCAATTTAAAAATACAAGCATCTGGTCACATCTATTTTACCTTAAAAGACGCCGGATCTCAAATCTCCGCTGTTCTTTTTAAAGGATCTACCCGCGGACTCACCAAACTTCCACAAGATGGCAACCAACTAGTCATTCAAGGGGACCTGTCTGTCTACTCCCCAAGAGGTAGTTATCAAATTTTAGTAAAAACCATTCAATATCAAGGAGAAGGGGATCTTTTAGCTAAACTTCACGAAAGAAAAAAACAAATGCTGGCCCTTGGGTATTTTGATCCCCAAAGAAAAAAAAAGCTTCCACTGTTTCCAAAAACCATCGGAGTCATTACAAGCCCAACAGGTGCCGTCATTCAAGATATTCTTCAAATCCTAGAAAGAAGACACTCCGGATTTCACCTTATCCTGTCCCCTGTCAAGGTACAAGGAGACGGGGCTAAAGAAGAGATAGCCAAAGCTATTAACCAATTTAACCAATACAACTTAGCAGATGTCCTCATTGTGGGAAGAGGAGGAGGCAGCTTAGAAGATCTTTGGGCCTTTAACGAAGACATTGTTGTCCAAGCGATTTTAAACTCTCATATACCCATTATCTCTGCTGTAGGTCATGAAACCGATTTTTCTTTAAGCGACTTCGTGGCGGATGTAAGAGCCCCAACCCCTTCAGCAGCTGCAGAGCTCGTCATCGCAGAAAAAGAGCAACAATTTAAATTTTTACTTCAATGTGAAAAGCAGATAGATCGTCAAACTACATCTTTACTCCTCAGATTAAGAGGTCAAATACAGGGCAAGTTAAAAAACCCCTACATCTGCTCCCCCTATCTCCTTCTTGCTAAAAGCTTTCAAGGTCTTGATGAAGTCAAAGGGAGGCTGACTTCTTACGGAACATCGCTGCTTAGGCAAAAAAAAGCAGAACTTTTATCTCTTGAAAAACAAAAAAAGCTTTTAGAACCCTCTTATCAAATTCGATTATGGAAAGAAAAGTTTGCTTCTTTGCAAAAAAACATAGAAACTAGCTTACTGCAAAAAATAAAAACACACAAAATCAGACTCGAAGAAGATGTAAAAAGACGTAAATTAGCTTTTTTTTTACACCTTCTTTTAGAGAAGAAAAAAGAGAACCTTACAAGGGTTATCTCTCATCTTCAATCCATTGACCCTAAAAATCTTTTGACTAAGGGCTATTGCATTCTCTTTTCGGAAAATAATGAATCAGTTATCCTTTCATCTAAAGAGATAACTCCTTCCCAAACTCTTAAAATCAGATTCCACGACGGACAAGTCAAAGTAAAAGTAGAGGAAATTATTTAGATGACAGAGCCTAGTATATTAACATTTGAAAACGCATTTTCTCGTTTAGAAGAAATTTTAGAGAAAATGAACTCAGGGGCCTTAGCCCTAGACGAATCCATCCGTCTTTACGAAGAAGCCGACTCTTTGATCCACCTTTGCAATAAAAGACTCAGCCAAGCCGAAACAAAAATTGAAATGCTTGTTAAAAACCGAGAAGGCGACCTCCAACTCTCCTCAAATGGCACAGCCTTAACAGAATCTTTCTCTCCTTCCTTACCTACGTTTCGAGGCTAGAATAATATTATGACTTCCTATCTGCAAAAAGTCCATTCTCCCGAAGATCTTCAATCTTTTAACCTCTCAGAACTTAAACTATTAGCAGCGGATATCCGTCAAACTATTATCGACGTTCTCTCTATTAACGGAGGGCACCTCGGTTCTAATTTAGGTATTGTTGAGCTTTCTATCGCTTTACATTTTGTATTCAACTCTCCAGAAGATAAATTTATTTTTGATGTCAGTCACCAAACCTATACTCATAAATTACTCACTGGCAGACAAGGCAAATTCCCTCTAATCCGTAAATTTAAAGGCCTTTGTGGATTTAGCCATCCTAAAGAATCAAAACATGACCATTTCCTGGCAGGTCATGCGGGCACAGCTCTTTCACTTGCCTTAGGAGTATGTAAAGCAAGAGACCTGACAAAACAAAACTATCATGTGATTCCCATTTTAGGAGATGCCTCTTTAACTTGCGGACTTACCTTAGAAGCTTTGAATAATATTCCAAAAGAATTACAGAAAATGATTGTTATCCTCAACGACAACAATATGTCAATTTCTCAAAATGTAGGCGCCATTACTAATATTTTAAGTAGATTTCTTTCAAATCCAACCTCAAATAAAATATTTAATGAAGTGGAAAACCTTCTTTTAAAAATCCCCAATTTTGGAGAATTTTTAGCAAAAAAAGGACATAAAGTCGCAGAATCCCTTAAAAATTTGGTAAGTACAGCTCCTTTTTTCGAACAATTTGGACTTTCTTATGTCGGCCCCATTGACGGCCATGACATCGGAAAGCTCATAGACACTCTCGAAGCTCTTAAAGACACCAATAAACCTATCTTATTGCACGTTCTTACCACCAAGGGAAAAGGAATGGCTACCGCTATTGACAATCCTACCCCTTATCACGGATGCAAACCCTTTGACAAAGAAACAGGCCTTTTTCACGCCACTTCACCTTCCCTTAGCTTCCCTCAAGTATTTGGGCAGCACATTTTGCATATGGCAGAAAAAGACCCCTTTTTAATTGCTGTAACGCCTGCTATGCCATCAGGGTCTTGCTTAGAAAAATTCATGGAAAGATTCCCAGATCGTTGCCTTGATGTGGGCATTGCAGAAGGACATGCTGTGACCTTTTGCGGAGGTATTGCCCACAATAAAAAGTTAAAAGTTGTCTGCAGCATCTATGCTACTTTTTTACAAAGGGCTTTTGATAACCTATTTCACGATGTTTGCTTACAAGAAATTCCTGTTGTCTTTGCTATTGACAGAGGGGGGCTCTCAGCTCCAGACGGTTCTACTCACCACGGCATTTATGATATAAGCTTTTTACAAGCCATGCCAAATATGGTCATATGCCAACCAAGAAATGGACAGCTTCTAAAAGAACTTTTAGAAAGCAGCTTTTCCTGGAATCGCCCTACCGCCATTCGATATCCAAATATGACCACAGAAGACAGCTCTCGACCCCTTCAACACCGTTCCTTAGGGATCGGAGAAGTTCTTGTCGAAGGCTCCGAACTTGTTATTATTGGCCTTGGTTATATGAGCCTTATAGCCCTTGCCGTAGAAGAAAAACTAAAAAACCATGGAATAAAAGCAACTGTTGTCGATCCCATCTTTGTTAAACCCCTAGATAATAACCTTTTTTTACGACTTCTTTCTTCCCACTCTCATGTTGTTACGTTAGAAGAACATTCCTTAAACGGCGGTTTAGCTTCAGCTTTAAACTCTTTTATATCACAAAATCACATCTCCTCACTTCATATACTAAATATCGGCATCCCCGATAGTTTCTTAGAGCAAGGAAGCCACACAGAAGTTCTTTCAGAAATCGGGATGACTCCCGATCAAATTTACTCAAAAATCCTTCAAGAATTTAGTTCTTTAACCAGCTCTTCTTTAATTGGTTCAACATTATGATCATCGCTCTTTTTACTAATACAACTAAACAGCAGTATCAGGAACTATCCTTAGGAGTTATAGAGTTTTTCAAGACTCATAATGTCACTATTGTCATGGAAGAAAAACAAGCGGAAGAATTCAACACAAAAAAAATCTCAGCTGTCAACCCACTAGACATCCACTGCATTATTTCAATGGGGGGCGATGGAACTATTTTACAACTAGTCCACCATTACCCAAACATCACCGCTCCTATCTTAGGAATCAATCTAGGCCACCTAGGATTCATGGCTGACATTCCCATCTCTGATATCTACCCAAGTCTTACTGACCTTCTTAATGGCCATTACAAGGTACATAACCGCCTTATGATTGATGGCGAATCGGTCTTAAAACAAAAATGCTTTGCCGTGAACGATATTGTCATACATAGAGCGCAAAATCCAAGTCTTATAGAACTTGCTATTCACGTAGACGGTGTCTACGTGAATACTTTTGAAGCCGACGGGATTATTGTCTCGACCCCTAATGGATCTACAGCCTATTCTTTAGCAGCCGGAGGCCCCATTTTAAGCCCAGGACTCGATGCTCTAGTCGTCACCCCGATTAGCGCTCATACAATCTCCAACAGGCCTATTGTCTTAACTGCAGATCAAGAAATCCAAATTCAATACTTAAGTGAATATGGACCTGTTGAAGTTCGTGCTGACGGACTCGATCAATTTTTCTTAAAAACAGGAGAAACCTTTAAAATCTCCCGATCTCAAAAGAAATTCCGACTCATTAGCCTGGATCGAATAGACTACTTTTCTACACTAAGAAGTAAATTAGGCTGGTCTGGAAAGCTCAGGTAAGCAGTCGTCTTTACTAGATAAAATCATAATAAAAAAATGAGATAAAAAATGATTCCCGAGATCAATCGAACATGCCTTGGAGCAGTTGCTGCTATCAGCGCTTTTCCTTCTGCAAATCAAGTTTATAGAAACACTCAACTATTGGTTGAAAATCTTTCAACCATCGATAAACTATCCGATGCCTACGAAGCTGCTCAAAAAGCCTTTTTTTGTGATTCAGAGCAAGTTGCAACTAGTCTAGAAAATCTAGCCAGCACTCTAGACACATCCCTTTTTGCAATGTTCCCTTATAAAAAGAAAACACTTCTTTTTGGAGATATTCCTCGTCAAAAAATTATCCTTCTCTTACATCTTGCTACAAATGCTCGCGAATTGACCATTTCAGCCATCTGTAAACACTGTTTACAACCTGCTAATGAAAAAAATTTGGATGCTACTATTCAACAAAAAGCTCTTGGATGCTTAAATTCCATTAGACATGAGATCCCATTTAATAGAAAAATACATAGAGCTATCCAACAGTTAAACTCTCAAGACACATCGAGCAATATCTGCTTTCCTGAACTAGATCGCATGATTGAAGCTTTTTATAGAATTGAAGATTCAACTTCTGAGTTTTTATATCTTGAGTCTAAAAAAGATAGATAGGATTAAATGCGCTGTCATCCCTATTTTGACAGTCTAATTGACTAAACAACTCACGCTTTGACAAAGTCTATTATCGGTTTTTGTAATCGCTATGGAGGAAAAATTGTTGTTGGGTTCGATTATTACCCGCTAAAAGGAGACCTTTGTCTTTGTGAATAGCAAAGTCAAATGTGGGAAGTCTATTTCAATCTGTCGAAATCGGCTATTACGGCATTTTAACACTCAGTGATTTATCTTTAAAATTAAACTTCTAAAATGTGAAAAAGTATTTTTGTTAAAAATATAAAACGTTAAAAACAAGCATGTTAAATAATGGTGTTTTATGACGATATGTTCATATGTTATAATAAAAGTTACCGGCACTTGTTAAGAAGAAAAGAGATGTGCAGCTTAGAAAGAACATTTTAGAGCCTATCAAAATTGGAACATATAGGCTTTCAAAGTATGCCTCAGAAGAGCAGGCTAAAGATGATATTGACTTGTCCGATGCTCTCCATGTACTAAGAACTGAGGTTCATGAAACTAATAAAACATCGTTTGATAATAAATTTCAAACTTGGAAGTAGGCTATTAAAGGAAAAACAGAAGATCTTAAAAATATCAGGGTAATTATCGCTTTTACAAGCGAAATGACGATTATTACAATAATGTAGTTGTAAATATGGAAATAAAAAAAGAAACATTTACATAGGAAGGATTAGGATTTCCAGTTGAACTTATTGACGCCCCTATGAAAAAAGTATTAGGGGAATGGATAATCGATATAGACATGAATAAACTCCAATTATTTGTATTGAACGGACTTATCCATAAACCTTATCCATTAACAGGAAGCGAAATAAGATTTATGAGAAAATTTTTAGGAATTTCAACTACGGAATTTGGAGAAAATCTTGGTCTATCTCATTCCACAATTATCAAATGGGAAAAAGAACAGGCAAAAGTTGCTCATGCCCAAGAGTTATAGATTCGCATGCATCTATTTAAACATTTAAGCGCGAAGGAATTTCTCTCTCTTTTTGAAGAGGTCACTCCGAAAACTTTAGCCAAAGCAAAAAAAGAAAAACACCCTCCATTTCAAGTGGATGTCAAGCTAATTCGGATGGCTAGTTAACTCCACAATGCTAGTATTTTTTGCGCATACTTTAGCCCCCTGTGTCAGTCTAGTTGTCGCTTTTAGCTAAACTAAAGGAGTCAGCAACATGCAGACAAACGATTCAAAAAAGTTTAAAATGGGGGCAGCAGTAAGGTGTAAACAAAATTTTACCAAAAAACGCCCACTCTTCCGACAGTCTAATTGACTAAATAACCCACGCTTTGGTAAATTGAGTCAAAAGACTGATCTACAAAGAATCCCTTGCTTTATCCGGAGATAGTATGAAATATCCAGAACCCGAATCTGCTTTTCTTGAATTTAAGAAGGAACTACCAAAAAACGATCAGATAGTGAAGACAATTATCGGTTTTTGTAATCGCTATGGAGGAAAAATTGTTATTGGCGTTGCTGATGATCAAACAATCATAGGAATTTCAGATGACGAGGTTGAAAACTTAATGGAGTCTCTTGATCGAACTATCTACGAATCAACAGCTCCTCCTATCATTCCTTTAGTTTATACTCGGACAATGGGCAATAAAACCATTCTTTGCATCGAAGTATCCAAAGGAATGAATAAACCATATTACAGACGCTCAGAAGGCTTGGAGAATGGAATTTATGTTCGTATCGGACGACACACGTTACGAGCAAACGCAGACTTAAGCGAAGAGTTGAAGTGGCAATCTCGAGGAATTACTTTCGACACCCTCCCTGTATACCCAGCAAATATTGAGACAACTCTTGATGAAATAAAAATGCAGGCCTTTTTTCAAAAACGTAAAGGTCGTCCTGAAACAATTATTACACCTGAGTTATTAGAAGCATATGAACTCACTGTAAAAGAACACGGAAAAACATATCCTACAACAACCGGCATTCTACTTTTTGGAACAAATCCTCAACAATATTTTTCTGAATCCATGATTATCTGTACACACTTTGCTGGCATTGATGGTCGAGAGGCTCTAGCAACAAAAGATTGTACGGGAACCCTTTTTGAACAGTACCAAGAAGCTATTGCATTTATTTCTAGCCGTCTTTACCACTCATTTACTATTAAAGGCTTTAAAAGAGAAGAAACTCTAGAAGTGCCTGAGATAGCTTTAAGAGAAGTCCTCTTAAATCTATTAGTACATCGCAATTATCACATTAAGTCTCCTTCCAAAATTGCTATTTACGATAACCGAATTGAATTTTTTAGTCCGGGAGACTTTCCTGGGCCTCTTGATACACATAATTTGCTGGATGGAATGAGTTTCCTTCGAAATCCGGCTATTTGTCGAATTTTTAGAGAAGCTCATCTCATTGAAAAGCTAGGCACAGGCATAATTGCCATTTTCAATAGTTATATACAAATGGAGCTTCCCCGCCCTTACATACTGGAAGGAACAAGTTTTGTAAAATGCGTGCTTCCTAGGAACACTCCAGAAACCACGTATTTACAACAAAAAAATGGCTTATCAGCTGATCTTAAATCAGTATATGATCTTTTTGAAATTAAAAATGAAGTTACAGTTTCTCATGTCATGAAAACTTTAAACCTTCCTAGATCTACTGCAGGAAGACGACTTGCAACTCTTTCACAAGACAAACTTATTATCAAAAGAGGCAAAGGTCGTGTAGCACATTACATACGGAATACTTCTGAAAAATGATATTTTCGAATCCTTATTATGACGGTCTAGAATTTTGGCTGTGTCAACCGCTGCACGCATTAAATCAACACGTGAAATTCAAAAAATCATCTGTTTTCTGAGCTCTATGAATTAGATGACATATTAGGAATGGACTTTTTAAAAAAACATATTATCTGCATAGACTATGCACGTAAGGCTATTTTCATAAAAAAATAGCCCCTTGTCGGCTATAATCTCTCTGCTTGATTTTCTTAACTCAGCATGTCCAGTTCCTGTCTTAGAAACTCAAGATCAATCTTTTGATATTCCTTATCCGCATCATCTAAAGATTGATTTTTACTCTCAAAATCAAGAAAAAGAGCTTTTAGCCTTTCTCTGCCAGATTCTAATTTAGAGGCCTGACGCGGAGTTAGATTGCCAAGTAGTGGAATATTACTGTCTAGCCACTTTATCCAATGATTAGCCATATAATCTTTCACAATCTGAATCTCCTCCGGAGTATATGGAGTGGGATTCGAAGCAACCTCTCTATTTTCTTGAGATAAGTCATCAGAACTCGTCATGGGAGTTATTTTTTCATTTTTAAAAGAAACCTTAGATCCTAAATAATTTTGAACCACTTCTTTTGCTTTTACTGCCCGTTCATTTGAATTAACAAACACCTTCAGCTCGGTAAGCCTGATCGTAAAACTGCCCAAACTTGTAGTCTTCTCATCTGTTCCCCACACAATATTCACCTCATCCGCCTCTTCCCATTGCGCATCATAGCTGTTAGGAGATAAGATAACCAAGGCATCAAATACCTCTTTCGGAGTGCATTTCAAATCATAGAAAATTTCATTTATAATAAATGGATCTCCATCTGTATTTGTAAATCGCGCAGGTTGAAAAGCCTGCTCTAATACATCAAAATAGAGTTCTCTCATTTCCGATTCATAATCAAGTAGTATTTGAGGAGTAAGAGAAGAAACTTCGGTTACTTCCTGGAGCCAATCGCGACAGTCTGTAATCTCTTGAAAAAACCTATTAGGAACTGCATACTGAGCCATGCCTATAATGATAGACTGACCCTCTAATCTAACCGGCCTACAAAAAAAAATAGTTCCTTTTTTCGCTTCTTTACTTGCATTACACTCCTTAACCTCGACCTTATTTTGAAGCAAGATATCCTTCAAAAATAATCGCTGAGCCGGAATCACATCTTCAATAAGAAAAAAACTAAAAGGAGTTTTATTAATAGCTCTAATAAGGCGCTTTTGATAGTCCGTAAAAAGCTCTGGACATTCTTCCAAGCAAAGCTGTGCAATTGTAGTGACTTCATCAGTTGGTAAAAAGCCAGATTCTATAGGCCATGAATAATACATCCAAGATTTGAAATAAGGGCTATACGCTTCACGATCGCCAAAAGGCGTGCCGAACGTCTTAAATTCCTCCCATGCTGCATCATAGACAGATTCCCCGAACTTTTCTTTGATATATCTTTCAAAAATCACCTCAATAACACCATCGGCTTTACGTATTTTCAGCCATTCTGAATCTCCATATACCGAAGAATATCTTACTTCTTGTGCGCATTTATTTTGACAACAAGCTTTATATTTTTTCCCGCTATTGCAAGGGCATAAAGAATTTCTTCCAACCGTTTCCATATCATCTCCTGCACTTTTTCTTTAACTTTTTTGCCTATGCCTTAGATGTTTAATAATAGCTTCGCAGAATAAAATGCCATACTTTTCCCATTTTACACGAGAAAAGCCATTGAGTCTCATCATGGCATTTTGTGTTGTTGGGTAAAGTTGACTCATTTCAATGAGAGTTTGATCTCCAAAAACAACGTGAATAGGCTCTTTTAATTCTTTAGCAATTTTTCGACGAAGTTGAACCAATATATTAAATAACGCCTTGTCATATTTTGATTTAACAAGGTCCACTCCATAGATGGCTTTTCTTACTTTCTTATGAACCAACACTTTTTTTATCCCCCTGATCACATCCGGGGCTGATTCTGTCCATTTTATAAGAGTTGACTCTTGCTTTATTTCAATTAAAAAACCTAGTTGGATCAAAGAGTAAATAAAATCATAAAGATCCGAACTGGTATTTTCTTTCATGAGACCGTAGGTAGACAATTGATCTAGCTCATTTTCTAATATGATTTGACTTGGCACTCCAAGAAGAACATCAATTACTAGCTTGATGTTAGAATGCTCTTTCAATTTGTATACACAAGATAAAACCTTCTGAGCCTTGATTGTTTCACAGCATAGTTCCGTGCCATCTAAACAATTATCACATCCATTACAGAAACCCACCGGAAACACTTCTCCAAAGTAAGAGAGCAGCTCTGAACGTCGACATCGAAAAGAATGGCATAAGGATTTCATTTTCTGCGTTTTTTCTTCTGTTTTTTTGCGCACTGCAGGGTCAGGAAGATTCTTAGCAAAAAACTCATAGAGCTTTAATTCTTTAGCTGAATAAAGCATCAAGCATTCGGCCGCAAGGCCATCTCTTCCAGCCCTTCCGATTTCTTGGTAATATTGCTCAATAGATTGAGGCATGTCCAGATGCACAATAAACCGGATATCCGGTTTATGAATTCCCATGCCAAAGGCAACTGTTGCCACGATGAGCAAAAGCTCCCCATATACAAAATCATGCTGCGTACGAGATCTCTCCTCAGCAGATAATCCGGCATGATATTTACCTACTAGCATTCCAAGAGTTTTGAGCTCCTCATATAAATCATCCACAGCAGTTCGTGTTGCTGCATAGATAATGCCGGAGTTCCCTTGATTCTTATCTAGAAAATCACAGACTTGTTTTAGATCATCTTTTTTTGGATATACCCGGAGAGTAAGATTCGGCCTGTTAAAGCTTGTCTTAACCACATAAGGATCTTTCATTGCCAGTTGTATAAGAATATCTTTTTCAACTTCTTTTGTCGCCGTAGCTGTAAGTCCAATAACAGGAACGCTCGGAAAAAGCTTTTTCAAAAAGGAGAGCTGTCTATATTCAGGTCTAAAGGCATGCCCCCACTGTGAAATACAATGAGCCTCATCGATAGCAACCAAAGAAATTTTTACAGACTGCAACTGCCCCATAAATTCTTGATTCGCAAAACGTTCAGGAGCGACATATACGATCTTATATCGCTCTAAATTCTGCATAATATCTCGACCTTCTGCTGCCGGCAAGCTGCTATTTAAAAAAACTGCAGACATCCCATTTTTAGTTAAACTGATCACTTGATCTTGCATCAGAGAGATCAAGGGAGACACTACAAGAGTAATTCCCGGTAAAAGCATAGCCGGCAACTGATAACACAGAGACTTCCCCGCTCCGGTTGGAAGAATAGCCAGCACATCACAGCCTGCTAAAAGTTTTATGATAATTTCTTCTTGAGAATCGCGAAAGCTATTATATCCAAAAAGTGATTTCAGATGTGTTTGTAATGTGGCATTCATAAAAATCCCTTAATTTTTCATGAATAATTTAAAACAAAAAAGATTAGATGGATATGATTAAAAAGTTTTTATCTCCTTCTAAGAAAATCCCTAGCCAAAAATATATTTGGTGCAATTGGTGCAATTAATGTATGGTTGGTGCAATTAGTGCAATTACGAAAAAGGACCTCCATGCCTAAAAAAAACATTTTCTTTGCTGAAAGAGAATCCAAAACATTGGAATTCAAGTCAATACTACCGGATTTTAGCAAACTCATAAAAACTTGTATTGCACTCGCTAATGGATCCGGGGGTCAAATTATCATTGGCATAGAAGATGGAACCAGGAAGCTCATAGGAGTTACTGACAAAGATCGCGATAGATTGTATGACGAATTTCCAAATAGCTTATATGATAACGTAAGCCCAACTCTACTTCCTCAAATTTATGAAAAAAGAATTGAAACAGAATCTGTTTTAATTATCCAGATCTCTCCTAGTCCCAAAAAACCCTATTTCCTAAAAAGTGATGGATTCCCAAAAGGAGTCTACGTTCGAGTCGGATCCAACACACGAAGAGCAAGCCAAGATTATATTGAAGATTTAGTGCGCGAAGGGAACCGTCTATATTTCGATGAAGAATTTATCCCACAAGACATGATTATCCTGTCTAAAGAACTCCTCAAACAAGTCTATGGGAATCTGCCAACTATTAAAAGATTAGTTTCCGACAGAGTCATCGCTGAATCCACCGGAGCTCAAAACTCATATCATCCAACAGTGACCGGAGTCTTATTTTTTACAGAAGACCCTCATCTCCACGTTCCCGAAGCTACTATCATCTGCACTTCTTTCAAAGGCAATAGCGGCCGTGAAATCATTCAAACACAAGAGCTCACAGGTCCAATCGACCAACTTGCTGAAGACAGTTTTAAGCTTGTAAAATCCTGGTTATCTAGAGATTACCAATTACATGGAGTTCTCCTAAAAGGAAAGCTTCCGATCCCCGATAAAGCGCTTAGAGAAGCCATCATTAATGGACTTATTCACCGTAAATACTCCATTCCCGGAGCTGTTAAAATAGCAATATATGAAGACCACATGGACATTCTAAGCCCCGGAGGCTTTCCTGGACTTGTGGATCTAGATAATCTCGGAGATGGAACTACCTTTTTACGAAATCCACACATTGCTAGACTTAGCCACAGAATCGGTCTTGTAGAAAAATTAGGATCGGGAATCCGCTTGATTTTTGATAGCTGTAAGGAAGCTCATTTAAAAGAACCTACCTACCAAGAAGGCAATGACTCTGTAAAAATTACTTTTTATTTTGAACAAGTAAGCGACGTCGTAAAATCTGATGAAGAATTGATTCTTTCTCTCATCAAAACACAAGGAGAACTATCCATTCAAGACGTCTTGCACACTTTAAAAATCTCTAGAAATACCGCCACTCGAAAATTAAATAAATTGGTAAAAGAGGGAAAACTAGTCCGCGAAGGAAAAGGCCCTTCAGTTCGATATAGAAAAAATAGGCTCAACGGAACAATTGGGGAAGGTTGAGGCTTTTACATCAAGAAAGATGGCCGTTTCGATAAAAGGTATTCCTTGGTGCTTTTTTGATAAGGCCTTCTTTACTAGCTCCATTTTAAACTCTTTTGAATCGTTTGTCTGCATATTGCTGACTCCTTTAGTTTAGCTAAAAGCGACAACTACGCTGACATAGGGGGGGTGTGAGGATTGTAATTTGATCGCTAATAAAGAAAACCAAAAAGCCAAAGGGGAATCTTATTTCCTATTCCTATCTCCATATCATCACAGGCTAAGAAACCATTTTCTTCCGATTTTATTTGTTTAAATGTTTTCTTTTTTCCTCCTACTTCAAATAGATATCGACCATCTACTAAAAAATCTCCATTGATAGGGAGCTGCACCTTGTGATTTTGTGAAAGCATGGATAGAAAAAAAGTCTCTCTTACGTTTCCTATTTCCGGATCTTCTGAAGAAATCGCAAATAATTGGTTGGGATTGTCTAGATATACTTTATCTGTCGATTCGATCTGAGACAGTTTTAGAGAGGCTCTAGAAATCGTTTTAATCAAATTAGCATCTTCCAAGTGAGCGAAGTACGATTTTAAAGTTCGAACATCTCCAATTTCAAGAGCGCTAGCTATTTTATTCCAATTAGGCGTGAAAGGAACTGATTTGGCAATGAATATTAAAAGCTGTTTTATTTTTTTGATGCTAGTTCCGGTTAAATGAGGGTAGATAGATGACAGATCTGATTCAATGGTCATATGAAAATTTTGCTCTAGCGTCATTTTATAGGCATCCGCATCCATTATTTCAAAAAAATATGGATAAAATCCGTTTTTTTGATATTTGGAAAATTCAAGTAAAACCTTCTTTTGAAGACCTTCGATCTGCTTTACAATAGTATCAGCTATTTTTTGATGATCTTGGCAGATTGCTTCAAGAGAATACGCGGGGGCTTCTATTGTATAAGCCAGTTCCAAATACTCCCGAAAAGACATGCCTTGCATAGAATACGTCACAGATCGACGAATCAAATCATGAGTTCCCTTATAAATTTCTAAAGCAGAGCTACCGGAGATCAATAATTCAAGATCCGGAAAGGTGTCGTAAATACTTTTTAACTCCTTGGACCATTGGGGATATTTATGAATCTCGTCAATAGCAAGCCACTTGCCTCCATACATCTGAAACTGCTCTGCAATTTCGTATAAAGACATTTCTGCTAAAATAAAATGATCTGCTTGAATGTAAAGAATCTTCTTATTAAAACGATCTCCTCCTACCTTTTTGAGTAAAAGCTGAACTATTGTTGCCGTTTTTCCTACGCCTCTCGGCCCTACAATAATCGACATTCGATGCGTAAATTTCTGATTTCTAATTAAATACCTTTCATAAGAAAAATTTTTAATCTTCAGAAATTGACAACTTAGTTCCCGTAGTTTTTCCAGCATCGCACTCTCCTTGGTATACAATACTATATACCAGACATTGAAGCAGGAATGCAACACATATTTTAATGCGATTTACAGGGAATGCATTCCATGTTGAAAAACAGAAAAAGAAAGAGACTCATAACAACAATTGGGGGTAGGCAATTAGAATAATTCAACAATCCACTTGTCCACGAACAAACAATTATAAATTAACTGATTATGTGTTTTTTATTTGAAAATAAAAAAAGAAGAGAACATATAAAGCTTTAATCATCACAAAAAGGCTTTGTATCCTAATTTCCCGCTAGTTTTGTAACTAGGTCTGTCGCAATCCTTTTAAAAAAAGTAAAACATCGAGAAATATGTTAGACTGACTGTCCGTTACCGATTTGGTATATTTTGATAGGAAATTGCTAGCAATCACTTTGTTTTATAGAAGGCTTCCAGACTACACTTATCTAAAACATGTCCTTTCATCGCTTTTAATAAATGATTCATTAAAAAACCACGTGGCAATTCTAATTTCTTATCTAAAGCATAGAGTTCAATAGTATAAAGATGCTCTTGATCAGGAGGAGCACAACCACCAAAACCAATATCCTCTTCTTTACTTAACCTAGATTCTTCCGGAATAATGGCAGAACTCCAGCTTGTAATGCCTTCCAATAAATTTAAACTTATACTGGCATTCTCTGGTAGTTCCTTAAGAGATGGATCAATATTTGCCACGGTCCAATGAATCCACGAAAAACCACACACAGGAATTGCATCATGATCTATGAAAATTAAAGCCAATGATAGCGTGTTTTTTGGCAGCTCTTCCCACGACAAGTGAAATGAATAGCTTGGCTTTTTTCCCTTTAAAAAATTCGAACCACGATGACCTATATCATCTTTGAAATATCCATCTACTATACTTTTTGATTTAATTTTCATCCATTTGACGGCATGGATACCTCGTCCTTTAGGTCGAGGAGGAAACGCCGCTCCCTTTTTTGTTAATTTGTTTGGTTTTACTCAATATGTTTTTTAAATTAGAAAGCATGGCACATTACGATGCTTTCTTCTCTGTTTTTACTTATTACTTGCTGAACTGTCTTGGATTGGAATTTCTAACCATAGCCATCATTACGAGCTATAAGGGTAGAATATTTAAAGTTAATCCCCTGGACCGTTCCTTCTTTGGTTGTAATGTTGAAGTTGCCACTAGCGCCTACAGCAACGCGTCCTACATACACTCCGGTTTTCTTGCCTTTTGTAACAATAGCTTTTACTTGATCTCCTCCTTCTAGGGCTTGGAACTAAGGAAGCATTCCAAGCTAGGTCTTAAGCGACCTCTTATAAGCGTAGCATAGAGCGGGTCTATGCTTAGTCTGGTCAACTTGGCTTTTTCAAGCCCCGTACTTCAGGTCGGGCTAGTTGACTTAAGTACCTGAGGGGGGGCTTTATTCAAATTATTAAATTCTTGAAGCAGTATAGACACCTCTTCTTCAGAAGAGGTGTTTTGTTTAATCTTTTCTAAAACCAGTTCTTTTTTTTCCATCCAATTGCGAGTTAGAAGATTTTTAATTGTCTCTATGACATATTCTTCTATTTTTTGCTTATTGATTTTTTTCTGAAGAAGTTCATTAAGAATTTCTTGCTCTTCTTTTTTCTTCAAATGTCCAGCAATGGCAAGCCACTGCCCTCTTTCTTCTGGAGGAAGGCAAAAATATGTATCAAATAAACAAGCACAGGCAGGAACTTTAAAATCTTCTTTAGATAGGTTTTTTTGAATCGCTAAAAAACTAAAGGAATTAGGATCTGGGGAAAGAAAAAGCCAACGCAAAAGATCCATTTCTAAAATCCTATCGGGATCTATAAAAGAGTGAGAAATAGGAGATGACCTTGTGATACGAACCCTAGCTAAAGGAGCTTCCACCCCTAAAATCTCCTGAGGGATTTCAGCTATTTCTGCTAATTTTTTTAAGCTCTCATGAACTAAAATAGGCCTTTCCCAGGCTCGAATACGTGTTGCTATAGCCTCTACCACCTCATTTTTTTTTGAAGGCGATGACATGTCTTGGAAAGAAGAAAGATATTTATAGTAAAAAGAAAGGTAATCTATGCTTTTTGTTAAAAGCTCAGTAAAGGCATCTTTCCCTTTTTCACGAAGATATGTATCCGGATCATCCCCTTTCGGCAAAGGAACTAATAAAACTTCAACGCCTTTAGATTGGAAAAGATCGCCCACTTTAATAGAAGCTTCTTGACCTGCCTTGTCTCCATCAAAAGCTAGATATACTTGATTAATTCCAAGGCCTAAAAGTTCTTTAACATGAGCTTCTCCAAAAGCAGTTCCTTGTCCTGCTACCGTAAAATCAAAACCATTAAATATGAGCCTTAACGCATCTATTTGCCCTTCAACCACCAGAGCTTTACGCTCCTTTGCTATGCGATGACGACTATAGCAAAAACCAAAAAGGATTTGTGATTTTTTAAATAGAGGAGTCTCTGCACTATTAATATACTTACCACCAAAAGTCTCTTCCTTGAATTTACGCGCAGAAAAGCCAATGATGGCACCCATTCTGTCTCGGACAGGAAAGGTAATTCTTTCTGTAAAAAAATCATTTCTCCGACCAGTGGGTCCAATACGCAAAACGCCTGCTAACTGAAGATCTTCTTCTGAAAACCCCTCAGCCCTTAAGAGCTTATAGACCATATCTCCTTGCTTTGGAGCATATCCAACTTCAAATTTTTGGATAAAAAGCAAATCTATGTCTCTCTCATATAAGTATTCTAAAGCCAGCTTCCCCTCATCCGAATGTAAAAGAAAAAACCGGTAAAAAGCAGAAGCCTTTTCTAAAACTTGTTTCAATCTTTTTTTATTAGGTCCTTTTTCTTCCTCTTCTACCTTATCTAAAGAAACTTGAAACCTCTCGGACAGAAACTCTAAAGCTTCTACAAAGTTCATTTTGACATATTCCATTAAAAAAGCAATTGCGTCACCATGAGCGCCACATCCAAAACAATGATAGTAGGCATCTCCTTTATGAACCATAAAAGAAGGCGTGTTTTCTTCGTGAAATGGGCATAGCCCTTTGTAAGCAGCCCCGCTTCTCTGCATAGGGATATAAGAAGAGATCACTTCGCCAAGATCTATTTTTTGACGGAGAGTCTCTAAGCTTTCTTTAGAATATATAGCCATTGAAATCGATTGAGATCTATTAGTTATTCTCTTACACTTTAGGCTAAGGCTATACTCTTCGTCAAACAAATTTCCTTTAAATAGATTTCTTGACGCAGCTAGGCTCAAAAAAACTAGACATCAGGGAGGACATATGTTAGAGCTAGATGAAATCACTTCTTCAAAACCGGCTATGGATCCAGGCCTTTGCCAGCTACAAAGTCAAATTAAAAATGTTATGATCCCCCTTTTAATAAAGATATTTCAACTCAGACTCGAAGTTCAGCAGTCGACAACGCCCCCCTCTAGACTTCACAGCACGGCACCAAAGCTGTGTCTAGACGACTTAATTCAACAACTTCAACGTCTTGACAGCGACATTAAACTCTTACACATCTGGAATCAAAGCTGTCAAACACAAATTGAAAAGGTTCTTCAAGAAGCAAAAGAAGGACATATTGCTTCTTTGGGAAACTCTGTTAAACCCGATTATAAACTCCACCCCTCTGTACAAAAATCCTTCCAAGGAGCTTTTTTATCGGGAGAAAAAAAACCGGCTCCTTTAAAACTCGTTCCTCTCTCCTTTTGGAAAAAATGCTTAAAAAAGACATCCCTTTTATATAGGAATATTTCTCTATGGCTTCAGACGTAATTCTCAACGAAAAAACATCTCCCATGATGTTGCAATGGCATGAATGTAAAAAAAAATCAGAAGGATCCCTTCTTTTCTTTCGTCTAGGAGATTTTTACGAGGCTTTTTATTCTGATGCCATAACACTTGCTAAAGAACTCGACCTAACCTTAACTAAAAGACACGAAATTCCCATGGCTGGAATTCCTTTTCATACTAGTGAAGCCTATATCGATAAGCTTGTAGGAAAAGGGTATCGAGTTGCTATTGCAGAGCAAATAGAAGACCCTAAGCTTGTAAAAGGCATCGTTAAAAGAGATGTTGTACGAATCGTAACTCCTGGAACTCTTATCAACTCTTCACTCCTTTCAGAAAAATCTAACAATTTTATCGCTTCCTTGTCTCTATTTAATCAGACTCTCGGACTTGGTGTCTTAGACTTGACAACAGCAGAATTTAAACTGCTCGAGTTTGAAACGTTCCCCTCTTTATTCGATGAACTTTCAAGATTAAAACCCAAAGAACTTCTTGTCTCTGAAAAAACAATGAATTTACATGAAGCTTCTCTTAAAGAGCTTCAAAGTCAAATTTCTTGCTCTCTTCTTCTAAGAGATCAGTGGCACTATGACCCGGAACAGACTCTTAAATTTTTAACCAACCACTTTCAGGTGCTGTCTCTAGATGGTTTTGGACTGCAAGGGATGCATGCAGCCATCCACGCAGCAGGGAGCCTTCTTTCCTATGTAAAAGATGAACTTAATGTATCCATTGATCATATACAAACAATCCATAAAGAACTTTCTGGAAAGTATATGAGTTTAGATAGTGTCAGCTTAAGACATCTAGAAATTTTAGAGTCTCTTCATGAAAAACAAAACCAAAACACTGTTCTGCACCTACTTGATCTAACTCAAACGCCTATGGGAGCTCGACTTTTAAAAAACTGGCTTACTCACCCCCTACTTTCCGTAGAAGAAATTCAAAAAAGACAAAAAGCTATTACTTTTTTTCTCTCTTTTCCTGAAATAAAAGAACTTTTAGATTCCCTTGCTGAAATCAAAGATTTAGAACGTTTAATTATGAAAGTAGAAACAGGTTTTGCAAGCCCTAAAGATCTTTTAGGCCTCAAAATCTCCTTAAATGAAGCCCCTACGATTCTCTCTTTATTAAAAAACACCTCTTCTCCTCTTCTTAAGCACCTGATTCAAAAACTTTGCGACGTTTCAGCTGTTACTCAAAAAATTCATAATGCTCTCAGCGATGACCCTCCCTTTAGAGTTAGCGACGGAAACGTAATTAAAGAAGGATTTAATGCTGAGCTTGACGAATTGAAATTGCTCTGTGGACACGATCACCGTTGGATTGCAGAATATCAAAATTCCTTAAGAGCAGAAACTCAAATCAAAACACTCAAAGTGGGATTTACCAAAGCTTTTGGATATTATATTGAAGTCAGCCGCGGACAAGCTGAGAAAATGCCAACTTCTTTTCAAAGAAGACAAACGCTTCTAAATGCCGAACGATTTATTACACCCGAACTTAAGGAATATGAATATAAAGTGCTTTCAGCAGAAGATAAAATAGCCAGTTTAGAAGCTCACCTTTTTCAAGCATTAAAGCTTGAAATTGCTATCTATGGAAAAGTCATTAGAGAAATTGCTTATGCTATCGCTCAAATTGATTGCCTTTTATCTCTAGCTCAAACCGCTGTAAAACACAACTACACGTGCCCGCTTGTCGATGAGGGCTCTCTTTTTCACATTGAAGAAGGAAGACATCCTGTAATCGAAGCAAGCCTGCGCTCTGACTCATTCATCCCTAATGACACTCTTTTAGATTCTGAAGAAAATCGCCTTTTTGTCATTACAGGCCCTAACATGTCAGGTAAATCCACCTTTATTCGACAAGTTGCCTTAATCACTATTTTAGCACAAATCGGCTCGTTTGTACCGGCTAAAAGAGCTCATATAGGCATCATAGACAAAGTATTTACTCGGATTGGCGCTAGCGACAACCTCACTAAAGGACAATCTACCTTTATGGTTGAAATGACTGAAACTGCAAGTATTTTACATAATGTAACAAGCCGATCTTTAGTTATTTTAGATGAAATCGGAAGAGGAACTAGCACTTATGATGGCATCTCCATCGCCTGGGCTGTTGCGGAATACCTTCTAACAACTAGTGGGAAACAAGCTAAAACTCTTTTTGCCACACATTACTGTGAACTCACGCAGCTAGAGGGAAAAATTCAGGGAGCGATTAACTATAACGTCGCTGTTCATGAATCAAATAAAGACGTTGTTTTCTTAAGAAAGATTATTAGAGGTGGGACAGATAAGAGCTATGGCATTCATGTAGCCAAACTAGCGGGGCTTCCTTTTTCTCTTCTAAATAAAGCTCAAGACATGCTAAAAACTTTAGAGAAAGGGTCTTTAAAAAAAGACCCAAAAGCAACTTTTAAAAAAGTAGAGGCGCAACTTTCCCTCTTCGCTAGTTTCAATCCGGGGGAAGAAGAAGTATTAAAAAAGTTAAAAGCACTAGATCCAAATCAAATTACTCCAATGGAAGCATTAAGAATACTCTCTGAATGGAAAAAAGAAATTAATTTAATTTGATTTTAAATTAAAATGTTTTATTATTAAAAATAAGAGCAATTTAGATAAATAATCGGTATGTTTATGTTTACTCGTTTGATCATCCTCCTTTCCTCTATTGTCATTCCTGCTCAAGAAGAGTCTTATTCTGTTCAAAATTCTTCTCTATCCGAAGCTGATACAGAACCGAGCGAAACTTTAGAACTCGCTCAAGAAGCCTTTTTTAGCGAAGAAGACGAACTTTCAGTGATTCCTAAAAAAGGACATCGCCCTCAAGTTATCCAAACCCCTAAAAAGAGTTCTAACTCCCCATAACAACACTGCGATTATTTCATGCTTTTTGACCCCAAGCAACTCGATTATTTCTCTTTTGATGCTGGCATATATATTATGAAAAATGCCAAAGACGTTGTCATTTATGTTGGGAAAGCTAATTCTCTTCAAAAAAGACTGAAACAATATTTTGCTCCGGGACGAGACTCCCGCCCTACTATCCCATTGCTCTTAGCTGAACTTGTGAAAATAGAAACTATTCTAGTCTCTACAGAAAAAGAAGCTCTACTACTAGAAAATACGTTCATAAAAAAATATCAGCCCAAATTCAATATTTTATTAAAAGACGACAAAAACTTTATTAGCATTTCTATTAACCCTAAAGAAAAATGGCCGAGACTGAAGCTTTTTAGATTTAAAGATAAACCCTCCGGAGATGTTTTATACTTCGGCCCTTACACCAGCTCTTTAGCTGCAAAAAAAACCTTTGAACTCATGTCGGCTCTCTTTCCCTTAAGACAATGCTCTAATGAAGAGTTAAAAAAAAGAACTCGACCCTGCCTTTTATATTCGATGAAAAAATGCATAGCCCCTTGCAAAGCACTCTGCTCTGAAGAGGAATATGCATCCTACGTCACGAGTGCTATTGATTTTTTAAAAGGAAACAGTCAAAACATTCTAAATGAACTAACAAAAGAAATGAAAAAAGCAGCCGGGGCTTTAGAGTTTGAAAAAGCGGGATCTTTTCATCGAACTATTGAGCAAATCAAACATGTAACACAAGAAAAAACCATATTTCAAAAGTCTCAAGAAAAAAACATCGATGTTTTAGGATTTTATCGAGAAGGAGATAACGTCCTTATTAGCACCCTTTTTTTTAGAGAAGGAAACCTATTAGATAGTTCTACTTTTTCTTTTTTTCAAATTATCGATGAAAATGAGGAACTTCTTTCCTCATTTATCCTACAACTCTACTCTTTAAAAAAGACTAGTGCTTTACCTAAGGAAATACTCATTCCCTTTCCTCTTCCCAATGTAAAAGAAGTTATATCTCTTTTAAAAGATCTTCATCCTAAAGCCCCTCTCTGCAAAATCACCTTTCCTCAAAAAGGAGATAGCAAAGATTTACTAGATCTTGCTCAAAAAAATGCAACAAGTTCCTTCCTCCAAAAAATTGAAACACAAAATTCTAAGGAAAAAATCTTACTACAGTTACAAGAAACCTTGCACTTAAGCCGCTTTCCAACAAGAATTGAGTGTTTCGACACATCCCACTTGTCCGGAACAAATTTAGTGGCTTCGTCCGTCGTGTTTATTAATGGAGAAGAAGACAAAAAGAAAACAAGGTTCTATCACATCAAAGGAATTGATAAACCCGATGATTATGCCGCGATACATCAAGCCTTAACACGCAGAATTCTCCGAGCTAAAGAAGAGGATGACTTCCCAGATCTTTTCATCATTGACGGAGGCAAGGGTCACCTTAGAATTGCTCTTGATGTCTTAGAAGAACATGACATCGTCCATGTAAATGCCATCTCTCTTGTCAAAGAAAAAGGAAGACACGACAAAGGGCTGTCTTTAGAAAAGGTTTTTATTCCTCATCAAGCAGACCCCATCTCTTTTCCATTTCATTCCCCGATTCTTTTTTTTCTGCAAAAAATAAGAGATTTAGCTCATGAAAAAGCTATCTCTTTTTACCGACAAACACACAGAAAAAAAACCTTACAAAGTGCCCTCGATTCCATTCCTGGAATTGGACCTGTTAAGAAGAAAAGACTTCTTCAAGCTTTTGGAAGCCTGCAAAATATCCGCTCACAATCTGCCGAAGAACTTAAAAAAGTAGAGGGAATTTCAAGTAAAGACATTCTACATATAAAAAACTTCTCTATATAATAAATCTAAATTGCTTTTTGCTCTCAAATTTCTCATGATGTCCAATTTTCATAGAACCCACTTTGGAGTATTTTTCATGCTAAAAAAATTGATGCTTATCCCTTTTGCCTTTGCTTGTTCAGCTTATGCCGACTCTTCAAATGAAAATGAGCTAGTCATTCCGGAAGGAAAAATCATAGACTATCCTAGTATTTAGCAGGATGTCACCCCTAGCGCTGGACCCCGCGTTATTAATGGCGCCGGCGTTTTCTTAACAGCTGACTATATTTATTGGACAGCTAGACAAAATAACATGCAATACGCAACAACAGGTTACACCAATAACAATAACATCAGCACAAGTCCTGGGTCGGCTGCAAACTTAAAATACACCTTCAGAACAGGATTTAAAGCTGGGCTTGGATTTAGCTTTGAGCATGACATGTGGGATATGGCTTTTAATTATACGTGGTTCCAATCAAACCACAATAAAGGCTCGATTCATGGAGATCAAAGATCTGGGCTTACACCCACATTCTCCCCTTCTCTTAATTTGACCTCTGACGATTATTTTACAAATGCAAGCTCTTCTTGGCGCTTACATTTTAACGTATTAGACTGGGACTTAGGTAGAAATTTCTATATTAGCAAATTTCTTTC
>CAMDHO010000023.1 GCA_945898205.1 Chlamydia trachomatis | reverse complement strand
GTTGCTAAAGACGCTGATTTAACAGAAGTTGTTTTAATGCCTTCTACTGCTTTTACAAGGGCTTCGAGTTGCTGAGATGTTGCTAAAGACGCTGATTTAACAGAGGTTGTTTTAATGCCTTCTACTGCTTTTACAAGGGCTTCGAGTTGTTGAGAGGTTGCTAAAGACTCTGATTTAACAGAAGCCGTCTTAATGTTTTCTACTGCTTTTAAAAGGGCTTCGAGCTGTTGAGAGGTTGCTAAAGACTCTGATTTAACAGAAGCCGTCTTAATGTTTTCTACGGCTTGAACTAGGGCTTCGAGCTGTTGAGAGGTTGCTAAAGACGTTGATTTAACAGAAGCCGTCTTAATGTTTTCTACTGCTTTTAAAAGGGCTTCGAGCTGTTGAGATGTTGCTAAAGACGTTGATTTAACAGAAGCCGTCTCAATGCCTTCTACTGCTTTTACAAGGTCTTGAATTTGCTGAGATGTTGCTAAGGACATTGATTTAGTAGAGGCTATTTTAATGCTTTCTACGGCTTGAACTAGAGCTTCGAGCTGTAGGGAAGTAGCTAGGGATACTGATTTTGTAGCGGCCGTCTTAATGCCTTCTACGGCTGTTACAAGGGCTTCGAGCTGTTGAGATGTTGCTAAGGACATTGATTTAGTAGAGGCTATTTTAATGCTTTCTACTGCTTTTACAAGGGCTTCGAGTTGCTGAGATGTTGCTAAAGACGCTGATTTAACAGAGGTTGTTTTAATGCCTTCTACTGCGTCTAAAAGGGTTTGGAGCTGTAGGGAAGTAGCTAAAGTCTTCATCTCTAGGGGGAATCTTAAAATCCCTGCTGCCGCATTAATAGAGTCTTGAAGGTTGTCAGATAGACTTGACTCATCAGTTATAATAGATGTGCTAAAGACTAAAGGAACCACACTGGAACTAAACAGAGGTTCGGAAGTAGAGGTTTGACTTAATTTTAGTTTTTCTGGGGGAAGTTGAAGTTCTTGAATAAGCTCAGCCCAATATTGTCGATTTAATTCGGCTAATTGAGTAGAAGACCCATGAGGGGGCAGACTAGGAGACTTAGAGATCATTCTAGTTATATCTACGCAGTTAGGCGGTTTAGGAGAAGAAGGAATTGAAGTACATAGATATGTTCTTTCATTGTCAGAGGAACTCATAAGTTTTGTTGTTATTTCAAAAAAGTCTTTTTCAGTTCTTTCTTTATCTATTGTACAATCCCATGTGTTAGCATAAGAAGTACTGCAAGAGATTGTTTTACTAACAGGGGAGGAGAGGTCTTCGGTAGGGGGTTGTGGCAGCTTCGTTTTATGTGGGGGATGTTGAAATTGAAATTGGGATGTAATAGGGTCTGCTTTTGGGTACTCTGTTGCTAGGTGAGGATTTTCTTCGATAACAGAGTTTACAAATGACTCATCACATGTAAATTTGGAAGAAACAGTTTCTAAGCTTTTATGTAAGTTATAGCAAGAATGAAACGTGTTTGTAGCATAAATAAAAAGATTTCGACCTACTGTCCAATTGTTTGTTCCATCTCGTTCGTCTAGTGCAATTTTAGCTTGTTTATAACTGTCATAACACATGCTGTAAGTAGAAACTGCTTGTACCATTGGCTTTAAAGGGGTAAAGGAAAGTCCAAGTTGCGCAATAGAAAGCGCTGTTTGAGTATAAGGCTCTGTAAAGCTGCTTTGAATAAGACTAAAGCTGGAGACAACTTGAAATGTCAAGCCAAGAATCCCAAGTGGCGCGGCAAAACCTCCAAAAGCAAGGGCGTTACAGCCTAAGCTAGCCATAGAAATGCCGAATGCTATTTTTTGATTTATTGGGACATCAAGAGATTTAGGCGCTTTTGACAGTTGTTTATTGGCATACTTCGCAGTTTTTTGGATGGGGTGGTTTTCCTTTAAAGGGGAAAGTGCAATAGATAAAATCTCTATAGTGTGTTCAATATCTTGAATAGCCTTTAATCCAGCACCTATGATTTCTAGTTGCTCAGATGTTCCTAACGTTTTTAAGATGGATTCTATTTCTTGAAAAGCTAGCAAATCTTCATTTATAGACTCTATTTGAGGAGCACTAGCTAAGGATCCTGTGGCTTCCTCTATTTTTTGAAGAGCGGTTAATCCATCATTGATGGCTTTATTTTTTTGACAAGAAAAGATCCTAGTTCTTTTCTCTATTTTAAAAAGAGCCACTAACCCGTCTTGTATAGATTTTATTTGAGGAGTGCTTGCTAGGGTCTTAGTTGATTTTTCTATAGATGTAAGGAGCTGCAGGCCTTGACTTACTGCTTTTTTTTGAATAGATGTGAGATTACTTGTTTTTTGTATTTCTTCAAGAGTAGAAAGTGTTTGGCCTATAGCCTTCATTTCTTGGATATCTATTAAAGTTCGTGTTGCTTTTTCAATTTTTTGAAGAGAGACTAAGGATTTACTGGCATCTAAATTTTTTTTTGCCTTTTCGATTTTTTGAAGAGTGGGTAATAGCTTAGTTTTTTTTTGCATCAAAGCCGAAGAATGCTCTGCTGGTTGAATTGAGAAAGGAGTTACTCTGGGAAATAATGAAAAAATTGCCATTTAGTAATTGCCTTTCTAGTTTTTCGTTGAAAATAACGATTGAATTCATTAACTAATTAGTGTTTTTAATGGGTAATAGCCGCAGATTTTTTTATTTTAAAGTCTGCGGCTATTAGTTGCTTTATGTCTTTTCTGGATATGCTTCTTGTAAAATATCGTGGTCTTTGAAAAGTTCTCTAACATCTACTTTTCCATTTAAAGCCGTAAAACAACTTATAGCTGTTTCATAGGCGTTTGATTGTTTAGCATTGAAGCTCTCTACGTACGTATCACAAGTAAGTCGTTCAGCTAGAGTAGTCCGGGTCCCATCTGCCTGACAAGGGTTTCCCTTAGCAGTATTAAACGTTTCGAATTCCCTAGCTGCTGTGATTGCAGTTTCACATACTGAGCTATAATCAGTTGCTTGCACTTGAGTTCCTTGTACTGAACCAGATTGGAATCCTAAGAATAAAGCACCTAGTGTTGCTAATGATATTAATTTCATGTGTATTCTCCTTTTTATTAGTTTAATTAAATTACTATCAAAGTATAAATAAATTCTAATTATAAATCAATTTTTTATTGCTTTCTTTAGCTTTTAATTGTAAAGATTTTAAAGTATTTTTTTTAATTAAAAAATGTTGTGAATAGAAAAGTGTGAAGTAAAATTTTTAGTTTACTAGTTTAGGCTAAGGTCTTCTGGAATCATGGCTAGGCTAGCATATTTGCCCCCCATGCTTTTTAAGATAGATATCCATGCTTTATCAGGGGCTGTTTTGAACACATACTCGTCTGTAGCAGGATGTAAAAACCAAGCTCCAGAAAGGACTTCTTTTTCTAATTGCCCAGCAGCCCAGGCTGAATACCCAAAACAAAGACGAATATGAGGCCCATTAGGTTCTGTGATCTGTTTTTGTAGAAAATCTAAATCCCCACCTAAAAAGACACCCTCACAAATTTGTAGAGTTTGATCGGGAACCTCATCGCTAGAGTGCAATAGAAGAAGCTGATTGGGTTGAAGAATGCCACCTGAAAGAATTTCCAAATTAGGATTCGATCTTTCTTGCGTAGACAGCAGTTCATCTGGAAAATCGACATTTAAAGGTTTATTAATAATAAGACCAAAAGAGCCATTGGCATTGTGTTCACAAAGGATGATGATACTTCGAGAATATAGCCCTCGTTCTAATTCAGGGCCTCCTATTAAAAAAGTTCCTTTTGTTAACAGCATAATTTACTGAGCCTCTTCTAACTGCTCATTATACAGTTTCAAGTTATTTGAGAGTTGATCGACTTCTTTTAATAGCTGCGCGAAATCTTTTGAAAACTGTTTATTTTCCAAAATCTTCTCTTTGTTTTTAGCAGTTTCAGCTCTTTGGATTAGCATAGAGAGTCTAGACATTGCCATATTAATAGCATCAACCTCATTTTGAAAAAAGCTTTGGAACTCAGCAGGAGAGTCCAGCGAGTCTAAAAATTTGACTTTTTGCAAGCGGTCTCTTTTCCAAGATTTATTGAGATGAAATAAAATACCATAATGATTGATATCATTCATCATCGTATTGCCTTTACTTAAGATAGCGCTAAGCTGCAGATAGATGCTATCTTCTAGAACTAATTTGCCTAAAGTCCCTTTTCCTGACGAGATATCAGCCATTACTAAAGAAAAGGCATCAATGCCTTTTTTGGCTGCTTGAATTACGTTTTCGTCATTGATAGAGGCTAGTGCTTTTTTAGCTTCATCCATAGTAGATTTAAAAGAAGCTAGAGCGCCGGTCATATTGGTTCTATTTTCCTGTAACCAATCATTTACAAATTCAAAGGTACTATCCATTTCTATGGAAAGGTTGGATAGTTCATTCAGGACTTTTTCAAGAGGATCCGAAGAGTCTGCGTAAAGAGGTTCCTTTCCAATAGGTTTAGGAGTGACACCCTTAAGAGCGAACTTAGGTATAATGGCAATTGACTTTTCTCCTAATAGACCAGAAGTTTGGATTCCTACAGAATCTGTGTTGTAAATAGTGACACTCGAATCTATTTTAAGTATTAACTGATAAAAATAAATCTTTCCAGACTTGTCAAAGGGCTGTTTTCTTGCATTGGCCACTTCATCTAGTTCTATAACCTCACCTACTGGTTTACCCGCAAATGTAACTCGAGTGCCCAGTCCAATCCCGTTAATGTTTGAAAAGAGAGCTGTGTATGTTTTTTTCCCATCACCTACCGACGGTTTTAAAAAGAGAATAAGAGATATAGTAAAAGCGCAAGCTGCGATCATTAAAAGGCCGACAAGCATGTTCTTAATTTGGTCACCCATGAAAATTCTCCTTAAAAGATCGAGGATCTTTTGAAATGGTATTATATAAAAACTTAATTAAAGGATCGTCGATTTTTATAAAAGCATCAGGGTCTGCAATATAAGCAATTTTTCCGTCTTTAATTAAAGAAAGACGATCCCCGACGTATAAAGCCGAGAACATATCATGAGTTACCACGATGCTCGTTGCTTTTAGCTCTTTTTGCGTCTTAACAATCAGTTCATTGATTTGCATGGCTGTAATAGGGTCTAAACCTGTTGTGGGCTCATCATATAAAATAATAGAAGGTCTATATGCTATTAGCCTAGCTAAAGCTGCTCGTTTTTTCATTCCACCAGAGAGTTCTGAAGGCATTTTTTTATTCGTTCCTGAAAGGCATACCAGTTCCAATGCTTCTGCTACTCTATCTGCTATTTCTTTTTTAGAGTAGGGGGTGTTTGTCGAAGGATTTCCGTGTTGAACTAAGTAAAAAGCCACATTTTGTTCGACATTCATAGAGTCGAATAGAGCCCCGCCTTGAAAAAGCATGCCCATATTACGTAGAGTTTTAAATATCTGATCTCCCTCTAACCTAGAAATACAGACTCCATCGATGTCGACAGTTCCTTCGTCAGGTTTCGTAAGACCTATAACATGTTTTAAAAGAACGCTTTTTCCTATACCAGACTGGCCTAAAATAACAAGAGTTTCTCCAGTTTTTACCTCGAGATCGAGTCCTGCCATGACTTGTAAGGAACCAAATTTTTTCCAAAGATTACTGATTTTAATCATAAAAATCTATTGATCTCCCCTCGAAGGACATTCATTGCAATCGTTAAGAAAAAATTGGATAAAAGAATGCAGCAGTATGTAATCACAACACTATTTGTAGTGAAGTGTCCTACTCCTGCAGCACCTCCGAATGTTGCTAGTCCTTTATAACAGGAAATCGTAAGTATTAGACCTCCGAAAACAAAGGATTTTACAATCCCAGTTAAAAGATCAAATCGTTCTATATGTGTTGGCATCGGATCAAAATAGGTAGCATGAGCCATATGGAAAAAGTAGACAGAGATCAAATATCCCCCAAAAATCCCCATGATAATGCTAAAGACAGTTAAAAGTGGCATCATTACAAAGCCTGCTAAAAAACGAGGGGCTATGAGATATCGATAAGGATGTACAGACATAGTCATTAAAGCATCAATTTGTTCGGTAACTTTCATAGTACCAAGTTCTGCGCACATAGCAGCTCCAACACGTCCCGTGATCATAAAAGCGGTCATAACCGGTCCTAATTCGGTCATCATCGCTTTAGCTACCATAAGACCCGTTACGCTGGCTAGGCCTTTATCTGCAAGTTGATAAAAAGATTGAGCCGCAAGCACTATCCCTGTAGAAAATCCCGTAATCGCAACGACTGGTAATGAAGCAACCCCAATTTGATACATCTGTTCCATGATCAGGGGGAAAGAGGGGAATCGCTGGCAAGACACCTTTACCGTTTCAGTGATAAGTTTAAAATATTCTCCCATTTGAACTAGAAAGTCACATTTTTGTGCGATATAGGACAAAAAAGGAGTTAATGATTTTTTTGTAGCTAGCATGATTCCTTAAGCTCGAGTGATTGGGCATCTAAATTGGATTGTAGTAAATATTTTCATTAGGTCAAACAATAAATTTCAAAAGCAAGTTTTTTCTCGAATTTCGATTCAGTTACTAGTGCAGATAATTTTTTTTGATTACTTAAAATGAATTTACTTTCTTTTTTAACTAGTAATTATTTTTTATTTTTGTAGTTTCCTTGAAATAAAATGATTTAGTGTGATAAATTCTTTTGTTTTTTTATTAGGAAAATACAGATGATAAAAGATTTTCCCGAAGAAAGATTTTTGTCAACAGAAGAAGTTATAGGAAAACTAGAGACCCTAGCTTGTCAGACAACTACTGGAGATCCTAAAATAACGGAGATTATGAATCGCTCAATAAGAGAGCAAAGAGTTTCAGGAATAGGTAGATCCCCTGAAGTTATTTTAAAAGAACAAATCAAAAGATTAGCTAGATTATCATCAAGCTCTTCAGCGCAAGTAAAAGATTTTTTTATAGTAAACTTTTTATCGAGCTATGCGTCTTTTTTTCATTCAAAGTCAGAAACTGCTCAAATACAGTGGATTAAAAGTTCTCCTGCTAATTCGCCTTTAATTGGTTTTTTTAAGGCTCTGCGAGTCCTTAATAGTAATAATCAGGTTGATTCTAAGATCCCAGTTAACGAACTCAGTGAAATTATCGAAACCTCATTAGATTTATTAAAAAGACTGTTAGAAAAAGAAAGAATCTTTATTGGTGATCTAGTTTTTAATTTCGATGACTTGCCCGAATTAGATCAGCAGTTGAAAAAATCTGCTTATAATAAAATGGTTAAATACGTAATCAATATGCTGAAAAAACAACCATCTGATCAATTAGCACTTAGATTAAAAGAACTTATAGAAGAAGAAAGTTCGGTGGATTTAAAGATTACAGCGTCTACTGAAGCTCTAAAAGAAAATCCCGACAGTTGTTTTTTTACAATTATTAATCAACTTTTTTCAAACTCAAGTTCTATAGAAAATTGCAGTAAAGAACTTTTTCTAGAGCAATCACCTCTTTTAACCAGGTTAGGGGTTAAGTGCTACGCAGACATTTCGATCCTGCATCAATGGAGATCAAAAGAGGCTTTTCATAAAGAAGTTGAAAAAGCCATCTATTCACAATATAAAGAAAAAATTCACAAATTAAATTTACATTTTCTTTTGGATTTTGATAGCCAACTTACTAGTTCAAATCCAAAAAAATCGTTCGAAGAAATACTAAAACAGACTCGAGATTGCATCTGTAACGCTGAGATCCTTTTTAAGGAACAAAAAGAATTAAGAGGTATTTTAGATGGCGATTTTTGTGAAACGCCTCTTCAAGCTAGAGTTGATTCCTTACATGAAAACTTATTTTCTTCTTTTATACAAAAAAAAGAAAAAGCAGATCAAAGTTGCTATGAAAAATTCGCTCAATTTCACTTTTTTTTCATTTCAATATATGAAACCCTTTTAGAAAAAATTCCGACCTCTACTCTGAACTGCTTATATGAAGAATTCGCTAAGCTTGCATACCAAGATAACAATGTCCCAGCTTTGTATTTAACAGTGCATTCCTTGACATATCAAAACTATCAAAGAGCCTTAGAAACCGTAGAAGAGAGCTATTTGAAAGAGCTATTAGTCAAAAAAGATGAGGAATTAACATTTCAAGATCTTAACACAAAAGAAAAAATGCAAAAGACATTGGAATTTTTACTTCTTCCTATTTTTAACCCTATTTCAAAAGACTTAATCCAATCTCTTAAATGGAATTTCAAACAACACAACACTCCCGGTGTTTTTTTAAAAGGTTTGACTCCTGTAATTTCGTGTGCTCCCGTAGAAGAAGAGGTTGTTTCTAGATTTGTAAAAAAACACCTGAATAAAGATAAATCCGAATATAAAATATATAAAGATCAATTACAGGAATTTACAGAATTTCTTCAGAAAGAAGAGGGGTCACCTTTTTACTTATTTTTACAGTCTCGCCAATTTTTTACTAGTTTAGCTGAAGGAGAATGTCCAAGTAATAGTCTTCAAAAACTTTATAAATATCAAGAAATCTTTAAGGAATTAACAATATCTAAATTCACGAAGTTAAATGGAAGGACGAGTTTCAACTCAAATTCCATATTAGATATTAATAATTTTGCAAAACAAATCTCTTTAGATTATTTCTTAGCTAGACTTCAGCGGTTAACGCCTAAATCACAACAAAAAATAGTTGAGGAATTCTGGGAAATCGATGAAAATAAAGATCTTTCTATATCTGAAAAAATGACTCAAACTCAAGAGTTATTAGAGCGACAAATAGTACACGAAAAATCGAAGTTTTTAAAATCTATTTTAACCGGGGCTTTTATTGCTATTGATGATGAGCCTATTATTCAAAGGGCTTTTCATTGGAAAGTTCCAGGAAATCCGAACTCAATCATTCTAAAAATTCTAAGAGGAATTGGGATAGAAAATGTGCATCAAGATTCTACTGATGATAGTTTCTTTGAAAAAAAGAAGATAATTAAACTAATAAAAAACTTTTTTTGTAGGCGGATTTCAGGGGATATCGATTTAATAAGTGAAATAGACAGTGTTTCAGACCAAGATTTAGAGGCTTTAGAAGTCAGTTTGCAGAAAGTTATTTCAAAACACATGGATTCACCTGTTAGGCTAACTGATATAATGAATCTGATAGTCTCTGATTTAGAAGAAGTTAGAAAAAGCCCAAGAATATAACTTAACAAGTTTAATAGAGTCCATTTTGAATAGGGAAACTGGATTTCAGAAAATTAAAATTCTCAGCAAAGGGCTTTATCTCTTGTAAGTCAAATTAAAGGAAGAGTTTTCTATGAATAATGTAGACCCTATTTATATTCGATTTTTAGAAGAGTCTTGTTTAGATCATAACATAGATTCTATCAACTTAATAATAAGTGGCACACAAAAAACACACGGGGTTTTATGAGCATATCTTCTATATCTTTATTAAAAAATGAAGCTACATCATGGACTTCATTTACAACCTATATGCATGAAAAAAAAATAAAACCGGTGAGTTCCGAAGAATTAGTCTTTGTAAAAAAAAGATTTGGAGAGCTATGCATTCGAAAAATACAACATAAAAGTATACCAACTCTTTGGCATAACATAAAAACAGAACTTAAAACAGCAGCTTCGCTGCCAGCTAGTCGCTTAAATCACCTTTCATACTTAGTTCATTTAGATGAATCCGAGATGGAGACATTTCATAGGATAAAAGAGCTCTGTCTTTCAAAGCAGTTTGTTGAACTAGAGGAATTGCTGCCTTCTTTTTCTTCTGAATTTTTTCTTCAAGTTTTTTTACAAATTATGGATCCATCTATTCAGTTAGATATTATAAAAAGACTCCATTCTAAAATTCAGTTCTACCCTTATTTAAAATTAATCCAAAAACAGCATGATCTTGTAATAGCCCCTATTTTAAAATATGAAATAGAAGAGATTTCCAAAGAAAAAAAAGATTTCTTACGAAATTTTAATGTAAGAGAGTTGTTTTCACTTCTTTCTATTTCTCCATTTTTAAAAACACTATTCCTAGAGCTGCGTATCAATGAGAAAATAGGTGAAGTTGAAAAAATAGAAGAAGAATTAAAATCAATCCCAAAAAAATCGATTCTCAAGGATTATTTAATTGAAAGGGGAGTCCTTGATAAAGAAGGCCTTCTTATCCACGAAATGACTTCTTTAGAAACTAGTGGGAATGTCGTAAATTCTTTAAATTTTTTAGCTTATCTTTTAAATACAACCGCAAAAAAAATAGAGGAGAGTGAAATCACGATATCTGAATTCGATTTGATTAATCAACTAGAGCCGGAAAGATACAATTTAATTTACTGGGATCGAGCTATTCCTAAAATTATCTACGAGCGATTTTTAATCGTCTTGGAACTAGCCAAAGAAAGCAATAAAGAAAGTCAATGGATGAAAGATTTACTTTTAATAAGAGATTCTAAGGGAAATAGCACAGAGGAAAAAATTGAAAAAAGTATAAATAAGATAAAGGATCTAAAAAAAGCACCTTATTTAAACGCTCTTAAAGAAGCTCTTAAGCTTTCTAAGTCAGATAAAGACCTGTCGTCTTTTTTTAACTCTGGTCCGTTAGCTAGTCTAGATTTGGGGCTTATTTGGAATCCTTCTCTCTCTTTTTTAGAACAATGTAATGCTAAACAGGAATTAGAGTTTTTGTATTTTTCAAAAGTCATTCTGTTAGCTAAGGAGCGCGGTTTCCATATAGATGAATCATCCCTTTATCGAAGTTATAATTTAGGAGATTTTCACGGATTACAAGAACTAGCTAGCGGCTTGCCTCTTCAAGAAATAAAATCCGCTATGCATAACCAAATCAAAGCTTTTTATAAGGAGAGCTTAGATGAAAATTGCTTAGATCTTTCACCCTATCAAATATACCTAGCCTTTAGACAGAATTTTAAAATTATTTATAAGCGTATTAAAGAAGGGGCTCAAGATCCTCTTTATGAGATCTTAGCAGAAGAATCCTATGTTAATAATAATATAAATGTGCTTTTAGCGGCCGATTGTTTTGAAAGACCCGGGTTTCCGGAGTCAGAAGTAGGGCCTGTTCAAATGACTCTGAAGGAAGATTTAGATCTCGATGATTTGTTTAAAGAAATAGCAATAGCAGATCTAAAACCTTATTTATTTAAACGTTTGACTGAATTTTATCGATGGGAAGCTCGAGAGGATAACGATTCTTTTTTCAAGTCGTTTATTCGGTCTAATGGGCTAAATAGAATAGATAGGAACGGAAGATGTGAATCTGAACTAGTTGCTTATATTCAAAAAGCACAAGATCTGTTTATTGGTCTCTTAGAAAAAGAAGCAGAGTGCTTAAAGATTCCCTTCCCTGAGAATATTACTTCGTTAGATCAAATCGAAGAGTTAGCTCAATTGCTTTCTTATCAGAAATTCTTAAAACTAGTCGACTTTTTAGGAAAGAAATATGAAGGAAACGCTCTTTTATTAGAGCTAAAAAACATCAGTAGTGAGCCTATATCTTTATTAGAAAAAAGAACACGTAGTTTAAATAGTCTAAAAATACAAGACTCCTTATTAACACCGGTTCATTTAGATTTATTAGCTACTTATCTTGAAAATATTTTTGCGGGGTCTTCTCTCAAACAAACTGCAGAAGTCAATATAAGGGGTTTTGACGAGGAAAAAAAATCGGAGTTTTTGAGTTGGCTTTTACCTAGTTATGTTCAATCTTCTTTAGAGGTACGTCAAAAAAAAGAATCTAAAAGCGATCTTTTTAAGAGAGTCTTAGAATCATTTAGAAATCAAATGACGGCAGAAATTATAAAGCTAGAAATGCCAGCTATCTTCCTACAATTTCTTGAGAAGGCATTAGATAAAGGGGATCTCTCTACATTAGATAGTCTATGGCATGAGGTTGCTTATCAAAGATATCTTAATTTGCTAGATCATATTGGAGCTGAATCTAGACCTGGTTTAATAGTGGATCTTCAAGCAATAAAAAATTCTATGGAAGGACGTCCTATTTTTGAGAAGGTAAAAGAAATTAAGGATTTTTTAACAGGAATAGAAGATAGCGACTTGGCAAATAGACTGCTTTTCGAACTAGAAAAAACCCCCTATATTTTAAAAGAAGTTACTAGTAAAACCTTTTCTAAATCTATAGATCTTATTTCAAGTTATTTAGATCCTAAAAACAAAGACGACATCTTTTATAAGCATTTAAAGAATCATAGGTTTTCTCCTCTATTTTTTGACAAAGAAGTGTTTAACTGGTTTTCCTCTCTGCAAGAGCTGTTCATTCGAGATTTAATCAGTCTAGCTAATTCAGAATCCTATAGTGGAACAGGTGCAGAATTACTTATAGAGGAGTTAAGCCAATTAGATCCTTTTGATTTTAGACAATTAGATAATATAGCTAAACTTATTAAAAATAAAACAGATGTTAACTTGCAAAAATGCGCAAACCTAGGTTTTAAATGGGGAGTCGAAAAAAGTTTAAGAAATTCTATCAAGACATCTAGTTCTGAAACTGTTTACCTGCAATTTTCTAAAATCTTTGAAGCGATTCCTGAAATCGAGACTCAAAAAAACATTTTAAACCATCTTATAAAACGTGGGTTAAAAAAGTGTGTGCAAAAAATAATAAATAGTACAACTAGTAGATCTAAACAAGCAGCTTTTGAATTTTTAAAAGATAAAATAGAAGAACCTGGAATGGAAGAAAAAGAGTGTCTTTCATTTCTCATGGAATATTTTTTTGAATATGATTTAGATAAAATTAAAAACATTTTTGCAATTGAAGAAGCTGCAAAAAACGATTTGGAAACTTTAGACAGTTGGTTAGCCTCAGAGGGGTCTTATTCTTCTTTGAAATTGATCTTTAATAGGGATGGATTTTTAGATAGTGAAGGGAGAATTCTTCGTCTTTTCTCTTCTCAATATACACTAAATCAGGTGAAAAACGCTATTTCTATGGCTGTAAACTTTTTAAAAGAGCAAATACCTGGATTAAAATTGACCAAAAATGAGTTTACTCCTCAAACTTTTAATGATTTTGATGCCCAACTAACAACTCACAGCTATGCGGTTTTTCTTTCTCGATTACCTGATGGGACTAAAATAAAAGAAGAGTGCACTGCAATATATAACAATCATTGCTTATCATGGATAGAAGCTATTCATCAAACAAAGGGTTGCCTAGAGACCTGTGATGAAACTGGGGTATATTCTTCTCTTTTAACAGATACATTTAAAGAAATGGTTTCTTATAGCAAGGGTCAGGTATTCTCATTTATCCTAGAACCTTATTCTGCAACCCCAATATCCGGTTTTTCTGACTGCTTGAAAATGGCGGGAGTTGAGCCCATAGAAGAGATTTCTCTTTTACAAAATTATGAATTCTATGACTTTTGGGAGTCTGAAATTTTTAATTATATAACTGAAAAAGCAGAAGATTTAATAGCTGAAAATTACGAAGGAAACCTAGCATATAAAGGGGTGTTAAATAACTTCAAAAATACTTTAATAAAATTGAAAAAAGAAAGGAAATGGAGCCAAATTAACGAATTAGTAGATCAAGTGGTCTATGTAGAATATCAGATAGCATTAAGTTGTATGAAACCTACTCGAACATCTGCGGTTAATAAAATACTAACTAAACAAAACGATCCTCATGGAAGGGCCGCTCACCAGATGATTGGTATAGCAAAAGAAAACCTATCTAAGCTCGGGCTTTCTACCGAAAACCAAAAAATATTAACTAATATTTTAGAGAAAAAAGAAAATTGGAAGGAAAATCTTGAGAAAACCTGGACTAGTCTATTAGACTCCCCACTTAAAATTCTTTCATCTTTCCAAACTCCATTTTCTGAAATGCCTATTTACAAAAGTTATGTAGTTTTGGATATGCTTTTTACTTCTTTAGGTATGTCTTTAAAAGAAAACGTGAAAGATCTTAGGATGAATCTTATTTACCATCAAATAATAGAAAGAGCTCAGTCCTCACAAAATATTTCATTTTTATTTTCCCTTTGCAATGAAATTTCTTATAAGATCTATTTGAATGCTCTTCAAAAATCAACAAGTGAAGTTTTTGATATAGCCAATTTGATTGAACTAAATAGAGAATTAAGTAACTTAGGAGCAGAAGAAAAGATAAAGAAAACTATTGCTGCCTTAACGGAGAATTTACCAAATACACAACATTTAATCGATTTATTAAATTGGAAAAACATAACTGATTTTATAGATTCAAAATGAACATCCTCAAAATTTAAAATCCTGAGGATGAAACGGATTAAAGTTGTGATGTAGCAAGACACTCCATGATGATCAATTCTTAAAGTCATAACGAGTGTTCAAACTATAATGAGTTTTGTGCATAGATTGCAATTACACTCAAAATAAGCTCGTTAGTGCCTGGATCAAATTGCGTTTTTCCATTTTTGACATCGTCGATCATGGTTTGGATAGATAGTGGCAATCCAAGAGGGGCACCGGATTGTCATGGGATTGGTTATTATGAGAAAGAACGTCGAAATGAAATCGTTAGAAAAGTTTTTGTGGGAAACTTCAGTTGTTTTTTTAGTTGGTTTAGCAATAAAGGTTTTCAATCCTAAATAAATTAAAAAAGCTCCTCGAATAAGACGAAGCCAAAATTGACCTGCAAGCAAGACGTTCGATATTAAGGTTAAACCAAAAGCAGCAATCACTCCATAAATCGTGTCAGCAACTGCTGCTCCAAGACCTGAAAAAAATCCGGATAATCGGCCAAATTGCAGTGTTTTACGGATAGAAAGAATGCCGATTGGCCCGACAGGAGCTGCCATTGAAAATCCTAAAATGATTCCTTTTGTCAAAAAGCTAAATTCCATAAGGATCCTTACATGATCGCATCTTTTTCCATTCATTGAGAGAAAGGCGATAAAGAACAGCTGGCCTGAGACTAGGCCCTTTAGGTGATGGCGAAAGATTAAAGTCATCGGCTGGATTTCGATGCATTCCAATCTTTTCCATAACAGCTCTTGAAGGTGCGTTTTGTTCTAGTGTACATGAGATAATTTCATTTAGTTTTAATGTCTCAAATCCATATTTAAGACATTCAAGAGCTCCTTCTGTTGCGAAACCGTTTCCCCAGTGATCAAAGGCTAGTCTCCACCCGATTTCAATTGCAGGAGTCGAATGAACAAGGCTGTTTAGGCCTATAAAACCAATAAATTCTGCAATATTTGGGACAGAAACAGCCCAGAATCTAGAATCACCGGATTCAATCTTTTTTTGCATGCTTTGCGCAAGCTGATCGCTTTCCTCTTTGCTTAAAATAGAAGGAAACTACTCCATGACTCTTCGATCAGAATTCATTTGAAAAAAAGGTTCCAGATCTTCTTCTTTCCAAGGTCGCAAAATAAGGCGTGCTGTTTTAATTTCTAGACTCATAACGATTTCTTCAGAAAGAACATTTTTGAGTTTTTTTCATATCCTATCTTTAGAAGGATTTTTAAGAAAGCTGTTTTGTAAGATAGGTCTTCCAATCTTCAGAAAAAGAATGAGTGGATGGATTTTCGGTTTCACAACAAAACTAGCTGCTCTTTTTAATGCAACCGTTGTTTTGAATAAGTATGGCAGCTTCATTATCTACAATCCAAAGAGCCTTGTTTTTTATTGTTCCTATATTTTCTATGGGATAGGTGCTTTTTTTGGAAGTAAGAACGTTTTTTAGTATTTCTTGTTTACTTTTTCCTAAAACGTAGATAGCAATATGGCTAGCTGCATTAATACATTCAAAAGTAAGAGTCATGCGCCATGTGTTTTTTTGAGGAATATAGTTAGCAATGACAAGTCTGCCTATAACTTTAAGACCCTCTGTTTTAGGAAATAAAGAAGCTGTATGACCATCTTCGCCCATTCCCAGCATAATAAAATCAAAGCCTCGTCCTTTAAGGGTTGATTGAATTAGTTTTTCGTACTCTAAAGCATTTTGTTCTATGTTTTTTTCTGCTTCCATACGGTGAATCTGAGAAGAAGGAATAGGGACTTTAGAAAAACCGGATTCCATTGCCATATGAAAATTACTATCTGGAAGCGTGGGATCTACAGATCTTTCATCACTCCAAAAAAGATGTAGTTTAGTCCAGTCAATTTTTGAAATATATGGGGAATTTGTCAGAAGAGAAAATAGAGCTTTTGGGGTCGATCCACCAGAAAGAGCTAGAATAAAAGACCCATATTTATCGATAGACTCTTTATAGACTTTAACAAAATGATCTGCACAAAACTTTAAAGAACTCTCAAAGTCTCCCGCGATCATTAGATCTCTTCTTTCATCCCAAGCTAACATAAGGCACTCCTTTGCCACTTTGAAATCATCAGCAGAACTTCTTGGTAGTGCTCACTAGTTCCTTTGTGACAGATCTCTTTAACAAGAGATTGTCCTGATTCTTCTTTAGAAACTAAGAACTTAGTGGGGAGTTGACATTCATTTTTTGTGCTATAGCTTAAGGAGATTTGATGAGGAAGATCTAAATCTCTAGAAAAAAGATAGTGCTCATCAGCTGTCGTTTTTATATCTAAAGAAAGAATCATCCCTGGAGGGTTTTTACTGGTTTTTAGTCCCACAAGCTGCACTTCAATGTTTCTTCCTTGGCTTTCATAAAAGAAACGGGTGAGGTCTAAAGCCGTTCGTTTTTTATCAGAAGTCCAATTGAGTCGACTAGCAATCCAAGCTTGAAGATAAATCGATTGAATTTTTGTATGACAGAAAAAGGGGGTTTCTTGAGAGTTATATGTAATAGTAATAGAGGAAGTTCTTTCTAGTTCATCTACTTTTTCAACGCTTGAAAAAGTAGCGGAAAGAAGATCTCTCCAACTTTCAAGTCGAGCCCAATTAAGATCTGCTATTTCTAGATTGTCTACGGATTGAATTTTGGCAACGGCCTGAGAAAATCGACATAGATCTTCGGTGCATTCAGAATCAAAGATTATTCTTGTGGCAAAGTTTTTTAGTTCATTACAAAGAACATCCTCATTTCCAGGATCTTCAGCCCAAACTAAATAGACGGGTAAATCTGAAATGATATTGGGAAGTAGAATAAAAGGAACTTGCTTCCAGCCATCTCCCTGAGCAGAAATTTCAATTAAATCACATGTAATATTAAATTCACCTTGATTTGTTGTCATAACTGAAACTGCGGTTTTTAACGAGTTTTCAACGCTTGCTGGATCTGATGTAATAAAAAAAATCCTTGCAGGGAATTTTTCTATAAGCTTTAGGGAAATATTATGAATATAGTCATCTCTTGGAGATTTTTTTGTAAAAAAAATGATGTTAAATAAGGAAGCTTTTACATTTTTTTTATTATCTTCTTTACTCCACAGGGCATCTAACCCTTGCTGTATTTGAGAAGGGTGAACAAGATTTGAATTTATCATAATTATAAAAGCCTCCATTTTCTTCCATCTAAGAGTAAATCATCTGCGGATTTTGGTCCCCAGCTTCCAGAAGGATAATTAGGAAGTGTCTCTTTAGGAGAACTTTCCCATACATCTAATACAGGAGAAAGTAGTTTCCAGGAATTAAACACTTCATCTTCTCTTGCAAACAGTGTGTTATCTCCTAAGATACAATCTAAAATCAACCTTTCATAGGCCTCAGGAGGCGCCAATCCAAAATACTTTCCATATTGGAAGTTCATTTTCACGGGTTGGATAAGCTGAGTCGTTCCAGGAACTTTACAGTTGATTTTTAGTGAAGTACCTTCATCTGGTTGAATGCGAATAGTTAACACGTTGGGAGCATTAAGTTGTCCGGGATGTTGAAAAAGAACATAAGGAGGGTCTTTAAAAAACACGGAAATTTCGGTTCTTTTTTTGGGGAGACGCTTGCCACCTCGAATATAAAACGGAACGCCAGCCCAACGCCAATTATCAACAAAAACACGCATTGCCATGTATGTCTCTACTTCAGATACGGGATTGACATTCTTTTCTTGTCGATAACCGATAACAGTTTCTCCGTTGATATAACCTGGGCCATACTGACCTCTAACAACAGATTGATTTAAATTATTTAAGTCGAAAGGGCGAATAGATTTAATAGCTTTTACTTTCTCATCGTGAATAGCAGAAGCTGATAAGCTTACTGGTGGTTCCATAATAATAAGAGAGAAAATTTGCATCATATGATTCTGTAAGATGTCTCTTAAAAATCCAGATTCTTCCCAAAGAGCCCCTCGACTTCCTATTCCGATATCTTCAGCAACAGTAATTTGGACGTGATCGATATATCTACTGTTCCAAAGAGATTCGAAAAGAGAGTTGGCAAAACGAAGGACAAGTAAGTTTTGAACAGTTTCTTTCCCTAGATAATGGTCAATTCGATAAATCTGACTTTCATGTAAAAATTGCGTAAGCTCTGTTTGTAATGATAGAGCTGATTTTAAATTATGACCAAAAGGTTTTTCAATAATAATTCTAGACCAGCGTTCTTTTTCTAGTTCCTGATCATAAATAAGCTTAGCTTTGTATAAATTTTCAGAGATAACTGGAAAATAACTAGGCTGAGTTGAAAGATAAAAAACTCGATTGCCTTTAGTCCCTATTTTATTATCTAAATCTGTAAGGAATTTAGATAGGCCTTGAAACCCCATTTCATCATCAAATTCAGATTGATAATAAAATATTTGTTTTTTGAATGTAGCCCAGAGGGATTCATCAATAGGTTTAACTCTAGAAAACTGATTGATAGCAGATTTCATTTCATCTTGAAATTGCTCATTTGTTTTAGATCTTCTAGCGACACCAACGCAAGCAAATTGAGGGGGGAGTTGCCCTTCTCTAGCTAAATTATAGAGAGCTGGAAGGAGTTTTCTCGCAGTTAAATCCCCGGTAGCACCAAAAATAACTAAAATACAGGGATCGATAAATCGAGTAGAGTGACCTAATTCTTGCAATGGATTGGTAAAAACAGTCTCAGTCATAGTTCTTGCTTTTTTTGAAATTAGTCTTAATTTTCACAATAAAACATAAAAGCTTTTATAAAGGAAGGGATAAAGCCAATATATTCTATTTTTTTTGGTTTTTTAGATATTCGGACTCTAAATAGTTTTGAAGAATAAGTGTAGAACAGACTGAATCGACTTTTTGAGCTCTTTCTTTTCTATTTAACGAAGCTTCTCTCATCATACGATCAGCTTGACAAGAAGAAAGTCTTTCATCCCAAAAAACGCAGGGAATTGAAAAATGAGAAAAAAGAATCTGTCCAAAAGATTTGGTTTCTTCTGCCATTTCTCCCTCTTTTCCATTGAGTAAAAGAGGGAGTCCTATGATAAAAAGATCAAAAGGGGAGTAGGGGGCAAGAACTTTTTCAATTTCTTTTAAAAGAAGCGGAATTGTTTTTGCTACTTTAATAATGGATAAGGGTGTTGCTATGATTTTTCTTTCATCAGAAAAAGAAATGCCTATTCGAGCCCTTCCATAATCAAAACTTGCCAGTCTTCCCATCTACACCTTTTTCTTGTGTTCTAAAGCTGCTGCGATAAAATCTTTAAAGAGGGGATGCGCTTCGGTAGGTTTAGATTTAAATTCAGGGTGGAATTGAACTCCGACCATCCAAGGATGATCTTTTATCTCTACAATTTCACAAAGATTTCCATTTTCTAGCTGACCTGATATAACAAGGCCTTTGCTCTCCATTTGAGCTTTGTATATATTGTTAAATTCAAAACGATGACGATGTCTTTCGGAAATCTTGTTCGATCCATAGGCTTTTTCCGCTTTTGTTCCGGCTTGAATAATGCAAGAATAAGCTCCAAGACGCATAGTTCCACCTAAGTCTGCAATGCCCTTTTGTTCGCTAAGTAACGAAATAATAGGATCTGGTGTTAGTGGATTAACTTCGGTAGAGTGCGCTTCTGGAAGGTTTAAAACATGGCGAGCAAATTCGACACATAAGACTTGCATTCCAAGGCAAAGCCCTAAATAAGGAATCTTTTTTTCTCGGCATAATTTTGCTGTTAAAATTTTCCCCATCCAGCCACGTTCTCCAAACCCACCTGGGACAACATATCCATCGCAGCCTTCAAGGTCTTTAATGTCCTCTACTTTTTCAGCTTCAAAAGATCTGATTTCAAGTTCTACTTGATTTGCAACTGCGCTATGAAAAAGAGCTTCAAAAACACATTTATACGCATCTTGATGTTGCAGATATTTTCCTACAATTCCAATAACAACCTTTCCTTTAGGGTTGTAGAATTGATCTAACATTTCTTCCCAATGGCTTAAGTTTGCAGAAGGAGCTTCTAGGGAAAGGAGTTTGCAAATTTTATTGTCTAGACCTTGTTTATGAAGAAAAACAGGAACTTCGTAGACGGTATGAGGAACATCTGGTTCATCGATAACAGCTTCTTTAGGAACGCTGCAAAAAAGACTGATTTTGTCCTTAATTTCTTCAGAAAGACTTTTTTCACATCTACACACTATGATGTCTGGGATTATTCCAATGCTACGAAGCATTTGAACAGAGTGTTGCGTTGGTTTTGTTTTGACTTCACCGGCTGCTTTTAAATAGGGGACATATGTAAGGTGAATATGGATGCAATCTTTAATTCTTTCCTGACGAAATTGTCTAATAGCTTCAAAAAAAGGAAGTGATTCGATGTCCCCTACCGTGCCACCGATTTCCACTAATACAACCTCTATTCCTGACTCTATTTTAGATACTTGTAAAATTCTTTGTTTGATTTCATCGGTAACATGAGGGATCACTTGCACTGTTTTCCCTAAATAATCGCCCCTTCTTTCTTTTTTAATAACAGTGTCATAAATTTGTCCTGCTGTAGCATTCGAGTGTTTAGAAAGATGCGCTTTTGTAAATCTAAAATAGTGGCCAAGATCAAGATCAGTTTCTGCCCCATCATCTGTTACATAGACTTCTCCGTGCTGGAAGGGGTTCATAGTCCCTGGGTCAACATTTAAATAAGGATCTAATTTTAACATAGCCACTTTCAGTCCGCGACTTTCTAAAATCGTAGCAATAGCTGCAGAAGTCAGTCCTTTTCCTAGAGAGGAAACAACTCCTCCGCTCATAAAGATGAATTTAGGTTGCATGATGTATCTCATATAGAATAATGATAATCGAGCCATTCTAAATCGATTTTTAATAAACAGCAACGACTTTCAGGCAGAGTTGGGTTGTAATATATTTTATTCAGAGCTTTTAATTAGAAAAGCAAAGCGAAATAGACTTGCATTATTTACGCTTTTTAATAAAAAAAATTATTACATAATTATATTAATTTATTTATTTTAAATAATTACTTATTAAGTGCTGAACGCTATTCTTGGCTGATCGGAAGTTAGCCTGATGCAGCCTGTCACCTGAAAAGAGATGGGGACAATTTAGTTGATTTAGTTTTTTAACTTGCGCTATTTTTTTATTTCATTCAAAATCTTTGCTTGTAAAAAACAAATATTCGATTGATTTTTTATTAAAATTACTATAAAATACAGCTTAAACATTTGCTAGGAAATCTGAAAATGGATAGATCTAAAGAAAACTTTACTCCCTTAAGTCTTTTTCAATTATTTTCTATAGGAATAGGCCCGTCTAGTTCCCATACCGTAGGTCCTATGAGAGCTGCATACCAATTTATATCTTTAGTAGATAGTATGGGATTTCTACAGTCTGTAGCTCATATTTCTGTTGAACTTTTCGGATCTTTGGCTCTTACCGGACACGGTCATGCCACAGACATTGCCATATTACTTGGATTAGAAGGTGAAAAGCCTGAGGAAACCGATCCTAATAGCGTAGCAAGTAAAATTGCGCGGGTTAAAAAAGAAAACACCTTAAATCTTTTAGGATCTCACTCTATTGTTTTTTCTGTGGAAAAAGATCTTATCTTCTCAAAAGGCAAAAGACTTCCTTTCCATTCCAATGCCATGAAATGTAAAGCTTTTGATAAATCTGGCAATGAGATTTTATCTAAAACTTTTTATTCTGTTGGCGGCGGTTTTGTTGTCGATCATGAAGACGCCTTTTCTACTGAAAAAAAAACCAACGAAAGTTCTATAGAAATTCCCTATCCTTTTAATACAGGCAATCAACTTCTTGAGTTTTGTAAACAAACAGGGCTTTCTATCAGTGAAATCATGTTTGAAAATGAAAAATCTTGGCGCACAGAAAAAGAAATTTATGATGGAATTTGGCATATTTGGGAAGTAATGAAAGGCTGCGTGCAAAGAGGCTGTGAACAAGAGGGGATTCTTCCTGGGGGGCTCAATGTAGCTAGAAGAGCTTTTAATCTTCATCAAGAACTATCTCAAAAAGATAAGATCGAAGATCCTTCGGAGATCTTTGATTGGGTTAGCTTGTTTGCTTTAGCTGTTAATGAAGAAAATGCAGCTGGCGGAAAAGTTGTTACAGCACCAACTAACGGAGCCTCTGGCATTATTCCGGCTGTAGTTCATTATTACGAACGCTTTACGCCTAAGTCTTCAAAAGAAGGCATTTATAGATTCTTTTTAACGGCTGCGGCCATTGGAATTCTATATAAAAAAGGAGCTTCCTTATCTGCTGCTGAAATGGGTTGTCAAGGTGAAGTGGGAGTTGCGTGTTCAATGGCTGCGGGTGGGCTTGTTGCCGCATTAGAAGGAACTCCTTATCAAACTGAAAATGCTGCTGAAATAGGAATGGAGCACAATTTAGGGCTTACTTGCGATCCGATTGGGGGACTTGTCCAAATTCCGTGTATCGAAAGGAACACAATGGGGGCTATTAAAGCAATTAACGCAGCTCGCTTAGCTTTGAAAAACAAATCAGGTTATAAAGTTTCTTTAGATCAGGTTATAGCTACAATGCATCAAACTGGAAAGGATATGAATAATATTTACAAGGAAACCGCTGAAGGTGGCCTTGCTGTCCATGTGAATGTAGCTATCCCAGAGTGTTAATCTTCTGGTAAAAAAAACTAGAAAATTTTATACCTTGGGATCTTATTTTTTACTGCCTAAGGTTTTTTATGCAATCTAACCGAAGTTCTTTAGAGTCGAGTAGAATCAAATTTTCTCCTAAAATCCCCACCTGCCTTGCAGACTTAAGCCTCTTGTCTTTAGAGCCTTTTGAAGGGGGTTTGCTAAGGTCTGAAGAGATTACTGCTCTATTTCCTTATGGATCCACACTGCCTCTTGTAAAAACAACAAAAAACCCTACGAGCAAAAAACGCTCTTTAAAGATCGGCGTTGTATTTTCTGGAGGGCAAGCTCCCGGCGGTCATAATGTCATATCGGGACTTTGGGATGGTTTACAAAAAATGGGAGCGGGGGGGCAACTAATTGGTTTTTTAGAAGGTCCTTCTGGAATCATTTTTGAAAAATATAAAATCCTCTCTGAAGATGACGTTGGTTCTTTTCGAAATACAGGCGGCTTTGACCTACTAGGATCTGGCCGAACTAAAATAGAAACTAAAGAGCAATTTCAAAAGGCTCTAAAAACGTGCGCAACACTCAAGTTAGACGGTCTTGTTATTATTGGCGGCGATGATTCAAATACCAATGCAGCTCTTTTAGCTGAATATTTTTATCAAAACCAATGCGCCACTTCTGTTGTAGGTGTTCCTAAAACAATTGACGGGGACTTGAAAAATTCTTTCGTCCCTGTTTCCTTTGGGTTTGATACTGCCTCTAGAGTCTACGCAGACTTAATTGGTAATTTAGCTAGAGATGCTCTTTCTGCAAAAAAGTATTATCACTTTGTTCGTCTAATGGGAAGAACAGCTTCTCATATAGCTTTAGAATGCGCTCTTTTAACACACCCTAATCTCACTCTCATATCCGAAGAAGTTTTCGAAAAAAAAACAACTCTCAAGCAGATTGTAGAAGATCTTTGCAATCTAGTAGTAGAAAGATCCTCTAAGGGCAAATCATATGGAGTCATTTTGATTCCTGAAGGACTTATAGAATGGATTCCAGATCTAGCAATGCTCATTCAAGAACTCAATTACATTCTTTCTCAAGAGACTAATCTTTCAATGGAAGATATTAAGTTAAAGTTAACAAGCGCTTCTCGTGACTGCTTTTTTTTAATTCCCCCGGCAATTCAAAAGCAGTTGCTTTTAGTTAGGGATCCTCATGGAAATGTGCAGGTTTCTTTAATTGAAACAGACAGGCTTCTCTCTGAAATGGTTTCTAATGAAATGAAAAAATATACAAATATTTCATTTCATCCTCTGACCCATTTTTTTGGATATGAAGGAAGATCAGCATTTCCTTCCAATTTTGACGCTAGTTATTGTTATACATTAGGCCAGGTTGCTTTGTTAACAATTTCTTGCAATCTCTCTGGATACATGGGATTTGTCTCAAATCTACATGAACCTGTTGAAAATTGGAGCTTAGGAGCCGTTCCTCTGACTGCTTTACTGCATTTAGAAATGCGTAATGGCAAGTTAAAACCTGTCATAGAAAAAGCTCTTGTTGATTTAGAAGGAAAAGCCTTTCAGTTTTTTTCAAAGCAAAGAGCTGCTTGGAGAGTTGAGGATCATTATAGCTTTCCAGGTCCTATCCAATTTACAGAAGATCCTACTGCTCCACTATCTCTTTTTTTAGAAAAACAGTCAACAACCCCTTCCTGAATGGAGGAGCTAGAAAGAGCCAGGTTGACCAGACGCAGCATAGGCAACTATGCTGCGCTTATAAGCTTTGTCAGGGGAAGATCAGGGAAAGGTGACCTAACAAGACCCGTAAGCCACTATCTGTTTTAGATAGGCGCAAAAAACCTCTGATGCCAACATCAGAAAAACGGGCAAGGCTATTAGTAGATTAACAACAAAGGAGCGGCGTTCCCTCTTCTCACTAAAGGACGAGGTGTCCACGCCGTCAATTAAATGAAATACTTTATTGAATTTTTTTTCCTGACATTTTGGATTTTTCCTCGAGTGATTTTGTTTAGCTTTATGGAGGAAAGAAAAGTGAGGAGGCTTTTTTATAAAAAGACCGCATTTAAAGCTGCGGATCAGTTATTAAAAAAACTATATTACCTAAAAAGTTCTTATTCCATTTATAGAAAATACGCTAAATCAAGAGGGTTATCTTCTCTTGACTTCTACGGAGAGACTCCTCTGACGGTATTTCATCAAATGTTTCAAAATGGAGGTCTTAGTCGTAATGATTGCTTTGTAGATCTAGGATGCGGAAGAGGTCGAGGTGTCTTTTTTGCAACAACGATATGGGGTTGTAACTCGATAGGAATAGAACGAGTTCCTGTTTTCTGTAAAAAGGCTCAGGAGATTTCACTCCTATTAGCGAGCCAATCACATATAAAACCACCTAAAATTTTTTGTGAAGAAATCGGATCTTTCAATCTAACCCTCGGTTCTTTTTTTTATTTTTATGCTATTTGTATGGAAGAAGAAGATCTAATAGCGTCTATATCTCATCTAGAAAAAATCCTATCCGGCTCTAAACTAATAACAGTCAGTTTTCCAATAACGGAATATTCCAATTCGTTTAGTCTTCTATCTTCTTGGGAGTCAACATACCCCTGGGGAAAGACCGACATCTTTCTTTATGTAAAGAATTCTTAAAAAAAGCTTTACTTATATTTAAAATAAAAATAAGATCACTTCTTTATTTTAAACACCATAGAGTAATATGTTACCTTTACATAATCTGAGACCTGTTCAAAACCAGCCTACAAATCCATGTCGTTCTTACTTAAAACAATATTGGCCTGCATTGATTTACAAGACAGCCTTAACCGGCCTTGCCGTAGGGGAGTATGGACTTCATAGATGGCAATTTACTGCGGGGGTTGCAGGAGTTGGTCTTATTACAATGTATGTTCTTTCTTATTTCCTTAGAAAAGATGAATTCATTGCAAATCCGGGAGATGTTCAAGAATATCAAGATATCAGCGATCAAAATATAGAAGCTTTAGGTGTAGCTGCTGATGTAATGGACCAAATAGAAGATTTAACCACACGTCAAACTCGATTGTTAGAAGAAGGGAGAGCTTCTATTTTACAAAATGAGGCCATTATCAGATCTGAAGCTCTAGATTTATCTAGGATAAGAATCGACACGGAGGCTTCAGAAGGTATATTAAATGCCGCAATGGATCAAATAGGTTTTATAGAAACTAAGGTTATAGATTTAGCGAAATCTGAAGAAAAAGATGTTAGAGATTTAGAATCAAGTATACAGAGTTTAAATGAAATAACAGCCAAAGGGCTACAATTTTTAGAAGATCGAAAATTAAGAAAATAAGGATACATCCTATGTTAAAAGCTATATACGCCCTTCCAATCGCCTTAACTACAGTCCTTTCACCTTCTGTCAAAACTACTATTATAACAATGTCAAGCTCGTTATCCATTATAGGGATTGCTTCTGGTATTCTTTCTCAAAAACCAGGCTTGATAGGATGTTCTGTTTTATTTGGAGTTACTAATTATATTGCTTGGTTAGATCTTGGAGCCTCGGAGACTATAAAAGGGTATAAAGAAGGTTTTCGAGAAGGTGTCACAAAAGAAAAGGGAGAATCCGTCCTTATTAAAACTTTGATTGAAGACCTCGGAGAAACTAAACTAAATCGAGAGAGCTTACAAGCTGAAGCTGCAGAAATGCTTAAAATGAACCGTGCTTTAAAAGATGATTTAATCAAATCACAAGAAGATATTACTAGTCTTAAAATCATGGAAAGTGAGTCTCTTAGTCTTATTAAAAACCTTAAATCTAAGCTTTCTATTCAGGAATTAAAAATAGAAGAACTCGTTCAATCCGAAATCCACTTGAAAACGCAAATAGAATCTTCTGCAAAATCTATAGAAGCCACTGCAGCAGTCATTAACGCATTGATGGCAACTATTACAGATCAAGATCGAATAATAAAAAACAGCGCGCGCCTGTAAACGTTTAGTTTATTTTTTTATTAAATCATTTGATCAGCTAGAGCTATCGCCCTGCTCTTTCCAATGCCTCATTGGTGAAAATTTATTATATAAGGTTTTGATGTTTTCCAAAAAAAAATCGGACAAAACTAAATATTCCGCTTTGCAGTGAAGAGTAAAGGGAAAAATAGTGTTTTTCAGGATCAGTTGCGCCGACTCTATTAAATAATCTTTCGTTTTTTGACATGCTTTCCTTCGAGGAAATTATCTTAATTATAGGAGGCTTTTTGACTTTTTTCTGCTTTTATATTTGGAAAAAGCCTCAAATGCAATTAAGCTGCAAAAGTTGTCAATTATTAATGTTGTTTCAAAGTGGGATTAAGTTCTTATTAAAAAATCCACTTCAAATGAATCGCTGAAAGAAAAAAATATCCATTGAATTTTTCCTATTGTTTTGATACCCTATTTAGGGTCGGATAGCCATTTTTGCTGAGAAATGGGGAGATATATACTGTTAGAAATAAAATCCAAATCATCAATTGAGCAACCTACTGATTTGAGAAGATATAAGGATAAATGTCATGAAAAACGGTTTAATTACTAAAAATGAGAAGAAGAAGCCTCTTTTAAACCCTTTGCAGAAAACATTTAATGTTCGTAAAAAAAGAATAGAAACGCTACAAAAAGAGTGTCTGGCATGCGCTAAGGCCTTGGATAAGCATTTAGACATTTATGTAAAAGAAATTGTTTCCAGAGAACTGTCTCTTGCGGAGCTTACAAAACAAGTTATTAAAGTCATAGCTCCTTATCTTAGCGACAAAAAAAACTTCAGCAAGTCCAAAAGAGATACGTTAAACTCTTTGATCATCAATTTATTTGAAAAATCTGCTAACCTAACAGGTCCCGCTATAGAGCTTGATGAAGAACTTTCTCAAATATATAAAAAAACTAGAGGGTCTTCCTATAAAGAAGAACAATCCTCTGAATTTGAAGAATTTAAAGATCAAATGGAAGGTTTATTTAAACAGCAAGGTCTAGATTTAGATTTAAGTGATATAAAAATGGAAGGTTCTCAAGAAGAGATTTTAGCTAAATTATTCGCTTCCATTGAAGATCAAAATGCATTTGCCGGACAAGAAAAAAAAGAAAATATTCATACAAAAAATAAAAAGCAAATAGAAAAAGAGGAAAAGGCGTTAGAAAAAGCAGCTTTGCAAAAAAAAGAGATCAGTATGATTTATAAGCAGTTAGCGAAGGTTTTTCATCCGGATTTAGAGCAAAACCCTATTATTAAGCTAGAAAAAGAAGTTCTTATGAAGAAACTTACAGTGGCTTATGAAGCCGGCGATCTCCATACGATTTTAGCTCTTGAAATTGAAACTTTAAATATTTCCGATTCTTTAAAAAAAGCACGTACTGATGAGCAGTTCAAAATATACAACCAGCTTTTGCAAAGTCAAATTGAAATGCTTCAATCGGAACTGAACAGTATTCCTTATCAATATAAATACAATTGTTTATATTCGTACACCCATTACTACTGGAAAAGTGGGGACGACTGCCTAGGTAAAATCCAACAAGATATAGATCAGCAACTAAAGATTTATAATGGAATTGTAAAAGAAGAGAAAAAAATCAGTGTTATAGCCACTGTTCGATCAATGATCGAAGAGTTTGAAATGACGGAACAACTATTCGACTTCGACTTTATTTTTGATGATTTTTAATTTCTATTTCTGCTTATATAGAAAAAAATTCAAAGAAACTGCAACTGTTCTTTTTGTAAGGAAGGCGCTAACAGAAGCCTTTCGATTGGAATTTGGGTCAATTCAGCAAAGAGTTCCGAATCAAAGTCATGCTAAGACAGGAAGGGGCCTTTGCCTTCTTGTGCGACTATATTTACACTCGAATTTTGAGTGTTTTCATGATAACAGTCGGATGTTAGGATAATTTTTATTTTATAAAAAAAAGAGTTATTGACTGGCAACTCATAACAAGTTTTATTGAAAAAGAATACTATTTCGTTCTTCATGCTCCAAGACAAAAAATATAGAGCTCTTTACCTTATCTTATGGCTGTCAATGACATTCCTAGAGCGGTTTAAATTATTCTTAAGCAATTTAAAGACAAGATTGCGCTTTGCTTAGCTCTAGAGCAACAAGCAAGATTATCTTAAAAACATCATCAGCAAAAAAGACTAGGAGGAAACCGGAGTTTATGATTTTTTACGATTTTGGGCAGAAGTAAATCCAAAAAAACCTTTAGTTCTTTTCTTTGATGAATTTGATGTACTAGCCAGAGAATCATTAATCGCTATGCTCGCACAGTTTCGTAGAAGTTACACAACACGTCCCGAACATTTTCCCCAGACGATTTGTTTAGTAGCTGTTAGAGATCTTCGAGATTATAAAATAAAAACAAAACAGCAAGAAGAACTTGGAGTTCTCTATAGCCCCTTTAATATTAAAGCAGAGCCCCCTAGACTCGCTGATTTTACAAAAAAAGCTGTAAAAACACTTTATGAGCAGCACGCTAAAGAAACAAAACAGCTTTTTACCGAGGAGGCTATTAACTATGCATTTGAACAAACTCAAGGGCAACCTTGGCTAGTGAATGCATTAGCTTATCAAGCTTGCTTTCGAGATGTTGAAGATCGAAAGGTTCCCATTAGATGGGATGTAATGAAAAAAGCTCGAGACTCTCTCATCAAACGATGTGATAGACATATCGATGCCCTACTAGAAAAACTGCCAGAACCTCGACTAGGCGCCATTGTCGATGCGATCATTAGGGGGGGGCAAAGACATCGCTAACTTTTCTCTTTATGATGTGTAATATGTTCGAGATTTAGGACTCTTAGCCCAAGGCAGCTATAAAATAGCCAATCCTATCTATCAAGAAGTGATCGCTTGAGGTCTCATACTAATGGATAAACTCCTCGAAGCTTTCAGTCAATTTTTCAGAGAAAATTCAGGAGCGTGGCTTAAAGGGTTCGACTATCACGAATCAGCCCCTCAACTTCTTTTAATGGCCAATGGTGGAGGCTCAGTATCTAGAGAATACGCCCTATACAGCCAAAAAATAGATCTTTTTATCAGTTGGAAAACACAACGTTTCGTTCTAGAGCTAAAAATAGTTTAGGACAACACTAGCAAGCTCAACTTGCAAGCTATATTAACAAATCAGGAGGAGAGGGGCCTTTGATTATTTTTGATCGAGATTCATCTAAAAGTTGGGATGAAAAAATCTTTCATAAAAAAGAAACTGTTCAAGAAAAACTAGTAGATGTCTGGGGTATGTAAAAAAACTACTTCAAAAAAAAATGCACATATTAATTACGATCCTGTTAATTGCATATTAATCGCAATTAACAGGGCACGCAGACTTGAAAACTTTATTTTCAAAAAACTCTCTAGCATGTCTGTCTTTCTGGAGTTGCAGTATCTGCGCAAGTCGTTAATAATAAGAATATTATAAAACAATTCTTTTTTTGAGCAAGAAAATATAGAGAGCGGAACCTGGATTAGAGCTTAAGAAAGAAACTAGTGACATGTCAAATGAATGGGATGTAGAAAGATCTTTCTAAAACATTTTCATAGAGCAAGATGAATATTTTTTTTTAATTCTTATTTCTCCAGGGAAAGTGAAGTCACCCACAACTGCTGGTGTATAGAGTCCGGTTCCATTTGTCCTGTTATAAAACTCTTGAAAATGTAATTATTGATGGGATTTTACCTAAGGGACTCTTATATGATAGAAACGGCCATTAAGCAAATTGCGGATCAAGTTTTATTTGCAGTTTGTTTATTCCTTTTAGGTTCAAGCGTTTACTTGACTATTAAAACGCGTTTTGTTCAAATTCGCTTGTTTCCGTTTCTTCTTAGATATCTTAAAAATTCGTTTTCTGAAAAAAAACTAGCAAAAAGTCAGCATAGATTCACTCCTTTTAAGGCTCTTTTTACTGCGATGTCGACCACAATCGGTATTTCGACTATTGTAGGGCCTGTTATCGCGATTCAACTAGGAGGCCCTGGTGCTCTGCTTGGTTTCTTGCTAACAGCCTTTTTTGGGAGCGCAGCAACCTATTTAGAGGTCCATTTAAGCGTCCAATATCGAAAAAAACTGCCTAATGGACAAATTATGGGAGGCCCTATGCAATATTTAGAGCAAATCCTCTCCATTAACGCTGCTAAGTGGTATGCTTTTTGCTGTTTAATCCTATTAACAGTCTGGTCTGCGGCGCAAGCCAACCAGCTAGCGGCTATTTTAAGCTCTCCTTCTCTTGGAACCCTTCAAATTTCTCCTCTATATTCAGGAATTGGAATTTCAATTCTTATCTGCATAGCTTTATTAGGTGGGGTGCGTACGATTGGGTCTTTTTCTGCTAAGCTGGTCCCTGTTATGTTCATTTTATACGTGGGATTTAGTTTTTGGATCATAGGATCTAATTTAGATCAGTTAGGTCGCGTATTTTACGATATTTTCTATTCCGCATTTAATCCCTATTCTTTGGCAAGTGGATCGTTAGTAGGTGGGGTTGTTTCTGCTTTAAGATGGGGTGTATTTAAAGGGGTTCAAACCACAGAAGCAGGCCTAGGAACTCAAACTATTCCGCACTCTATGGCTGAAACTTCAGACCCTAGGGCTCAAGGGGCTTTAGCAATGCTTTCGACCTTTAGCGCAGGGGGGCTTGCCTTTTTATCTGGTTTTGTAGCTTTGATCACACAAACTTGGCAAGACCCTTCTCTTCCTTTAGGAATAAGTGTGGTTACAGCCTCTTATCAACAGTACTTTTCGGTAGCGGGAGTTATTGTTTTAGCACTGATGTCTCTTTTATTTGGATTTGGGACTATTTTAGGAAATAGCTTTAATGGAAGTCAATGCTTTGGATATCTAAGTCAAAATAAAAATAGGACTTATTATTTGACAGCTACTATATCTATGATTTTTTTTGGGGCGTTGGGGGATGCTAAAATGGTTTGGTCCTTGGTAGACATACTACTTTGTTTTATGGCAATTCCGCATATGATAGCGCTACTTCGCAGTGTATCTAAACTAAAAGAGTCTTTCGCCTCTAATTAAAATAATTAAGTCTATTTTATTTAATTAAATATCGGTTGTATAATTTGAGCTTGGTAATTTTCGGAGTTTAAATGAAACGAAAGCTTAAAAAAATAATTATTTTTTCGTGTTTAGTTATAGCCTCTTTAGTTTTACTTGTTGGACGTGCAGACTTCCCATCTTTTGGAGCCTTACCCATTCTTATTACAGGAAACGAACTGTTTTCTGAAGAACCTTCACTTTCTATTTCAGTAAAACCTTTGACTGGGGAAGAAAGTGAAAAATATTTAAAAAATGACTTTCTGAAATTAGGTTATAAACCTGTGCAAATCAGTATTGAAAACCAATCATCGGATCCTTACCTCATTAATGCTGAATCTATTTCCTTACCAGTTATTAACTCCGATAAAATTGCCTCTGCGACTAAACGGGCTACTATTCCAACGGCGATAGGTTTAAAAATTGCTGGATTTATTTTTTGGCCCTTTTCAATTCCCAGTATAATGCATGAAATCAAATCTCTTCAAAACTTTCAGAAAATTAAAAAAGACCTTTTTGTTAAATCGATTAAAGAAGAAATAATAGCTCCCTACACTATAATGAATCGCGTTTTTTTTGTTGAAGCAGATGAGTTTAAAGATTCTTTTTCGGTAAGTTTAATTAATCAAGAAACTTTAGAATCTAAAATTTTTTCGGTTGATCATTTACAAGTCGATCAATCTCCTATATTAAAACCGATTCCGATGCCTGAAGAAAACTATTATTTAACTCATGAAAAATAAAAAAGCCTCCCCTGTTTTTTAACAAGGGAGGCTTTAGAGAATTTGTTTAGTTTTTAGTTGAAGCTCTTCTAGCTGCGTCCATTGAACTAGACGTGTTAGATATAGACTGGTTAAACATCGTATTTGCTAACCCCGTCCAACTATTTGCTATAGAATTCAGGTTGCTAGCCGATGATCCATATAATTTAGCTAAGGCACTGGCTTCATCAGCAGCTCTTCTATATTCTATTTCCTCTATCTTTAACGCTCCATTTACACCATTTTCTGTAGCTTTTGATATTTCTTGTACTAGATTTGTAAACTGAGTCAATTCTTGATTAGCACTATGAACCCTTTGCATTCCCTGGTCCCTGTAGTCATCTACCCGTTTTTTAGTTTCGACCAATTTTTTAGCATCACCAGCTTTAATCCTTTCAATAGCAGCCCGAGCGCATTTATCGTCTGCATTATATTCTTGTTTTCCTCTCTTGCTGAACCCAATTTTTTCGAAGCCCTTCTGCACAGGCCCCACATTTTCATCCTCTATATCACCTTTGGAACTAGCGTACTTATTTTTAGTTCCATCTGAAATGCAACCAAGAGCTTCTATATCTTTTTGGAAAGCGTTTATTTTATGTTCCTCTAGAACCTCGTCTTGTGCCGTCTTATAATTAACATTCTCTGTACCATCAACATTCTTTTTCATTACTGGACTCGGCTTACTCGCATTACTCGGATCATCAAGATGCTCTTTATAAGCCTCTTTATGAGCTTCAAGTTCCGCTTTCTCATATTCGACGCGGTTCCCCGGTACAACATTTTCAGCAGGTGCTGGTTTGTTGGTTGGGTCTTGAAGATGAGCCTTGTATGCAGTTTTATAGTCATTATATTTTTCGTCTAACCCATCATCTCCCACTTTGGTGACGTGACGAGCCTTCTCTGTATCTTTAGGAGAGTTAAGATATTTCGCAGTTAAGGCTCCGTCAGCAGCTTGGTCTGCACCCGCTCTCATAGAACCACGGATGTGTGAATTAGCTAGCGTCCCTGCTGTAGTTAGTGCAGAAAATCCAGAAGTAGCGCAGGATGTAAAGAGTTCCATAGCCTGCTTGTAACCAGAATTATAACTGTCCTCTGCTGCATCCATGGACGCATTATAGTCGGCTAGGGTACAATCGCTTGCTGCCTCATTATTTAAACCAAATTGATATAACGCATTTAGCGTAATGTTCATTAAAGATTTTTGTTGCTCTATGATTCCATCTATAATAGAACCTATAAAACTTCCTCCTATACCACAATTTCTTGATGTATATGGATTAGATGTGTCTGCTTCTTCCTCGGCAGGAGGTACTGGTTCTTCCTCGGCAGGAGGTACTGGTTCCTCAACAATAGTAGTTAGGCTCGACAAAGCCGCCAAAGCCCCTAAGAGGGGCCCCGTCGACTCAGTCGAGGCTTTAGTTTCTAGAGGAATGGCTTTTTTTGCTTCAGAAGGATCTGCTTGGCTAGGACAGGCCATCACAGGTGCGCAATCAACAGTTGATTCTCTAGAATTCATGATTTTCCTTTTGTTTATTTTTTTAAAAACAAAACTCGATTGTAATATTTATTATATCATTTATTAACTAATTATTCAATAAAATACTTAACAATGTTTAAGCGTATGTTATGGATGATCTGTTAAGCTTAGCAGTTTCTGATAATAACGAATTTAGAGAATCCCCTAATGAACTAATTTCAGCATTATATACACTATTTGCTACATCTGTGAGGTCTGACAACCGTTCTGATGTTGCGTTGTTTAGTTCCATTTCTGCCATAAGTTCCGAATAATCATAATCTAAATCATTTATAGCAAGTTGAAGCATCCCTTGCTCATAAGACAATGCGGATGAAGTAGCGCTTAGCGCTACAGATGTAGCTACTAGAAGCGTTGAAGCAATAATCTGAGCTTCAGCAGACATCCCTACACGTGTTGCTAGAGAGGC